>JAOQAJ010000143.1 GCA_025963675.1 Segetibacter sp.
TTTCAGTAATGAAAGGGGAAGAGTGGTTACCTGCGCTATTTGGTATTTCCAGTATTTCTGCAGTGCGAAAAGTTTTTAAATCAATACGCGCAAGACGAGGCGTGTTGTTGCCATTTGCAAAAGTCCAGCGTCCATCTATTTCGCCGTTTGTCTGCGATGCTTCAATATGGTGCAAATCGTCCCATGGTATAAAACCATGTGAAGTGTTTAGCATTCCTTTTGTTTCTTCGCTGTATCCATATCCTTCCTGGGGGTCTTGCGAAAACACAGGTATAACTCTTAGCAAGCGGCCAGAAGGCAAGCCATACACGCTCATTTGCCCACTAAATCCCCCTGATACAAAGTTGTAGAACTCGTCATACTTGCCTGGAGCTACATAAGATTTTTGAGCAGCATCGGAGCTAACTATATTTCCTGCATTTTTTGGTTTACAGGCGGTCATGCTCCCGGCAATGCAAAGCGCTGCCAGGGCCAATAAATTGACTTTTAAATTTTTCATTATAATGTGTTTATGGGTAGTTTTATTTTACTCCGTCATTCTTGCGCATGTATTCGTATATACCTCTTGCGGCTTCATCACTGATGTTTTGATTAGGCATACGCACCATACAAAGCTCTAACATTGCCTGCGCTTTAGGGTCTTTATCAATCATCTCATCAGTATTGGTAGAAAAGTTCATGATCCATTCCGGCCTGTGTCTTTTGGTTACGTCTTTCCAACCAGGCCCAACTAATTTCTCATCAGTCAATTTGTGACATCCCGAGCATTTTATGTTGTACACCTTTTCACCTGACGTGGCCATAGCTGGATCAAGCTTATCGGCAATTTTAACATCTGTAAATTTCCCTTTACCTCTCTCTGCGTCATAAGCAGGATTTTCTTTGGAAGCATCTGAAGTCTGTGCAGTTGCCGCTTCATCTTTGGCCGAGGCTGGTTTTTGTTCACCTCCTCCGCAGGAATAAATAGAGAAAGTACCTGCCAGGGCAAATAATACAATTAGTTTTTTCATTAGTCTTATGTTTTATCAGTTTAACGGCTTATGCAACGTTAGTCCCAAAGCAGCACGAATTATATGATATAAATCATACTTTCAGCTCTTTCCCGTCATACTTCTCTATATTCCCAGGCGGACCGGTCTGCCAATCAGAAAGCCGGCATAGAAGTTTCAGTAAAAGTTGAGGTAGAAATGTGGCTCTTTAGTTACTTTACCCTTATTAATCAAGAAGGAAAGCCAGTAGTTGATGCACCTTGGTTTTTGCGGCTTAGGTTAATAATGATATTGACGAAAACTGCTGAAGCGAAACTAGTCATGCGCTAATGGTCGAGGATGCGAAACAGGATAGTGCGGATAACTAAGCGGAGGATAAAACATTAACATCAATAAGGCAAGTTCCTTAATTTATTTTCATCTAAAATAATGACTTTGCCTGTTTGAATGTCAATCAGCTTTTCATCTTTAAAGTCGCCTAACGTTCTTATAAGCGACTCTGTGGCAATACCAATCGACTGTGCCATATTCTCACGCGATAAGTTCAGAGCAGGGTTCGACTCATCTTTTAATTTATACTTATCGCATAGCTGAATGAGGCCATAGGCAACTTTTTTACGCAAAGAACTATAAGCAAGACTGAGCAGGCTCTCTTCTTTTTCGACGATATTTCTTGTTATTATCCTTATGAAGCTTTGTGCTATTTGCATATCGTTTGATACCAGTTGCATAAAATCTTCCCTCGGTATCAACATCAATTCTGTTTCTTCTAATACCTGCGCTTCTTCTTTATAATTTACATCTTCTAAAATAGAAGTGTAGCCAAAAAAATCGCCAGGGCCGGAAATGTTTGTAATAAATTCTTTCCCATCGTCATTCGTCTTCGACACTTTTACTTTACCTCTTATTACATGATAAACTACTCTTGGTCGCTGACCTTCTTTGTAAAGAATGTGCTTTTTATTATACGTATAGCTGTCCCTTTCGGGTGACGTGAGCTGCACTTTCCCTGTCTTTTGTGCAGTTGTCAGAAACTCTGTAATTGCTCCGGGTCCCTCATATTGTTGTTTTAGTAACTCAGTTTTTTTCAGTCTTACTTCAATTGCATTTAATAGCTCAATACCGTCGAACGGCTTTGTTACATAATCATCTGCCCCCATCTCCATTCCCCTTCTAAAGTCCGCTTTTTCTGATTTGGCAGTCAAAAATATAAACGGGATTGAAGCAGTTTCTTTATGCTTGCTTAATGAATGGTAAACGCCATATCCATCTAATACAGGCATCATAATATCACAAACAATTAAATCAGGCAACTCTTTCAACGCAAGTTCTACCCCTGCTTTCCCGTTTTCTGCTGTAATGGCTCTATAATTTGATAATTCAATTATCTCTGCTGTATTCTCTCTTACCTCTGAGTTATCTTCTATTATTAATATCTTTTTCATATGTCTGTTTGTTCAGCACGGGTGGGCTGGGGAATGTAAATCGTGATTGTAGAACCCTCATTAAGTTTACTTTTCATCTCTATTCTTCCATTCATCAGTTCGAGGTATTTGCTTACAATGTGCAGTCCAAGTCCGGTGCCCTGTATGTTGATTGCGTTCTTTGCGCGAAAGAAGCGCTCGAACAAATGTTGCTGGTCCTCTTCAGAAATGCCGATCCCGTTGTCTTCAACAGTGATAATAAAGTTGTTGTCCTCTACAAAGGAAGCCACCTTGATAATACCGTTTTCAGGCGAAAATTTTATGGCATTTGATACGAGGTTTATCAGAATATTGGTCACCAAATTAGTATCCATACAAACGATTGTAACAACCGAATTTGTATAAACGATTTGTTGCCCATTTTTCAATAAGGCATCCAGCTCCTGCATTAAATTTTTAAACATACCATCAATAAATGCACGTGTAACCATCTTAATGTTTGTTTGCACGTGCCCCTCTTCCAGTCTGCCAAGCGATAGAAAATCCTCAAGTATACCTTTCATTCCACCAACCGCTCCCTTGATCCTCTTGACATGTTTGTCAATCTTGGCGTCGGGGCTTAGCTCGTTGTACTTATCCAAAAGGTAAGCCGATGTAAGAATAGTACTTAAAGGTGTTCTGAATTCATGGGACGCCATTGTAACAAACCTCGATTTCAATTCGCTTAATTCTTTTTCAGCTTCAAAAGCTTCATTTAACTCTTCCTTCGACTTTTCAAGTTCCGCTAAAGCCTCCCGAAGCATTTTTGTACGGTCGCTGATTTTTTGTTCCAACTCACTGTTCATGCTTTTAATTTCAATCGTGCCCCTTTCCAACTCCTGCTTTTGTTGCAGCACTGTTTCTTCCTGTTTCTTTCTAACAGTTATATCAATAACAAACGCAATGACAAAAGTGTGATCGCCAATAGTATAATGGCTAAGGCTTACTTCAACCGGAAAAGTACTGCCGTCTTTTTTCCTCGCAAACAAATCTCTTCCATGACCCATCACCCTTACTTCAGGTTTATGATAATAATCTTCCCTGTATTTATGGTGCTTGGCATGCACAGACGGGGGAATCAGCAATTCAACAGTTTCTCCCACCACTTCCTCCCTGCTAAATTCAAATTGCTTCTCAGCAAATTTGTTGAAATTAATGATCCGTCCCTCATCGTTTGTTACGACTATACCAATGGTAGCATAGTTGAAAAGAGCTTCGAACTGCTCAATATTACTTATCTGCTTTCCGCTATCCATGTTTATTTTTTACAGAGTTACTCAGCACTTCCTGCTGTTTTATTATACAAAGGAAGTTTATAAAACCAAGTAAGCCTTTTTAAATAGTGCAAAGAGGAACACCGATTACACAGATTGAATAGATTTTCACACAATTTACTCCACGAAAACATGAACAAAACATTACATCATCAAAAGCAGAATTAGCATAGATCATCTTTTTAAGAACACAATTAAGAAATCCGCTCTTACCTGTCTAATCCGTATCGTCCGTGTTCCATAAATCTTAGTAAGAATTGCCGATTCCCTGGTAGTCGCCGCAATAACAATGTGCATCAGCCATTGACGCCCGGTTCAAATGTAATTTTCCATGGCAGCACTAATAATCGCCAGGGTATTATCTCTGCACTGTAACCAGACCGCCTTTTCTGGCATGGGCTATCATACAAGGGAGGTCGCAGCTGGTAAGCGGTAACCAAAATTACCTTTGCCAGCATTTGCCGTACAAGTTCAAGCCATCAATTGTTGCATTGCCGGCCGCAGTAGAAACGTCGGTGGTTATAAGAATAGTTTTCATGAGGTTTTTTACAAAAGTAGATAATCGCTGCTGTTGGTTCTATGTCCTACAGCCGATGGAAACATGATTGTAGTCAGGTTTTTGTGATGCATAACAGTATTACGGGAACAAAGATGTACAGAAAGAAAAAAGTTGGTATAAGCTATGACCAAAGCTTAAAGCGCACGATGTAAAGTTGTTTTAGTAAAATTGACCAATGGAACAACAACGTATTTTGGCACTTCAGTTTTTTACTGGCTTTTCGACTCTAATACAAGCCGAAAACAACATTAGTTTTTGAAAGAGTCGAGTTAAGACAAATAAGATGTGGTTATGGTAACCTAATTACAAACTGAATTAACCCATGTACCGGGAAAAGAGGAGAAATTTTTTCAAAATCTAAAAGTGAGTTTAAGGAAAAATTATTCGTAGCACCAGTTGCTTCATAAACCTGACAATACAAAATCAACGTCAAATATCTCATGATCGTAGGGCGTCAAGCCGAAAGAGCAAGAGCATATAAGTAATCTAGCATATAAAAAAAAGTACAGGAGACAAGCATATAATGCCTGGTCCTGTACTCAGTTGGGGTTTTAAAGATTCTTATTTAGAAGGAACTATATCAATAATTACCGTTCTGTTATAGAAACGTTCTTCAGGTAGATTGTTTTCGAAAGGTGCATTGCCTGCATCCTCACCAAAACCAAGGGTTTGAAAATTTACTCCTTTCTTACCAGCTTTTGACAAAGCACCTTCAATGATTTTTTGTGCACTGTTGGCTCTTTCAAAAGATAATGCATTGTTGTATTTCTCGTCGCCAATGATATCGGTATGACCGTGAATAACAACCGTTCCGTTTTCAGGGATAAGAGGTGTTACAATATCAGTAAGAAACTTCTCATAAGAAGCAATCGTCTTTGATTTATCGAAATCAAACAGGATGCTGTAACGTAAACCTTCTTGTTTAGGATCATCCATTTTCATCAGGCTAACTGAGCTTTCTTTCTTTATTGACTGCCCGCTTTTAGTTTCTCCAACCATAACAATTTTATAGTTGCCGTGCGTGCTGTTTCCTAAAATCGTTTTTCCTGAAACAGATCCCTGGTCTTTTGTGTATGGTCCGTAATGCTGCACATTTCCCTGCTCGTCGGTAACTACCACATTCCATGACTTCAGTAATTCATCAGCTCCTGTTGCATTGAAAAGCACATAGCTATCTAAGGGGTCTTGCTGTACTGCTATTATTTCAACTGGCTTTAAAAATGGTGAAGCAACACCGCCAACCTGTAGTAATAATTCAGGAGAACTGCTTACAATATCTACCCTGCGATCTCCCTCACGTAATAAGGCCAGTTCTTTTGTCGCGCCTGGTTGTTCGGATGGAATAAGGGGTTTGTCTCTACCTTCGGTGCTTATTCTTGTTGGGTTGATACCAAAAGCAGTTACCAGGTATTGTTTAACATTTTCTGCCATTAATTTACCTTCTGCAGGATTATTATCTGAGGCTCCGCTTAAACTTATCGTACTCTTTGGATTTGCCCTCAAACGATCACCTAGTATGTTTAGAATGTTATGGTATACTTCTAACTGTCTTGAAGAACGACCATTATTTAAATTGTTAGGCTGATCTTGCTGTAGTTGTCCTTCTTTGAATGCAATTGCCTGTGTGTTGCTTAAATGCACATAACGATTTGGTATTTCAGTCGAACCCTGGTTAAAAAATACTGAATTACGTAAAGCAAAAGTTTCTTTCACTTTGCGATTTAACGGAACAACTTTCGGCGCTCTTACCGAAAACTGTATTTCTTTTTCAGAAGCCACTAAAGGAGTGATAACCGGTTCTGCTGTAGTTTTTACAGGAGCTACCTTTTTGGCTGTTCCAAATTTAAGTGCTATACCGGTACGAAGCGTGTACAAAGACCATGATCCTACAGAACGTGGAGCTCCGAAAAGATTTGTTTGAAAAGATGCAAATGGCGATAGGGTCCACTGCGTTGCACTTGCTCTGGCTGAAATGGGAATATCAATGCCTGCACCTGCCTGGGCAGAAAAGACAGTTTTATTTATATCGCTCAAATCGCCTCTTTTATCAGTTTGTTTGTCTTGCAGATAAGTAAAAGCCTTAGTAATGTTAAAGGCTATAGTTGGCCCTGCAAATAGATAAAGTGCAGATGAAAATGGGGCTATACGAATGCTTGGTTCAATCGTAATGTAACTAAGGTTGGTTGATAAGTTAGCCGGGCAGTTACAAGGCGCCATAACACTGTCGAAACTTCCCCCGCGGTTATCATACGCTACGTTTAGCATACCTCCCAATACTTTATTTGGACGGTATTCAGTTAGTAGAGATGCGTAAGGTTTAATGCCGTCTCCCTTGTGAAATGCGGCAGGAACTGTTAAGTTACTGTTTAGCTTTTGCGTGGTACCACGGTAAGTATTGAAGTTTGCGGCGGCTGATTCTCCAAACCACCATTTAGGTTGTGCCCGCTTCACTTTTTGCGCATTGCCCGCAACGCCGGCAATTATTAAAGAGAGGAATAAGAAAGCAAATTTTTTATTTGCCGTATAATGTAACATAGTGTGCTTTTTTATAAATTATTTTATTTTTTGTTGGGATAACATTCCGTTTCCTGCCAGTACTTTTAAATGTTGTTTGCTTAAGATCTTGCTTTGGTTGCTGCCCTCACTACTACTTGTACAAGTGAGTGACACAACAATGCTTAATTGAAAAACCAACGTTTGCATCCAAGCTTTTCTTAAGCAAACAACATAGAATTTTTTATTATTGAGGAACGTTTATAGTTGTGTTTACCATCGTAACCGAAGCGTTCAGAGATAGGGCTCTGCCATTCAATACTGTTTGAACAGCATTGCCTGCGGTAGAGAAAGTGACGCCTGCAGAAGCAATGATAGTTCCTGTCATGATACCACCACCGGCTCCGTTAATAACAGCTGCGCTTCCTACATACCAAAATACATTTTTAGGTAAGCCTCCGTTGATCATATTTACACTTTTGGCACCTTGTGGTCCCGCAATACCAACTGTCAAGCCTGCAGCCGTCTGGAAAATCCAAACTGCGTTGGGATCACCTTTAGCATCGAGTGTAAGATTTCCGTTTGTTATTTTAAATGTGCCGCTGGCTGATTTGTAGGTGCCAGGAGCTAAGGTTAATCCACCTAGTTCGCCAGCGCCAGGATCAGTGCCGCCGGGCTTAGATGCAGGCGAAATGCTGTTGTAAGCAATCGTTGCGTCAGACAAACCTTTTGTTGCTGCTGCAAAAGAGGTAGCGTTGCCTGGAGTTGGAGGAGCTGTATAAATTCTACCTGTTACGTTTCCTACATTTAATGGTGTCTCAGTGTAGATGTCGCCCGTAGTTCCATCGTGAAAGCCGGTAATTAAAGTAGATGCACCGGTTGTTCCAATACTACCATTGTTAATGATTGTATTTAATCCCTGGTTTGTGATTCCTGCACTGCCTCCGAAGGCTCCATAAAGAGCGGCACTTCCCAATGAAGGAGGTGCTATGACCGGAGGTTGTGTTGTAAAGCTCCACACATAGTTATTGGCCAGGGTATTTCCTGCAAGGTCTTTAGCACCAGTAGTTATGGTTGCGGTATAAGTAGTATTTGGGCTTAAATTAGCGACAGGTGAAAAAGTTGCTTTTATACCTGAATAACTAACTGTTCCAGCAACAACTGCTGCTCCATTCTTTAATGAGAAAGTTGCTGTTGAAATACTTAACGGATCCATGGCCTCGCTGAAATTTGCAGCGATTTTTTTATCAAGCACCACATTAGTGGCATTATTAACCGGGTCGGTAGAAATGACGGTTGGCCTTACTATATCAGCGGCAGCGCCGGTTGTAAAGCTCCAGATATAATCACTTACCAATCCATTACCTGCAAGGTCTTTTGCGCCTGTAGTGATTGTAGCTGTATACACTGAATTGGGTGACAGATTCGCTGCCGGTGAAAAAGTTGCAGTTGTACCTACATATGTTACGAGGCCAGTAATCACTGTTGTTCCCTGTTTTAATGTAAAGGTTGCGTTAGCTATTGTAGTGGGGTCCATTACCTCGCTAAACGTGGCAGAAACTTTTGTATTGAAGGCTACGCCGGTCGCTCCATTTGCAGGGACTGTTGAAATTACAGTAGGTGCGAGAACGTCTGCTGAAGCGCCTGTTGTAAAGCTCCAAACATAACTGCTTGCCAGGCTATTGCCGGTAATGTCTTTAGCACCTGTAGTAATTGTAGCTGTGTAGGTGGTGTTAGCCAAAAGGTTACCTAAAGGAGAAAAAACCGCTGTTGTTCCTATATAAGTAACACCGCCATTTACCGATGTGCCACCGTCTGTTGTATTTGTAAGGGTAAAGCCTGACGTAACAGAAGAAGAGTCCATCACCTCACTGAAAGTAGCTGAAATGTTTTTGTTAAGTGCAACCCCTGTTGCCGCGTTGATAGGGTCAGTAGCAGTAACAGTAGGTGCTGTAATATCAGGACCTGCACCTGTTGTAAAGCTCCATACATAATTACTTATCATCGCATTTCCTGCAACATCTTCTACACCGGCCAATACGGTGCCCGTGTAAGTGGTATTTGGTTTGAAATTAGTTGTTGGTGAAAAAGTTACAGTTGCATCTGTATAGGAAATTACACCTGCGATTGGCGTAGTGCCTTGTGTTAACGTAAATGTTTTAGCGTTGAGCGTTGACGGATTCATTCCCTTGTTAAACGTTGCACTTACCTTACTATTAAGACTTACGGCCTCAGCAGTATCTTTAGGGTTTGTAGAAATGACGATAGGGCAGACGCTAGTTAGTCCTACTTCCTCCATAACCTTTTTACATCCGGCTCCGATAAGCACCAGAAGTAGTAGAAAATACCATTTGTTGTTGAAAATTTTAGAATAACCTTTACCTCTGCGTAACCGGTTACTCTCTGTAATGAAAGACATCTGCTTCATAAATTAGGATTGTGAAATGAAATATTGTGCATTAAATTTTTTTACACAATCCTAAAACGAAGAATGATACTCGATAGTGCTTAGAGGTGTTACATGATTATAGTTAAAAGATTACATCATTCACACATTTTGAAGGCAATTTAATTACTATTGAGCTTGAATTCAGTGGGGGTTAAACCTGTAAACTTCTTAAACTGGTTTGACAAATGAGCTACACTACTGTACTGAAGTTTGCGGGCAATCTGGGTGAGAGTCAGCTCATTCGTTTCTATTAATTCTTTTACGCGTTCAATTTTTTGGGTGATAATGTATTGCTGTATCGATACGCCTTCGACTTCTGAAAATAAATTAGCCAGGTAAGTATAGTCGTACTGAAGTACAGTGCTGAGGTAGTCTGAAAAGTTAGTTTGAAGCTTTTCGTGAGAATGATAAATTAATTCTAAAACAACATCTTTTATTTTTTTTGTCAACTTTCTTTTCTTGTCTTCAATCAATCTTACAGCGTCGCTCTTATTCTCCTTTTGTGGAGTGATGTCCTGCATTATGCCAACGAGGCGGTAGGCTTTTTCATTGTCGTCTCTAAAGATATTTGCCCGGTTAAATACTCTTGCGATAGAACCGTCAGCCTTTTTAAGACGGTGAGCATGTTGCCAGTTAACATCAGGCGATTTAATCGCATGCTCCAACCCTTTTTCAGTAGCTACTTTATCGTCAGGATGCACGTAATTGCGCCAATCCTTAATATTGTCATTATCAGTCTGGTTGGTATACCCCAGCAAATCTTCAAAGCCTTCACCTACGCATACTTCATTTGTCAATAAGTTCCAGTCCCATAATACATCCAGCGAATCTTTGGGCACGTGACCAATATCTTTTTGCTCTTCTAATTTATTTTCGAGTTCCTGCAGCTTGCTTATGTCCTGTAAAGCACCGATCATACGTATAGCTTTACGATTCTCATCTCTTACTATGCTTGCCCTGCAGTTAGTAAAAGCTACAGAACCATCCTGCCGGGTGAAGGCAAAGGAGTCTTTCCAGCTTTTACTTTCAGAGGCAAGAATCTCGTGTAATTTTTTCTCAACAATATCTTTTTCTTCCGGCAGAAGGCAACGTCTTAAATCTCTAAAGTTCACCGTATTGTTTTCCACTTTGTATCCAAACACTTCTACAACACTATCTCCAACATAAATTTCACCTGTAGATATATCCCAGTCCCACATAACATCATACGATGTTCTTGCTATATATTTTATCCATTCGTTATTTTCTGCCAGTCTAACGTCTGATTTAGTTTGAGCTATAACAATATTATTAGCAATAATTTTGTCTTTTTTAGTATCAATATTTTTTTGCTTCAGCATGCTTTCGCTTAAATCAACAATCGTTGTAATTGCTTTTTCAGCTCCATTTTCGATAAAAACAGCGGAAGTGATCTGACAGGGAAGGATGCGACCATCTTTGTTTACAGCTGTTACCAAAGCGGTAGATTGACCTTCCGCCGTTCTTTGCTTCAGCATCTTTTTAAAGCTGCTTTCCTTAGTCGAAAAAATAGCGGTCCTGCTCTTATTTACCAGTTCCATTTTTGAGTAGCCCAACAATTTGCACGCTGCGGCATTCGCTGTTATTATTTTTCCGCTACTTACTGAAGAAATGATATTTGGCTGTAAAGAATGGTCGAAAGCCAGGTGATGAAGTGTATCTTTTGCTGCCCTTGTTCGTTTTTTTGCAATACCCGATTGTTTGTTACTGGTACCCTCAGGTATTTTATTAGTCATTCGTTGGAAGATAGTCTTTTGTTGGGGGATGAGAATATAAACTTTTTGGTGACATGGATAGTCACAGTCAAAAATCTATCAACCGGTTCGGAAGCACTGGAGGAATTTGGGTCGGGATCGAAAACGTTCAATGGTCCGGATGTTATGTTGTAGCCCTTAATATCAATTGAAAACTAACTCTAAGCTGGTCCTTTATCCGTTCTTGAAGTTTTTATTTTAAATGGCATTAACAGCCTTTTATTTACTGAGCAAAACTATCCCTGGCAAAAATTAATTCCTATGATGGGGGGGGTAAAGTGAAATGATGATTGTTGTCATGTTCTTTGTGACGGACGTTTTTTAATTTCGTAATAGATTCAACGATCATGGGTTTCGCACCTCTTTTCAAAGCGATGTTATAACATTTCCTACTGGTTATTAAATGTTACATTACACAATTAGGGACGCCTGCAATTGTCCCTTTTCAAATAAATTACCAGCCTTGAAGGAACGGCTAAAATTTAGAGTGCTATAAAAGCATACTCCTATATCTGATCAACAACCCTATAACTGGCATTAGCAAGTTACCAACCGCGGCTCATCGCTTGCACCCCTGATAAGTTTAACATAAAGTGCGAGTATAAAAAATTTTAATTATGAATAGCAATGTCGATAATAACGGACCGGTAATAATAATAGAAGATGATATTGACGACCAGGAAATATTCGCAGAAATATTTAAACATTTAGCGTTTACAAATGAATTGATCTTTTTCGGAGACGGGCAAGAAGCACTTGACTACCTAACCACCACTGAAAAAATTCCTTTTATCATAATTTCTGATATTAACCTTCCTACGATGGACGGGTTTGAATTAAGAAAGAAAATTAGGGAAGACGCCAAATTAGAAGTTAAATGTATCCCTTACTTGTTTTTTTCCACGGCTATGAATCAAAAGTCTGTAATTGATGCTTATAGTGCATCTTCTCAGGGATTTTTTGTAAAAGAAAACTCTATGGCTGAATTAGAAAAAACCATAAAGGTGATAATGGAATATTGGAAAAGATGCGCTTCGCCTAACAGTTTTTCTTAACGTGTTCTGTCTCGTTTAACCTCAGTTATTAGCCATTTTTTTTCTTCATAGTAATTTAAGAGTGAACTACAGATATCTTGCGTGGAAGGAAGTTTTCTTAGATATCCTGATAGTATTGTCTCTTCTGCATTTGCTAAAATCTCACATACCGCTTTGTTGTATTTGCATCAACCTTTACTCCTTCAGGTCTTACTGTAACCATTAGCTCGACAGAAATCTTGGTAACAAGAAATAGGCATTCCACATAAATGGGTTATTTTGATTACAATATTTAACATAGTTGAAATATTGTAATCAAAATTATTATTAACTCCCCGTAAACCTGACTTAAATCATGTTTATTTACTTCTGCTGTCATAAGAAAAGCAGAGGCTAACTGATAGCTTTGATAATTCAGCTGGGTCTTTCCACATTATTTATTTAAGCCTTCATTGTTTTTTGAGCCAGACTGTAGAGTACCATGAGGCTTTTGTTGCGTCGCACTCTTGTACTAAGAATTCTTTATGCAACATTATAAAATAGCAAAAATTAGAAATTGAAATAATAAATCGCTTAACCCAAAAAATGCTTTTTATGTTACCCGTAATAAAAATGTTTCCTCAAATCAACATGAACGATATACCCTTCGTAGACAGCCATATTGCAGCTCCTGAAATGAATAGCAATCTTACTGTTCAAAGCATTAATATGCCCCAGGCCTTTCTTGTTACTGCTGAGGCATTCAGCATTTTTCTCCGGGAAAATAGCCTCCAACTTCCCCTATCAAAAATTTTGGAAGAACTGGACACCCAAAAGTTTTCGAACATTGGTAAAATAGGACAGGCTGCAAGGCAACTGGTACTTAACAATGAACTACCCCATTGCCTGGAAGTAGAAATTAAAAATGCACACTACAAGCTATGCGGGGAAGAGACAAATATTTCGGTCACAGTGCAAGGCAGTTCAATTATCAAAAAATCTCCTTCAACTGTTTTTACATACCAATCCGGAAGCTTTTCAAATATTCGTGGTGAAGATGCACTTACAAATGCTGTTCATAAATGCTTTGTTTCATTATTTAGTGAAGCGCTGATAAGAGACTTACAATCCAATACGATTAATCCTGCTGATATTGCCATTACCATAAGTGTTCAAAAAATGACCGATGCTAATCTTTCTTCAAATTCAGTCAACCAGGCATTTACATTTGACCATCTTAAGAGTTTTAATAAAATAATGTCTTTTAAAACAGTAGAACAAGGTTCGTCTTTATAACGAAGTAGAATACAGCTATGTTTTTCTACATACCATCGCTCTAGCTGGCTACAAAGATATTTACAATCCCTGGCTGCCGAAGCGTATAACGGCTTTAATAACTAATGAAATTCCAGCAGATGAAGCAAGGTTATATTCTTCTATTAACGATTGCCTTTTTATTACAATCCTGCAAAAGCCAGCCAACACGAATAACCGGTGCAAAAAGAGACACTTCGATTACTCAGTCAAACGCTTTCTCCGAACTATTTGTTGATAGTACAAAACTTGAAGGCTTTATAACCGAACAAAGAGTCCATGCAAGTGCTGCAAACAGAATAAGGAAGTTTTATATCAACCGAAATTACCAGTTTGCCTGGTTTACAAAAGAAGGCCTGGCAGAACATACCGGTGCCTTTTTGAACCTTCACAATAGCTACATTCAACTCTCTCACGATAGCATGCAGACAGATCAACGGTTTCATCAGCAAATGGAATTCTTGGCTAATGAAGACACAACAATTAATGCTGCAAATGATGAAATAACTAAAACAGAACTTCGATTAACAGAACATTTTTTTAAATACGCGCAATATGCTTACGGGGGTAAAGTGGATCCCGAAGAATTGCAGTGGCACATTAGAAGAAAGAAAGTAAATGTAGCCAGTTTATTAGATTCCTTAATTGCCAACAAAGGTGAAAATTCAGAGCGATGGGAACCTGTTAACGAGCAATATAAGCTGATGAAGAAGGAGCTGAAACATTATTCGGATATGCAAAAAAGGGGAGGATGGAAAGAAATTTATCCCGGAAGCAAAAAGGCCTACAAGCAGGGCGACACTTCAGTCGTAATTAAGCAGCTAAAACAAAGGCTTGTAGAAGTTGCTCAATATACAGCAAATGATACATCCAATAGTTTTACAACTCAATTGTTGCAGGCGGTAAAGCAAGCCCAAAAGCGATATGGATTTAAACAGGATGGAATTATAACAGATGCTTTTATAGCCGATCTGAATGTACCGGTTAAAGACCGGATTCAACAATTGCAGGTTAATATGGAGCGAATGCGGTGGATGCCGGAAGAGCCGGAAGGAAATAGGATAATTGCTAACATTCCTGATTTCAAGTTGCATGTATTTGAAAATGCAAAAAAGGTGTTTGATATGGATATCGTGGTAGGTACTGCTGCAAACAAAACTGTTGTTTTTAATGATCTTTTGCAGTACATAGTTTTTAGTCCTTACTGGAATATACCTCCAAGCATTGTAAGAAAAGAGATACTTCCCGGCATGAGAAGGAGCGCACATTATCTTGCAGATAAGAACATGGAGCGAACAGGCAGCAGCAATGGATTGCCGAATATCCGGCAAAAACCGGGAGGCAGTAATTCATTAGGAAGAGTCAAATTTCTTTTTCCGAATAACTACAGTATTTACTTTCACGATACTCCATCAAAATCCTTGTTTGAAAACGAAAAACGTGCATTTAGTCATGGATGTATCCGATTGGCAGAGCCAAAAAAGATGGCGACGTACCTCCTGAGAAATCAACCGGGTTGGACACCGGAAAGAATAGATGCAGCTATGAATGCGTCTAAAGAAAGTTGGGTAACACTTAAAGAACCAATGCCGGTACTGATAACTTATTTTACCGCATGGGTAGATAGGGATGGATTCCTGAATTTTAGAAAAGACGTTTATGGCAATGACAAAAAAATGGCACAGCATCTGTTTGAGCAGCATTGATAACAAGTAAGACGGACTTTCATGTTAAAAAAGTAGATTCTAAAATCCAGAGCAGTTGTCGTTCACGCTCTCCAAATAAGTTGGTGCCGTGCGTAAAAGAAGGCTGCATAAAGCTGAGGCCTGTGAGCAAATGAATGCAGTGAAACGAAATGAAGTAGCGAGGTAGTGCGAGCTTGCGCGATGGGTTTCACCAATAGAGCTTAAGTATTGGGCCATAAAGCATAAGCAAAATGTACAAGGTCGTTTAGCAAGGTAATGTCTTATAGGTACTAGGAATCGCTAAGCATTTAAAATATCATAAGGATTATTTTCGTGGTTGTCGCAATTGTCTTCAGCTTCTTTTTCTTCAATCTCTCTATTTAGTTCCTTATTATCTTCTGCATTGTTCCCCACCTTCAGGTTCCTCATTTCATTTTCGGTAATTATATGATTTGGATTAGAGTTGTGCTTTTTAATTAATTCAGCGGGAGTTAAAGCCTCATTAGCTGTTGTTGTAATTAATTTCTTATTCTCCATAAAGTATTTATCAATTGTTACAAATCCGGTTTATCGAAAAGTCACTAAAGGTCGGCTAATTTTATTTGGTGCAATGTTATCTTTAGGATACATGAAGGTATGTGAGGTTTTCAGTACGACGGTGTAGCCCAAAGGGCGTGTTAATGAGCAGCTATATGCTTTGAAGAGGATATAGTCATTCTTACCTAAAGAACTGACGAATACCTCTACACACCAATTAGGCAACAATGCTTTATCAATACGTTTTTGCAGATACAACCGATCATTCTTAATAGTCATATACATTGGAGCAGGCGGCATATAATAGTGTGCGGTAAAATCAAAAAAAGACAACATAGGTTCAAGACCACCTGCTGAAGAGCCAATTGCTACTACAAATTTATTTTTCACACCGAAAGGTATAGCAATGGGAAAATATTTCACTGAAAAAGCAATAAGTTCTTAGATTTGAAAGAATGACACCTACAACGAGCAATCCAAATACTATAATTATCATTGATGATGATATTGACGACGTTGAACTTTTCCAGGAAGGTTTTAAGCAATTAGGAGTTGAAAATGAAATAATGGTCTTTACTGATGGCAATAAATTCTACGATTACATTTCTACCACTAGCAATAAATCCTTTTTTATTTTCTGCGATATTAATATGAATGGGCTTAATGGTTTTGAACTTAAAAAGAAGATTTTTGATAACGAAGAAATACGATTGAAGTGTATTCCATTCCTGATGTTGTCAACCAGTGGTGCTCCTAAGAGTGTACTGGAAGCGTATAGTCTTAACGTGCAAGGTTATTTTATAAAACCAAACAGTGTTAGTGGAATAAAAGACATGTTTGAAATAGTGGTAAAATACTGGTCTATATCCCAACGCCCTGCATCACAACAATAATTCAGGAAGCAATTATAGGAACGCTTTTGCATTCATAAAAAAGCCCCCTATAAAGGGAGCTTTAAAGTCTATTGCTATTTGCTTATTTATTGAAAGCACTTTTTAATGCATCAACTGCATAGCCTTGTGCATCTTTTGCTTCGGGTACAACTGCTGCCATTCCAAAGAACTCATGTGTAGTTCCGTTATATAATTTACGCTTTGTATCTACGCCAGCCTTTTTAAAATTATCTTCAAGCATTTCCCCTTCACTTCTTAATGGGTCATATTGTGCAGCAATAATTGTGGTTGGTGGTAAGCCTTTTAGATTTGCTGTTACCAAGGAAATCATTGGGTTTTTACCATCAGCAGGACTGTTTAAATACTTCTCAAAGAACCACTTCATCAATCCTGAACTTAAGGGTTTTGTACTGTCGCTTTCCTGGTACGAAGGTGTGTTGAAATCATACGCAGCAATTGGGTAAACTAATACTTCATGTATTGGTAATTGCATTCCCTTATCTCTTGCCATCATGCTCACTGCTGCGGCAAGATTACCACCGGCACTCTCACCCACAAGTGCTATATGCTTCGGGTCGCCTTTAATTGATGCTGCATTTTTAACTGTCCACTCATAAGCTGCATAGCTATCGTTATGTGCTGTTGGAAACTTGTGTTCAGGTGCTTGTCTGTAAGCTACCGAAACAACTACTGCCTCTGCCTGGTTAGCCAGGCCCTGTGCTGAAGCATCGTAAGTGTTTAGATCTGCAATTACCCATCCCCCGCCGTGATAATACACAATGACCGGGTAAGCGCTTTTGCCTGTTTTGGGTGTATATATGCGCAGGTGTATTTGACCACCTTGTACTGGTATGTCTTTACCCATTGTATCTACATTGTTAGGTGGCGTTTGTATATTATGCTCCTGCATTACAGCCATTGCTGCATCTGTCGGTGAAGGTTGTTTACGTGCTTCCTGTGCTGATAAGGAAGTTAAGGGTGGCGACTTAAAGCTTTTCAACTTTTCAATTACTACAGCCATTGGATCCGTCATGTCTTTACCCCAATCGGGTTTAGCGGCTGCCGGTTTTAAGTCTGATGGCTTTTCGGTATTATCTGTCTGTGCTACAGTTGAGGTATCAACAGTATTTGTGGAGTCGCTGTTGCTACCACCGCAAGATGAGAGTGCAAAAAACAGCATGATAAGTGAAAAAGAAGAGATGTTGTTTAATAATTTCATTTTTGATGTTTTTAATTTAAAAATTGCAAAAGTTCAAAAGCCATCCCTTTAGACACATTTAAGTAAGCAACCTAAATAGAAGACTGTACTAACTAAGATTGCATCAGCAGTATTTACGTTAAACAGGTTAATAAAGATTTGTAGTGACTGAGTAAAAAGTTCCTCTGGTATTCCATATGTAAAAAGTCGCCTAAAAAGGAGCTGCGAAAACCGGCCTGTAGGTTGACGACCTACATGATGTAGACAGATGTTTAATGCAGGCACGCGCTAAGCACGAACTGGTGTATGCCTGTGCTGCCGCTGAGAAGGCATATTGAGCACTGAACCGGTAACTGTAAGAGCTGGAGCATAACGGGTTAAACGAGGAACTTTTAACATCACACAAGTTTTAATAATGAAAAACAAAACGGTATGCCTGTTTTATTTTCTGTTCTCTACTAGTTTCTGCCAGGGTTACACAAGCTCGACAACAAAGCCTCTTGAACATTTGCAGATGCTTAGTACTGTTTTTAATATATAATAGCTGGCTTAATTAAAATAAGGACAATAGTACATATGTGACGAAAATCATTCTTTCAAATGCTTATAGTCATACATAACAGCTTTCAATCAGTTTACTTTCGAAGATTGACAGTACAAAAAATATAAAAATGAGAACACTAATAATCGTTTTAATAGCATCATTCACGACGCTTACAACTTTCGCACAAAAAGCCAAAGGCAACATAAAAACAGCAGGGGCAACCCTGACGATACAGTCAAACTACAGATGCCCAATGCATCCGGAAGTCGTAAGTAACGAGCCGGGGAAGTGCAGTAAATGCAATATGCATTTGACCCTTTCAAAGAAGGAGCAAATGAAAAAGGTAGTAATGAGAGATTATACTTGTCCCATGCATAACGAAGTAGTAAGTAACATTCCAGGTACATGCGCTAAATGTGGAACAGCGCTGGTAGCTGTTAACAGAAAAGGCAGCAAACAAGGCAGTGTATCCTATGTATGTTCTATGCACCCCAAAGTTGTCGCTAATAAGGCAGGAAAATGTCCCGTCTGCGGTATGGATCTAACTAAAGCAAATACTGAAGTTGCACCTAAGAAAGGCTAATAAGCTGGTTAAAAATTAAAGCATTAAAAACCAGGTTAAGTTCTTTGTGTAAAAACGACGATCTAAAAAAAAATAAAAATGTCACATATTAACAGAACACTACTTCTTAATACACTTATCAGGCACGAAACGCTGACTATTGTAGATATTGCGAAAAAGGAAAATTTGGGGATAATACCGGATAGACATCACCTTAATTTTCTGTTGGAAGAATTAATCGAAAGTGGTGATATCGATACCCTCGATGGTGTTACACCCTGTACTTACACCATAACTGATCAGGGCATTAAAGAAGGTGCAAGGTTAAACGAAAATCAATAAGCATTATTGCGATTCCCCATTACACGTAAATACTAAAAGGTCACAATTTAGAAGGTGTCCAGGTTGCTTAGAGTCTTTGCATGTAAGGCAAAAGTCGCCCGATGTGATGCCGACCAAGTGATTGCGACGCAACGATGACGGTATAGAAAACCAACGTTGGTACCCTCAAATAAAAAACCTCAAAGATTCTTAAGAATTAAAAAAATCTAGAATAAGCTTAATAAAAACATATATATGAAAACGACAATGGACGAACCTGTAATCAACTTGAAAGAAATTTTGCAAACATCTATTGCAAAAGCGACAATGAAAGGACTTGTATATGGCGGACCCGGTATAATTGAATTGAAAGAAATACCAATGCCTACTATTTTGAAACCAACTGATGCAGTGGTTAAAGTATTAAAGACGACCATCTGTGGAACTGATCTGGGAATCTTAAAAGGAAAGACCCCTTCAGTTAAGCCTGGAACTACTTTGGGACACGAAGGCGTGGGTGTAATTGAAGAAGTAGGAACAGCAGTCAGAAGTTTTAAAAAGGGCGATCAGGTAATCATCTCGTGTATTACTTCTGATGGCACTTGTGAATACTGTAAAAAACAGATGTACGCCCACTGCGAAGACGGAGGTTGGATACTGGGCAATACCATTAATGGTACGCAGGCTGAATATGTTCGTATTCCCCATGCTGATAACAGCCTTCATCATACTCCCGCAGGTGCTGACGAAGAGGCTTTGGTAATGTTAAGTGATATACTACCAACCGGTTTTGAAATTGGTGTAATCAACGGATGCGTTAAGCCCGGAGATACCATTGCAATAGTAGGAGCCGGACCGGTAGGCATGTCTGCTTTACTGACTTCGCAGTTTTATTCTCCTGCAAAAATCTATATGATTGACCTGGATGAAAACCGGTTAGAGCTGGCGAAAGAATTCGGGGCTACCGATACGATTAATTCAGGTACAGAGGATGCCGTAAAACGGATCATGGCTGAAACGAAAGATGGTGTTGATGTATGTATTGAAGCAGTTGGTGTACCCGCAAGTTTTGATATTTGCCAGAATATTGTTCGTCCGGGCGGGCACATTGCCAACGTTGGTGTCCATGGCCACAGCGTGGATTTTCAAATTCAGAATTTGTGGATCCAGAACATTACACTCACTACCGGTTTGGTAAGTACTAATACAACTCCAATGTTGTTAAAAACCGTTTCTTCAGGAAAAATAAATCCCGCTAAATTAATAACGCATCATTTTAAGTTGGATAATATACTGCAAGCCTATGAGGTATTTGGTAATGCTGCAACAGAAAAAGCAATGAAGGTTATAATTGAGCCGTAGTTTAGATAGGAAAAGATAATTTGACCAAAGCAAATAATGAAGTTGCCTAGAGGAAAGGCTAAGAATCGGGTTAACGTTAAAGCACTAATCGTGTAATTCAAGTCCTTCGGTTTTTACACCGAAGGACTTTTTTGTTCTCAGCACAAGTGCTCTATTATACATCGTTGTGTCACTCCCTTGTACGGCAAATCTTTGTTCACCATTTCCTGCTCATTCGGATTTTTTAAAAAGCATCTTTATAGGATAGCTATGAGAATATCAAAAAAACTATACCCAAGGCTTAGTTGAGACAGGTTTATTAACCAAGGGTGTGCATGTAATTGACCTTATTGTTTTTCTTCCGACTGTTTTTGCACCCGGTTTCTCTAAAAAATAAAATCGTTAGGCTTTATTCTCACCCCGGTAAAACTCACCTTGTTTGTACTAATGAATCTTACAATAAATATGCTTGCATTAGTAATGAAAATGAAAAGAGTTGAAAGTCATTTAAGGCTTACGCTATGAACGTTGTTCGCCCCTTTTTTCCTGACACTATTGATATCCTTTTAAAAAGCATTAAACTAATATCTAAACGATGATGAGGTTTACTATAGCCGGGCAGGGATAGTTCTGTGATTTTGCATTAGGCACGAATGCAACTGCGAAAGGGATTAAGAATGCTATCGAAACAAGGTTTGATACAAGGTATGTTACAAGAATTTGGGTACTGGTCATTCTAATTGTTTTAAGTGCTATGAATAACGGGATGTCTCATTTTGATATTGACATATCAGCATGCTTTGGTAAATCCCTCAAAGCTTTTCTTAAAGTAGGCAAAGTTATTTTAGAACTGTTGCCTTTTTTATGATGCGATTGAATAAGCATGATTTAAATCAGCTATTATATTGACTATACTTCGCAAACAAAAAGGTCACACTCATATTTTTGCATACGGCGAATCTTATAATTATTACATCTGGTATGCCGAGGAGAAAATGTCTATGGACAGGATAAAATCACGACCAATTTACTTAAGTAATAGTTGCAGTTTATCCTAAAGTTAAAAACTCTCAATTAGAGTCCGCTTGTTGAAAACACCGAAAAACAAGGTTTTCAGGTAAGAAAATGAAATGAGAATTATTATTATTAATGATTCCCATCAGGTTTTTCCCGGGAATAAAAACGTTATTTCATAATAGAATTGATAAATTAATATTATGAAAAAAATACTTGTACCTACCGACTTTTCCGAAAATGCGACCAATGCTCTTGACTACGCTGTTAACTTAGGAGTAAAAACAAATGCAGAAATTGTTATCCTGAATGTTTTTACAAATATTGATACTACTTTCTCGAGTAGAAAAAAGCTAATTAATGAATATAATGCTATGCTTTGCAGGAATATCGAGGAGCAATTGAATGAGCTTCAGCAAAGGCTGCTTTTAAAAAATGCAACAGCAAGGCTAACTGTTAAAATATATAACGGAGAGGTGCATGGTTCAATATTACAATGTGCGGCAGATGAAAATGCCGACCTCATAGTAATGGGCACTCGTGGAGCTAGCGGCCTTAAAAGAATATTTATTGGCAGCACAACAGCCAACATTATTGGCAATACTACTTTACCTGTTTTAGCTATACCCCAAGAAGTTGAATGGCACGGGCTTGAAAATATTTTGTTTGCTTCCCGGCACCTTGAAGTGGATGATAACGTATTAATACCCCTTTTTGAATTAGCAAGTCTGAATGCTTCACAAGTGCATGTAGGGGTGTTTACTGACACTGACGACTCCGATGCAGCTGATTATATTGAACACGGCGAATTGTTAAATCTTTATCATCAGCAATTGCCGGCAAGAAATAAAGGGATACAATTTAAAACAGTACATTTAGAAGGCAATGAATTTGATACTACCGTTCAGAATTATATTAAAGACAGCAAAATCGATATGCTGGTAATGACAACACATAAAAGAAATTTTTGGGAAAGTATTTTTAACGGTAGTATGACTAAAGAGATGGCCTGTCACATAAACATACCGCTGCTGGCTATTCCGGTATAAGTAGTCATCTGTACTGCTTTCAAAGTGTCACCTACGTTTGATAAACGATTTCTCATACAAAAAAAAGTACTCATTCCTCTTTTTACCACTCGTCTTAAAACTATTGCACATGAAAAAGTTCTTAGCCGTCTTTGATGGATACAAAATCTCAAAAAGCACAATGGCTTATGCTGAAGAACTTGCAGCTACTGCAGATGCTCATTTGGTAGGTGTGTTTCTGGATGATTTTCTTTATCGTACCTATAGTGTTGGAGAAATTTATAAAAAATATGAAAAACCGCAGGAGGTGATAAAACAGCTAGACGAAAATGACAAAATGAAAAGGGATGACGCTGTGCTGCTATTTCAAAAAAGCTGCGAAAAAGCAAAAATAAGCTTCTCCATTCACCGCGATAAAAGTATTGCGCTGCAGGAACTGAAGCTTGAAAGCATGTTTGCTGACCTTATTATAATAAATGAACATGAAGATTTTATGCAGCTTAAAGAAAAAATGCCTTCCCGCTTTATGAAAGATTTATTAGCTGACGTGCAATGTCCGGTATTAGTAGTGCCGGAAAATTATAAACCAATAGAAAAAATTGTGTTGTTATATGACGGTGAACCTTCATCTGTTTATGCAGTAAAAATGTTCAGCTATCTCTTGAATCGATTTAAAGAGGTGCCTGTAGAAGTCTTCACAGTCAACAATTGGAAAACAGATCTACATCTTCCTGACAACAAATTGATGAGGGAATTTATAAAAAGGCATTTTCCAAATGCTACCTATTCAGTAACAAAGGGAGATGCAGAAGAACAGATAATCGGTTATTTAAATAACCACAAAGAGAATGAGTTAGTTGTATTAGGCGCTTACCGCCGAAGCGAAATATCGCGCTGGTTTAAAACCAGTATGGCCGATATATTAATAAAAGAATTAAATACGCCTCTTTTTATAGCTCATAATAATTAAAGGGACTGAAACGCACAGGTCCCAATTTAGAATTAAGTTATGACCATCATTAATGAGCCATTTCTCAGGAAAAACAAATGCGGGTAGACTAATCACGCATCAACTTTAATCCAATCGATGACTCCAGGCTTAGTTAGGTATTTGTAAACGCCGCACAGTATAAGCAATGAAAGTAACAATCGAGCGTGGTCCTATAGGTAGTTTAAACTTAAAAAATCAATAAACAAGGAAACTAAGACAGTCTTCATGTTTATTGATTTTCTATATCTCCAACTTAAGCTTTTGTAATTCTAATTACTCTGCCTTTAAATCTTGCCGGCTATATTTCTCTAACCTTCCTCATTACTTTCAACCATATTCTTAATATCCTTTACGTCGGCATTCTTAAGCGTTTCAATCTTTAGAGGTTTTCCTATTAATCCGTGGTGACCGTAGAAAGCCAGGAAACAGGAATCTTTAGGCATGGTGTTACCATACAAATCACTTTCCATTATAAAAACCTTCTCTAAATGAGGATATTCAAATATTCTTGCAGTAGGTGCAATCTGGGCGTTAATATGTTCATTAGAAAGTCGTAAGCCTATTTTGCTTATCGTCTCTTCATCTATATTGTAGTCGTCGGTGATTGTCATTGCTTGAAGTTTAAAAATGTGTGACAAATAAGGTTCTGGTGAGAGGTCGTTTATTTACTCTTAAAGGTCGTTCTTTAAATTGGCATTTTACTAAGATTGCCCATTAATTACTTGTTATAAAAACATTTGTAAGACTAATACAAGGGCGATTATTGCGTGATAGCACCTCTTATCCTTTCACTAAAGCTCCCCTAAAAACGGCACCAGCAAGAGCAAAGGCTCTCTATCCATCATTTTAGTGGGTAGCTACCGGCCGCAAGGATTACATCACCTTGCTAACTTACCTGCGTCTATCTTCAACCGCAGTTTTGTTCTTTTTTCAGGGATTCAATTCCTTTCTTAATCACCACTATATAGCGGGTTTAAGAAAGGAAAGTTCGACCTTCCAATTCCCCCAATTTATTTAAAGCGGCAAGGGTACGGGCATCTGAATACGGGACCTGCTTCCATCGGCCATTTGTACGGAAAAAAATGTGTACCCGCAATCCATAAAGCTCTCTGAATTCCTGCTCAACTTTACTTATTCCATACCAGGATTTTATTTCGAGAAAACCCTTGTTATGTTCTTTTCTTATTTCTCCTATTTGTTGATCTGGAGTTATGTGTGGGTTGTTAAAAGGTGAGTCCGTGGCCGCGTATACTGTATCGTAAAACTCAATTTTTAAAAACTGGAAACACAAGTTAAACTTGTCCTGTACGTCTGCTATTGTTCTAATATCGTTGATAAATAAAATCATTGCGCTTAGTTATGAAATATAGAAAATATAATAATTATCAAATCTGCTAACTATTGTGACGTATAACTTGCGAGGAAAATTACACTGACTGACAGCTAATAACTTAGAATATAACCGCAATATGATTGTAAGGGCTCAATAAGCCTCTTTTTACAAGCTACTTTGTCAAGCAATAGTTTTATTTTCTGCTCGAGCTAAGTTTTAGAGGTAGTTGTTAGATCAGTTTGAAGAGCGATGTTAATAAATGGAAGGGCGAGATGACTTTTAAACTTTATGCTTTTAGGAAGGAGTAAGGGTACCATATGAATTGAAATTTTATGATGGATGTATCACTACCAAATGCCAAACAACGACACTGCTTTAATAGTGATCCCATTTCTAATTAAACTTTAAGAACGATCGATTATAGATAGCTGGCCTGGCTAAAAAATTTTTCTTGAAAGCGAAAGAGCTATTAAGTAACAAAGTAAGTCTGTTTTCACTCATACTTTAGTGAGTAGGAGAAGACTTCTTTATGATTATAATCATAAAGATGCATGGTGCAGGTCACAAGAACTCTCCTAACTAAAAATGAACTTTAATTAATAAAAACTTTCAATTAAGTAGAGCAAATTTTACCACCCATAATTGCTAAAACTCATTTTTATGAACAAGGTAATTGCTGTCTTTGATGACCGAAAAATTTCAGAAAGTACGTTGGATTATGCTATTTACTTAGCTAAGAATTTCAATGCTCATATTGCAGCGACTTTTATTAATGACATAACTTCCCATTCAACAGCAGCCGGCGGTGAAAATGGGTATATTGTTACTGACAGACGCGCGATAAATACAATTGTAAAAAGAAAGGATCAGGTAGGCGTCACTTTTAATAAGAGGCTTCAAACCACGTTTGATGCAAAAGGGGTACGTTATAACATTAACGCAAACAAATCATTTGCCCTTGAATCTTTAATAAACGAAAGCTATTACGCGGATATGATAGTAATAGATGGAAATGAGCAATTTATTCACCTTGACTTCTCAAAGCCAGCTCGCTTCCTCAAACATGTTTTATCCGGTGCGCGATGCCCGGTAATGGTTGTTCAGGCAGGATTTAAGCCTATCGAGAAGTTTGTTTTTGCTTATGACGGCACTCCTTCATCAGTGTATGCGATCAAACAATTCAGTTATCTCTTTCCTTCAATAAGAGAGCAGGAGGTAGAAATACTTTCGATAAAAGATGATAAGCATACTAACAATTTTCCTGATCAGCATTTTGTGAAGGAGTTGCTTAACCGAAAATACACTTCAGTTATTGAATCAGTCATTATAAACAATAATGCAGATGAGGCTTTTGTTGATCGGATGCAGGCAGAAAAGAAGAATTGTATGCTTGTACTTGGAGCATACGAGCGAAGTACTTTTTCAAGATGGCTTTATCAAAGTATCGCTGATACTTTGATATCAAAATTAGACATCCCATTATTCATAGCGCATAAATAAAAGTCATAACACCAGCTCAAATTATAATAACATATTTTATTTCAAACCTGATTGCAATTTTCTTTTTTTCATCAGCCTGAAATGGAAAAAAGCGGGTTATGTGTTATACGCTGCTTTATCTTTGGCTTCCTATTCTACACATCTGCACCCTACACTTTTAATTATTATTCTTCCCTGCTTTTTTGGCTATTCCGGAATTAGAGTTTGTTGATAATACAAAGGATCTACTTCTGGTCATTATTGTTTTTATTTGAATTAATATATCGCGAACTATTGATTGCTATTGCTTTTTTTTAGATGTAACACCTCCGATGCTTTTTTCAGATATGAGCTTGCAGTTTTGTCGTTAGTAATATAAGGAATTTTATATAGATCATTAAAGGTTTTCATTTGATTTGTGTATATTCAATACTTAATCACATCCGTTGAAAACGATACTCGCCGGAAAAGAACTTGCATTTTCATTTCTACCAGGCGGAGGTGAAATGGGCGAACGCATTAGAAACTTCGATTGGAACTATACCTCAGTTGGAAGCCCTGAACATTGGCCACAAAGCCTGCGCACTACCCTTAGTATTATTTTGAACACCAGGTCTCCCATGTTTCTGTGGTGGGGCAAAGACTTGATTCAATTCTACAACGATGCTTATCGTCCAAGCCTTGGCAATAACGGAAAACATCCGTACGCATTAGGACAAAGCGGAGAAGATTGTTGGCCTGAAATATGGACTATTATCAAACCACTTATCGACCAGGTATTGGCCGGTGGAGAAGCGACATGGAGCGAAGACCAGCTCATTCCTATTTACCGCAACGGAAAGATGGAAGATGTTTACTGGACTTTTGGTTACAGTGCCGTTATTGACGAAAACGGGAAAGTAGGCGGCGTGCTGGTAGTATGTAGTGAGACAACGGCAAAGGTTAAAAATTTTCAGGCTTTGCAATCTAAAGAAGAAACCCTTCAAAATATATTTAGCCAGGCACCTGTAGCAATTGCTATTTTCCGCGGACCATCATTTATAATTGACTTCGCGAATGAAAAAGTGCTTGAATATTGGGCCCGCACTTATGAAGAGGTTATTAATAAACCACTTTTTGAAGCTCTACCGGAAGCGGCAGGTCAAGGTTTTGAAGAACTGCTGACACATGTTATGGCTACCGGTGAAAAATATATTGCTAAAGAACACTCTATAAATCTTAACCGAAACGGAAAACTCGAAAAAACCTATATCAACTTTTTATACGAACCTTATTATAATTTACATGGCACAGTAAGGGGAGTACTTGTTGTAGCAAATGAGATTACAGATACTGTATCGTCAAGAAAAGCGCTCGAAGAAAATGCAGACCAGTTGGAAAGAAGTGTACGGGAAAGAACAACGGAATTGAGAAAAGCGAATGTAGAACTGGAAAAAACAAACAACCAGCTAAAAGAATTTGCTTATGCTGCTTCACACGATTTGCAGGAGCCGCTTAGAAAGATTACGACATTTATCAACATGATTACCGAGGTTGAGAAAGGTGATTTAACTGATAAAAGTAAGATCATTTTTAAAAAGGTTATCAGTGCGTCAGAAAGAATGAACCTTTTAATCGGCGATTTATTCGTTCTTTCGCAAATCTCGAATTATGATCACTCAATCGAAGAAATAGATTTGAATGTTGTTCTCGAAAGAGTTACTGAAGAATTAAGTATGGAAATTGAGCAGTCGGGGGCTATTATTCATAAAGATAATTTTTCAGCTATCCGGGGCATAACAAGACAAATGCAACAGCTATTTCAAAACTTAATCAGCAACGCAATAAAATACTCCAAAAAAGAAGAAGCACCTGTAATTTATATAAAACAGGGCTCTGTTAAAACCAATGATCAGCCTTTCGATGATCTCGAGCCATTCACGACTTATAATAAAATATCTTTTTTAGACAATGGTATTGGTTTTAGCCAGGAATATTCGCAAAAGATCTTTCAAATGTTTTATCGATTGCATGGAAAATCAGAGTATTCAGGGACGGGTATTGGTTTGGCTATTTGTAAAAGAATTGCAGAAAATCACAAGGGAATAATAAAAGTAGAAAGTGAGGAAGGAATAGGATCCCGGTTCGATGTTTATTTAAAATACTAAGAAGCTGTCTGGTTTTTTTTGTTACCAGCGGAAGTAATTCTATTGAGCTTGCTTGCGATGAATCGGAATGTTTATCTTCAAATCTTCAGGCAACTTCTAAACCGTGATCCAAATACTTTTCTAAAAAAAGAGACAACTTCTAAAAGAAGGGTTCTTTTTTCTTTGATCACCTTTACTATTACTATTTTCAGCCTTACCCTAAACAGCATGCATCAATTAAAGCCGCAGTAAGGAATGCCTAATTATAATTTTACTACTCTTTAATGTTTAGCTGGCCATTGCAAAGTTTTTGCACAATAATCTTCAACTCCTTAAACGACTTTGGTTTTACAAAGTAGTAGTTTGCTCCGTTACCTAAACAATAATCAATATCAGCTTTATTACCGGAAGTAGATAATATTACAATCGGTACTCCGTTGTATTTATTCTCCTTTCTAATTTCGTTTAAACATTCTTTGCCCGTTTTACGTGGCATATTTAAATCAAGAAAGATAGCATCTGCTGTAGAAATTTTATTTAAGAGACTTATCAATTTCACTCCATCGGTAGCGACGGTTATTTTAATATCCGGACAAATTTCATCGACGGCAGATTGAAACATTTCTACATCATCCGCATCATCGTCCGCCAGGAGAATATGTTTAATAGGGAAGGGCATAAAAACTATTAATGCTGTCCAATAAAAGACAACCGCCCTATAATATTACAGCTTATAAAATGAAATATGAGACTTATTTATATTACCACGATACGCGTTTAAACATATTCGAAGAGATGTGAATATTAAAAGGTACCTTAAGTTGATGAAAGAATATTTTGTCGCAACAATAAAAGGGAGATTGTTCGAAATTAAGAGGATTTCAACTTCAAATTTCGGTACGTGGTATAGTATATCAGTTATCCTGGATGAAGAGGTAGTACAATATAATATGAGTAACACTTCCGGAGGCTTATGGAAAATTATAACACAGCGACTTCCGTCAGTAATCTATATTTTCGAACGTGAGTTGTGTGATTTAATAGAAAAGAATGAGAAGAATGAAAAGCACACAGGCTACCATCCGAGGTTTGGATTGGCGATATAAGTGGATGAGAGGAGGATAGAGTCGAATAAAACCAGGTTACATAACTAAAATGTTTTTAGTAATATTTAGGTAAAGTATAGAAGTCTCTACTCTATGTGCATTTTAAAATCCCCCCTTCTTTTGTACAAATTTCCTGGTTGGCCTATCGTTAACCTTACCCCCACTACTCTTCATGCTCCCGAATGACGATGAAGGCCGAATAGGTTTCCTGAAGTCCTCTCTATTTCGAAATCTTGCCATTTACCGGCTTTGGTTCATTGGTACTCGATACCAATCATTCTATTTAAATTCATAAAAAACCGGCATTCATTTTATTAAAAAGTGTTACAGATGTTATTAACCTACCTTTAATAATTATCTATACAAATGTCTTTATCGGTTACCCGTCTCAACGTTAGGCTCAATCCAGACTATAAAAAAGTTATTCCCAGGTTTTTTAATACCGGTGATGCTCGTTCCCAAATTCTTATTAACCGGATATTGGAGATGCAGGAGAATGAGGCAACTACTTTATTACACCAGGTTTTTTACGAGTTCTCAATAAGCTATAAGAATATTGACGAAATATTTATAAAGCATTTTAAACAAATAAGACACCTGTTAAAAGAGGAAGAGCAGCTCACCTTATCTGAAGATAAAAAACTGCTTATTGGTGCCTATTTTACAATGGAGTATTCTATCGAAGCAGCCGCTTTGTTTAATCCTTCCATAGTAGAAGATCCGGACCAGCGTGGTGCAGGTATCGGGCAAAAAAAAGTGATTGTAAGTTTCAGGGCAACTGGTGAAAGTCATATTTCCTCTATTGTTTTTAGACAAGGGTTATTGGATGAAGATGCCGTAATTCATTTTGAAACATCAGGAAAGTTTATCAGGGAGGGGCTTGTAACACAACAAAAAAAAGACAACAAAGCAGACTTCAAAGATCTGTTAGGACAAATGGTATTGCCGAAGGGTTTATATGCAATTATCGTAGATCAGTTAAAAGAGGAGTTTTCTTATAAAGAAATCGAGTCGGTTTTAAAAAATGCATTGCTTAGCGTGGAGTCACCAACTGAGAAAAAGAAGATCAAGATCGACATTCTCCGTATGGCGAATACAAATTACGAGTTGCACTTCCCCGTTGACTCGCTTTTATCAGAGCGGGTTATTTTTCCGGTAACGAGAGCTGAGAAAAATGGAATAGAGGATGCGAGATTTGTACAATTTGCAGAAGACGATGGTTCGCTCACCTATTACGCAACATATACCGCTTATGATGGTTCTTTTATTTTACCTCAATTAATAACAACCACCGATTTTCTCCACTTTAAAATTGCTCCCCTTCACGGCAAAGCTGCTGTCAATAAAAACCTTGCTTTATTCCCCCGCAAGATCAATGGGCAATATGCAATGCTCTCACGCATAGACAACATCAATAACTATATCATGTTTTCTGATGATATTTTTGTATGGGAAGAAGCCACATTGTTGCAACGGCCAAAATATCCGTGGGAATTTATACAAATAGGCAATGCAGGTTCACCGATTGAAACAAGCAAGGGGTGGCTGGTTATAACTCATGGAGTAGGTGCGATGCGTAAATATTGTTTAGGTGCAAGTTTGTTTGACCTAAACAATCCTACTATAGAATTGGGACGTTTGAAAGAACCATTATTGGTACCTAATGAAGATGAGAGAGATGGTTATGTGCCCAATGTGGTTTATTCCTGTGGTTCAATTATTCATGCGGATAGGTTATTCATCCCTTATGCAGTTTCTGATCATGCTTCATCCTTTGCAACTGTTCCGCTTCAGGAATTGTTGGATGAGATAATGAGGAAAAGTTAAAGCAGGCAGAGGTCTTGTTCTGGTAGATCCAGGGAGATTATTCATATTCACTTGGCGCTATACATTCCTGCCAATACTCAATTATTTTTTTAATTGTGCGTTCTAAATGGTCTGTTGTGTTAGGCTTAATAAAAAACCCTTGTACAGACATAGCATAAGCATCTATAACCGATTTTTTATTAGCGCCAGTTGTAAAAAACAGGTAAGGGATACACTTTGTTTGTAATAGTTCATTGGTAAATACTTTGCTCCTTAGTTCAAATCCATTCATCTTTGGCATATTGATATCGGAGAGAATAAGAAAAGGTTTTACATCTGTTCTATTTATAAATTCAAGCGCTTCATTGCCGTCGATAAAATAGACCACTTCATTTTCGTAACGCAGCTTTTTAAATATTTCTACTAACATTTCCTGGTCATCTAAATCATCTTCTATCACTATAATTGGTCCTGACTTATTCATAAAATAATTAATTAATAATCTTCTTTATCATATTCACAACGAGCACTTTTATGTTGTTGAATTTGATAACAATAGTTGTCGAAATTCCTTAGAAGCTCCTTTAGCTTATAAGTTATCTAATAGTCGGCTAAGTGTATTACCTGGTTGAAAAAAACAGTTCAATTAAATACTGTTCGATTTCCTAACTACCTGCTCATACAATTTAAGATAGTTTAACGCCATCACCTCACTGCTAAATTTTTCCATAGCATGCGCACGGCATTCACACCTTTTTATAGAAGCTATCTTTTCAACTGCAAGAATTGCTTCTTCAATAGTATTCACTAAAAACCCGGTTTTGCCATCAACAATCAATTCTTTCATCGAGCCCCTGTTGAAGGCGATTACAGGTGTTCCACACATCATCGCTTCTGCTACGCTTAGCCCGAATGGTTCTTCAAAACTAATGGGATGTAGTAGTGCAATTGCATCTCCCAGTAATTGGCTGCGTTGTTCAGGTCCTGCATTACCCATATAGATGACAGAGGATTCGTTTAGATAAGGAGCAACTTTTTCATCGAAGTAGGATTGCTCTTGTATAAGACCGCAAAGGATAAGTTTTCTATTTGATTGAATCGCTATCTGAATAGCTTCATAAGCTCCTTTATGTGGATGAATTCTGCCAAAATATAACAGGTAATCACCCTTTCCCTGCCCGAATTCAAACTGTTGCTCGTCTAAGCCATTGTAAACAGTATCAAGGTATTTTAGATCAGGATGCCTGTCGCTATTGCTGATAGAAACATACGAAGTGTGTGGGTTATATTTTTTATAAACGGGAACAATTTGTGGTGATGAAAAACCATGTATCGTTGTTATGACGGGAGTACGGATTAAACCTGAATAAGTAAGGGGAAGAAAATCGAAGTGATTGTGAATGATATCAAACTTTTGAGCCTGTTCCATTATATTGGAGATATGCAGGCATTCAATAACTTTCGCATCCCCCGGAAATTCTCCTAGTGGCTTTTCCCTTATAGATTTCAGTTTAGCCGTAGTGATAGAATCTCCTGTTGCAAACAACGTTACATCTAACCCTTGCTTTACCAATCCTTCTGTTAATACAGAAGCTACCTGTTCCCACGGACCATAATTGCGCGGCGGAGTGCGCCAGGTAACAGGAGCTAAAATGGCTACTCTCATTCTGCAATTGCCGCTGCTACTACCATATGTGAAATCCAATATGCCAAAGTGCTTTCTGCGCCCTGGTTTAGGTTAATGCCTTCGCTATGTAATCCATCCGCACATCCACCCGTGCTTGCATCGTACAAAGGCAGCCCCAGATCGTTAGTACCAAGAAACCATTGATAACTCTGGTACATACGGCTTAAGTATTTCTTGTTGCGGGTAACTCTAAAAGCTTGTTGATAAAAAAGAACCATTGCCATTGCATCAATACCCTGTTGATCAAATCGTGCTGCGGCGCTTCCACGCCTAAGCCAGCCCTCGTTTCCGATAGGGCTTAAAATACCATAGTGAAACACCTTCGACTCCAGAAAACGCATAGCCTCTAAAGCGATAGTCAAATAGTTTTCATCACTTGAAACCTCATAGGCATTTAATAAAGCGAGGGGTAATATTGCGTTGTCATAGGTAAGAACCGGTTCGAACCAGTGCCACTTATTTTCTTTATTTTCTTCATACATCCCCACCATTTTATTGGCAAGTTTTATCACAAGATCTCTTTTCACATCGTCGGGATAATTGTATTTAATATATTGGCACAGGCCGACAATAGAATTAGCAATGCCGCGTACAGAAACAAGCTGGTCTATATGCCTGTATGCTTTGGAAAATATTTCCGCACCTGTTTTACTAAGCAGGTGGGAAGGAGCTTCATTAACGAGAAATCCAAGGGCCAAAATTGTGCGGCCAAAGGAGTCTTCAGACCCCCGTTCTTCATGCGCAACTTTAGTATAGCTCATAAAATTCTTAAACTCGCCATTCTCCGTCTGCATGTAGTGAATAAAGCTTAAGTATACCTGCAGAAGTGGTAATACAGTCGGATTTTGTTTATCCTTGCACGCCCATACAGCTAATAATAAGGCCCTTGCATTATCATCTATACAATATCCTTCTTTGCGATTTGGTATGTTGAATATGGCATGTTGTATAATACCGGTATCATCTGTCAGGCTTTTGATGTGAGAGAAATTAAATTCCGGCAAGTCTTTATTCTTTAGAACACGCGGGTTTGAATAAAGTAATACCTCTGCTGTTTCCATAAATTTTGTTTTAATACTTATTGCAATATTGTAATTGTCTTAAGAGTCGCCTCTTAACCCAAGTTTTTATTTGGCAACCTTCATCAACTCTTTGTGTATCTCAGGTTGTGTCAACTCGAACATCCCGACAGTTGTTTCCGGACACTTGTACAGTTATTTTATATTCGTCATTGATAAGAAAAAAAGACAGCTTACCTGTTTATGACTGCTTGTCAATTGGTAAGTAAGATTGCTCGCGCTCCCTTTTTGCAATCACGTACAAGAGTGCGACGCAACGATGTTTATAGTAGCACATCCGCCCGGCTCATAAAAGCAATTAATGTTTTCTAGTTAACGTATTGATTGGTTAACCCAGGTGTAAATAAGGGAACTTCCAAAATGTTTAGAAATAAATTGGTATGCTTTTGACCTACTTTTTCCCACGTTGTATTCCTCGTTTTAAGGAAAGCGTTATTACTCATTTCTTTTTTCAGTTCAGGGTTTTTAAGAATCCTGATTGCATGTTCCGCAAGTTCATGATCCTTACCCTGGGTTAGAATGACGCCTGTTCTTTCATCCAGCATTTCCTTTGCTAAAACAAATGAATTTGAAATGATCGGGCACCCGGCACTCATTGCATATAAGAACGTACCACTAACTGCCTGGTTGGGATCTTTTGAAGTAAAGAGGTATATATCCGTCAGGGTTAAATATTCCATCAGTTTTTTTGTAGGAACATATTCATTAATTAGTCTTACGTTTTCTTCAAGTCCATTATCAACTATTAGTTGCTGTAAATAGTTGCGGTATTTTTCTCCTTCCTCCTCTAATAAATTAGGATGCGTTTGACCCAGAACAATATAAACGGCATCAGGAAAACTTTCACTAATTTCTTTCATAGCTAAGATGCCCTTTTCGATTCCTTTGTTAGGGCTCAACAGGCCAAATGTGGTAAGCACATGTTTATTGTTGAGATTGTATTTAAGTTTTAACTCGTCACTATGTCTTGTGCTGTTTGCGTGCGTCCCGTGCGGTATTATGATTACTTTATCGGAACCTAACTGGTAGTCTTCCTTCAGTATCCTCGCAGAGTTTTTAGTCATCACAATAACTCTATCAGCAAGCAATCCTATTGCCTGAACGATGTGTAACATTTTTACCGCAGGAGCAGGAAGCACCGTATGAAAACGAATGATGAAAGGCTTTTCAATCAATGATAAAAAGCCAAGTAAATATTCACCCAGTTCCCCACCGAATAAACCAAACTCGTGTTCTATACAAAGAAGTTTAATAGTAGGATCTTTGTTAATGTTCTTGGCGGTTTCAAGACACGAATCCAGTAGGTGCCCGTCCATTACCATAGTAACCGGTGATTCATATAGCTTGAAATTCCTTTTTTTATCGAGAGCGCAAATATTAATAACCATTTCTTTCGCTATTTCGTTGTCAATGGCATTTACGAGATCCTGGGTAAAGCTGGCAATTCCACATTTGCGTGGTGGGAAAGTACTTATAAAGAGAATCTTAGATTGCAGACCGGATGTAGCCATGGTTGTAATTTATTAATGTGTTAAAAAGAGTAAAAGCATAGGTAGATGACCTACAACCTGTACATTTTAAAATTTACAGTCTGTGTGCAAAACAGAATTATAGAGAAAGTGAGAATTGTTTATAAGCAGATATAAACAGGACTATTTGATATGGCAAAACAACCTTAAAAGCAATTAAAGATAGGTCATTTAAGCGGTGGTGATGGTTAAAGTTTAGAGCGGCTTATTCTTTACGTGTAATAAAATCTTCTTTACAGATGTATGTTGACGCCACTGGTTGTAGTACGGTCGCTTATATCTTAGTGATGACGACAAGGCAGGTGAACCGGGTCTAGCCTTCCGGTTTGTGTTACAGGTAAAAAGATTGAACGTGTTGCAAGCCCAGGACAATGACTGGTAACCCGATTATTTGCTGATGCACCATGCCATTTTATTTTTTGCGGACGGAACACGAACAAATGGGAAACGTGATTTGCCCCAAATATTAAATTCATTCCTGCTACGTTCAAGTAAATTGCCAAAGAAATAATTTAGATTGATCATAGGAACGGATAAAGCGATCCGCTGAATTTTAATCATCAAAAAAATGAAACATCATATAGGGTTATTTATTGCCGTTTTAGTTTTAATGGGAACGGTAGCCACTTCATTGGCTCAAACGTCTACTGCCCTACCCTACCCGCCACAATACGGCAAACCATTTAAGTACGTTCCTGATCGTCGCGACGTTACTATGTACCAGGTCAACATGCGTTCATTTAGCGCAAAAGGAGATTTCAAGGCGGTTATTGACCGTTTGGATTCAATCAAAGCCTTAGGTGTAAATGTTATTTACCTGATGCCGGTTTTTCCTGTCGGCGTGCTTAAGTCTGTCAATTCACCGTATGCTACAAAGGATTATGACGAGGTGGGGAGTGAATTTGGAACCCTGGAGGATTTGCGTACCCTTGTAGATAAAGCTCATAAGCTGAAAATTGCAGTCTTGATGGACATCGTTGCTAATCATACTTCATGGGACCATCCCTGGATTGCTAACAAAAATTGGTACCTACAGGACTCTGCAGGTAATATAAAATACCCTAGAAATTGGAGAGACGTAGCTCAATTAAATTTTAATAACGATGACTTACGTTTAGCCCTAATAAAGTCGATGAAATCGTGGGTATATAAAGCTAATATTGATGGCTTTCGTTGTGACTATGCCGATGGCCCCCCGGTGGATTTTTGGAAACAGGCAATTGATACACTAAAAAACATTTCGACACATAAACTTTTATTGCTTGCTGAGGGAAGCCGGCCTGAACATTTTGAAGTTGGCTTCGACTATAATTTTGGTTTTAGCTTTTTTGGCAATTTAAAAAGTATTTATAAAAATAACAGGTCAGTCAGGTCGATTGATACTGTAAACCTGAGGGACTATAAAGGGACGATTTCTGAGGGACAGGGGATGGTTAGATATCTCACTAATCATGACGTAAATAGTTCAGACGGCACGCCATTAGATCTGTTTGGAGGCAAAAAAGGGTCTATGGCAGCTTTTGTAGTTGTTGCATATATGAAAGGCGTTCCAATGATTTATAACGGGCAGGAAATAGGAACGCCATTTCGATTGGTCTTTCCCTTTAAGAGCACCCCGGTAAATTGGACTCTTGATAATCCGGATGTAACAGCTGAATATAAAAAGATAATCGCTTTTAGGAACAAAAGTAAAGCTATCAGAAGAGGACGATTAAATTCCTATAGCAGTGATGACGTGTGCGTCTTTACCAAGGAAATTGGATCAGAGAAGGTCCTGGTAATTTCAAACCTAAGGGATAAATCAGTTACCTATAATATTCCTTCCGCCTTTGTCAATACTACATGGAAAGATGTTTTTACAGGTACGAAAACCACGTTAAATACCGAAATCAAACTGGAGCCTTATCAATATTTGGTTTTTAAAAAATAACGACCTGCATTGGAAACAAATAAATTGCCAGAAAAATGGCTAGAACAATTTTTTCACTGGCGAACATTTTATAGAGGGTTTACAAACATTTTTTTCAAAACATTTACGTCATGCTTATAAATATCATCCCTAAAATTTAATACACCTGCCTCGTCTACCCAGGCTGTGTAGTAGGTAATTAAAACCGGTATAGGATTCTTGACCTTTACGTATTGTTCTTGTCCACTGTTCATAGCTTCATCAATCCTTTCCGGCGTCCATTCCTTTTGATCCTGCAAAACGTAGGCGGCCATTTTAGATGGATCACTTAACCTGATGCAACCATGGCTGTAAGCTCTTCTATCGCTGTTAAACAGGTTTTTGGACGGGGTATCGTGAAAATAAATATCGAAGCTATTAGGGAACAGGAACTTCACTTTTCCGAGAGAATTTTGAGGACCAGGCAATTGCCTGATTGTCGGCAAGCCATTAGAGATACCTACCTGTTCCATGTTATTTCTAGACAGGTAGTTCGGATCTTTTTTCATCGCCGGTAATATTTCATTTTTTACGATGTTGGCCGTGACGTTCCAATAGGGACTGAATACGACCTGGTTTAGGTTTCCAGTGAAAATGGTTGTGTTGTGCCCCTCTTTACCCACTACTACATTCATGTCAAATACCTTGTTTTTACCTTCAAACACGTGAAGTACAAACTCCGGAATGTTAACCATAATTAATTTGCCCTCAGTGTTGTTGAGCATCCAACGCATACGTCCCATATTAAGCAGAAGTTGCTGCACTCTCCTTACCGGCGCTACATTCATTTCTTTAATTAACGCAGGCGTAACAACCCCGTCTGCCCTCAGGCCAAGACTTCTTTGAAAAGTTTTTACCGCAGTTACCAATTGATCATTAAAAACCGATGTCGTGTCTCCAGCGAACATTTCACCAGTCACCTGCAGTCTTCTTTTAATCGCCATCACCGCCGGCGAAGACATGCCTCTTGTGAGTTTTTTATCTGCAGTGGTTATACTTTGCCAGCCACCTTTTTTAGCGATCTCGAAATATTTTTGCAACTGTTCCACCAATGCTTTGTAGGCGGGGTTAACATCAGCATAATACTTGTTGTCTTTATGTTTTTTGGTTAGAATCGAGTCGGCGATGTACAAGGCGTCGACCTTTTTATACGGAACAAAACGTTCCATCTCTTTTCTCTTAATCTCACCGCCTTTATAATTATTGACGAGGTATTGTACAAAATGTTGGGTAAGGGTAAGTTCATTGTTGACGGAGGATCTGTCGGACGGACTTACTTTTAGTGTTTCCTGGCTAACCAGGTAATTCATCCTTTTTTTCAGATTTTTATCATCTAAAGAATTGTCGCCGCTATAAGTTGTGTAATACTCGTGCAGGTTCCAAAAGCTCCGCCCTTGTTCGGTTATGCCATCGCCTGAAAACCATGCGAACTGGTAGTTCCTGGTGTTGTAAAAGCTTCGCATTCTTCTGCTGATAGTGTCGTAGAACTTATTAGCCACAATAAAGCTTTCTAAGGCCGAGCTATCGAGAAACAAGTCAGAATAGGAGTTTGACCGGTTAATACTGTAATCACGTTTACTTATCTTTTTTTCATTCTCGACTGCTTCAGACTGCGTTGTATCTACCTGTTTATCCTGTTGTTGATTGTTGTTTTGAGCTGTTGCGGTAAAAGAAAAAAAAAGCCCGAAGATTAGTAGTGTTTTCATCATGTAGCTTCCTTTAGCAAAAGATATGCCCATACAAGCGGCGCAGTTGGCACCTTTTTTTGGGGGACGTAATATCAGGCATCCGCGGAAAAATGCAATAAAGTGCCCTATTGCCAATCGCCCTGTAGAATTAGAAAAGCTAAAAATGAACAGGGATAAAAAAAACTACTAAAACCACAGTAGCACCAACGCTTAATTCAGGCGAATGAAAGGAACAACTGTTGCCGTTCCTTTCCTGGTTTTTCCGCGCTGCAAGGTTGGATAACAAGCGTTATTTTCTTTGTTTCAAGAAAAAAAGAATGTGACAAAAAGTTA
>JAOQAJ010000163.1 GCA_025963675.1 Segetibacter sp.
TGCGAAAGAGTAATAAGTAAGAACCGATAATTTGTATGGCTGCTATAATAAGCCCAAAAGTCGGTGAATGTCCAAAGTAAAACCAGGTGAGCCACTCTCCAGACTGCTGGTTCATTGGCTTAGAAGCAATATCGACAGGAACAACAAATTGCAATCGTAACACCTTTTTCCAGCCAAAGCTGGCAAGATTAAAAGCAATGCAATAACGTAAAGGCATGTAAAAAAGCGTAAGCCTTTGTTGCGTTCACTTTTTGTTTATTCTCTTTAGCCTGCCAAACAAACGGAAACACATGCAACGCCATTTCATTTCCATATTTGATTACTTACGAACTGCTCAAACAATATCATAGGTTTCTTGAAAAATATCTTTGTCACATGCATACATTTCACCTTTTACACCAACCATTAAATAATCACCTGCCTTACCTTCAAGTGTTCCTTCAAGCGTCTCTACTTTAAAAGGTTCTTGCATTTGTATGCATCGAACAGGGACAGGTTTCTTTACAGCTTGTATAAATTCGTATTCAGGAATTTGACCGCTCTTGAAGGTTATCATTTATTTAAATTTAAGTCTTGTAAAACACGATCCGTTCAGCTTGTCCAATAAGATCATCGGTTCAACTGGTATCCTTGCAATAGTACTCCTCATAAGACAATTAAATCCTAATCTTTTGCAGCAGCTTTCATTAAGCCTCGATCGAAGAAAATTTTGCGCGTAGGCTTTCTTTCATTTTTTGGCTAAATGGAACCTCTACGAAGTAAGTTATAATTGCAGCCAGCCCAATAACAATTGGTAATGCAAAAAGAAGCGAGGCTATCCAAAAATTGAACTTGAACTTATACATAAGAATTGGTATGATAAATCCAATAGAGACCTTTTGATGGATTAAATACAATGCAAACGAAATCTTACCCAAGAAAAGAGAAACCCCGGAAACTATAAACTTCAATTTTCCATTAACGAAAAGAGTAAATAATAAGAAATATAAAGTAACCATTAGGGCATATTCAAAATGACTTATGTAATCGCTTGACCTGCCTGAATATTTATACAGGAATATTTGACATACCAGGCATATTACTAAGATTACGTAATTTCCTAAGTTTTTGCTTTTCTCTGTATAAATTCTGTAGAAGATTGTCCCGGCAAAAAACAAAGGTATAAATGGAAGTAACGGTATAGCTAGAAATAATTTATGGAGAAGATCACTCTTTAAAAAAGAGCACAAGACAACGACTACGAAAGACAATGTTAATCCGATTGGCTTCAGGTATTTGGTCAGTTTATAATGAAAAAGAAATAAAATAGCTATATAAAAAATCATTTCAATAATCATAGTCCAATAAGGACCGTCAAGATCCGGAATTCTTAAATAGTGCTGAAACATGGTCATGTTTCCCAGATACCTGAGATACGGTATATTACCATGAGTGGAAAAGGTAGATACAATAACTAAAATGAACGTAAAAGAGACACATGTCCAATAAGTAGGATAAAGCCGGCTAATTCTATTTATGATAAAATCTCTGCTATTTTTCACTTTGGTTAAACTCATAAAAATTACGAACCCACTAATAATAAAAAACAAGTCTACTCCTGTTGTTCCTAATTTAAATCCCAGTTGAGCCTCTTGTCTACGCATTGTAAAGTGAAATAATACGACCAATATTGAAGCTATTCCTCGTAGCGCATCTAATTCCTGGAATCTGTTTACTCTGTCTTTCATTAATCCGTTTTAATTTTCTAAACGACCGACAAGCCTTGAAGAAGGTTGCTAACCATCTTAATTATTCTTTATTAGCTTCTGGTATTTGAAGAGGCAATTTTCTTCACACCGATATTACTATCTTCCCTTTGTGTTCTCCTTTACCCAACTCCCTCAATGCTTCAGGGCCTCATTTAACCTGTATGATCGATGTATAAAGATTTTGACTTTAGCTGCTTCGAAAACTTCATTAGTATATACCAGATCCTTGTTTGGGCTTGAGGACAACAATACGAAAAATGTTTTACTAATCATTGAAATCCACTACCAGAGGTTACAGCCTGGAAAAGACGACCGCGCGATCCGTTCTGTTTCTTTCGAATGGCATTAGTTCGGAGAGGAAAAGTTTTTAGGAAGCCGGCATTAGTCTTCGTTCAGGCTTTACTTGCGACGCTCCGTTTGACAGTTGGATCAGGCAAATTTGTAAAAAGATGAACTTGCGAAAAGAATAAATCTTATCCGAGTTTTTAAAGCAGCCCTATATGATCGTCAGCATAGCCATTAAAATGATCAACTTAATAGTTCTCCCACTTTTCGGGAATAAGATATGAGAGGAGCAAAAAATGCTGCTATTGTTTGACAGGTCAGTTGTTGCCTCTTTTTCACGTACTAATTCAATTAAAGGTTAATAAAGTATTTTACAAGCTCAGCTTGCTCATGTTCAGCGCCGCAGCAGCAGGCGTGTAGCCTCTCACTCTAAACACCTGCCTATTAGCAGGAAGGTAGTTGGCCTCGCCACCACGGCGGGTATAAATGGCAATGCCGGCACCGCCCCCGGGAGCGCCAATGAAAGGTGGGGGATATGCTTTTACGATTGCAATGTCTGTCATCGGTATGTTGGCAATTTGTTGAGCGGATACCCTCATTTCATCCAGGAAAAACGTTACCGGACCGCCGCGCCACCTGGCCACGCCTCCGTTAAAGCCGGTTAGTGCTATTTGCAAACCGGCAACCCGGCCCTGCAGGTACGAGAAAATATTGGGAAAACTAAGTGCACTGGGGTCAGTCATAATGCTCAGCATCCGTTCATCGCCGGCCCGGAACAAGCCGCGAGCATGTTCTTCGTTAAACTGCTGCGCCGGACTTTTAGCGGTAGTCCTTACCAGAACTGCAGGCAGTACGCTACCCTGATCTGCAAAAGCCGCGTTGGAGATTTCAACGGGCTGGTTGAGGGTTTGTCGGACTGCTGATGGTGGGTTACCTATATAAAATGCCCGGCCTGCCACCGCCAGCGGTGCATAGCTCGAATCAAGCTGGGTACTGATGCGGATATTCAACGGCTGGTTATTGTTTTGTGTTCCTGAAAAAGCCAACAATGCATTGTCTTCAAACAGCCAGTTGCGGATGGCAAAGGTGCCGTCAGGCGCCACGGGTACTTCCTGCTCGGCCCATTCACCGGTTTTCGTCAGGAGCATCGCTTGTATACTGCCGCTGTTCCTGTCGTCCTTTATTTCGCCTATCACCTCGAAAAAGCGTTGCTGCAAACCTGCCAGTAGCGTGTACTTGCCACGCGGCAACGAATCAGGTAGATACAAGGCACCGGAAGCTTGCCCGTTGATCACCGGCCAGCGCAGGCGGGTACGCAGCCCTTCTTCGTTTTCAACCATCAGCTCTAGCGTAGCCAGCGACTGGTTGAGTATCTGGCCGCCACCGTCTTTGTAATCCACCTTTATAAATAACGAATCTCCGGGTTGTAAGATGTTTTTGTTGAGTTGTATATCCAACTGACCTTTCGCCTGTTGTGCCTGAGCGGCAACCGCCAGCAGCAAGCATGTAAAAAGTGATAAAAGCATGTTTTTCATATAAACATCTTAATCAATATTGAAGCCAGCAGCCGTTAATAAAATGGAAAAGAAAGATAAAGTTGAAGGGATTGCCGGTTTTCAAAGATGTAGAGCAGTAATATAAAATGTTCGTAAAAAAGTTATGAGGT
>JAOQAJ010000176.1 GCA_025963675.1 Segetibacter sp.
GCCAAGGTAGGTACCCGTAATGGGTATATGATAAACTCCGTTTTTTGTCTGGCGGGGAATACTGTAGCTTAAATTAGGAACGGCTTTTAATTTACTTAATGTATCCTGCAAAAGCAATTTCAGCTTCGTTTCTTCCCATGGCTTCTTTTTGAAAATGCTGTTTGCTTGAGCATTTACGCCAGCGGATGAAACAGCGCAGATAATTAGTATAATGAAGAATTTCATATAAATTTTTTCAGGATGAATTTACTAACTATAGAACAATTTGCAATAAAAAATGCTGCTTCGGCTACATTAAAATCACGATAAGTCTCTAACACCTTGAAAAAGGCAATCGGAACTATATCGATCATGAAAAGTCAATACACCTGTTATCTTAACTACACTCACACTTATCTTTGACCCCTAATTAGAATAAATATGCAAATAGCAGGAAGCCTGAAAGAAGCGGACAAGGCTTTATTTTACCTGATCAACAAAAAACTATCTTTTACTGGGCTTGATCAAATCATGCTGTTGTTGCGCAACCAGTATACATGGGTTCCTCTATATTTATTCTTCCTGCTTTTTTTTTATTTTAATTGCAGAAAATATTTGCTGCCAATAGTCGCATTATCGCTCGTGACTTTTGCACTAACTGATTTTACAAGTGCCAGTCTTATCAAGCCTTTTGTCGGCAGGCTTCGTCCCTGCCACGACCCTACATTGCAATTCAATCTCAACAATCTTGCTGGTTGTGGTGGAATATATGGTATGCCTTCTTCACATGCGGCAAATCACTTCGGGCTCGCTACTTTCTGGTTTAGTGTCATTAAAAATACAATCGGGCAAAAATGGTTTTGGTTATTTGTTTGGGCTTTTATTATCTGTTATGCACAAGTATACGTCGGTGTGCATTTTCCAGGTGATGTTATTGTAGGTGCTTTACTTGGACTGACAATAGGAACCCTTACTTCCAATATTTTTCGGCAGCGAATGGCGTTAATAGATTCAATTAAAGCAGATTAAACTCCGGCTGGTGCTTATGAAATCATTCGAAAAGTATTTCCCTTATTTTCTAGTTACCGGCATTTTACTTAACGCTAATGGATTACTGCTTGAGATACTTGAACCAGATGGGGCCCTATACGCTACCATTTCTAAACACATTGCATTAACCGGCGACTGGGTAAATTTGTTTGGCGACGGTCACGACTGGCTCGACAAGCCCCACTTCCCTTTTTGGATTAGCGCGTTAAGCTTTAAAATATTTGGCATCAATGCCGTTGCTTACAAGCTGCCGGCGTTTCTTTTTTGGCTTGCTGGCATTTGGTTTACCTACCTGCTTACAGAACAGTTATATAACAAGGATACCGCAAAAGTTGCGGTCATTATTTATGTCTTTTCGCTTCATGGACTGCTGAATAATTTTGATGTTCGCGCCGAACCATATTTAACCACGCTCATTATTGCCGCTATCTATTACATGTATAAAGCCAGTGTCTTCTTCAAATGGAGCTACATTGTTTTAGCGGCATTTACGGCGGCTTGTGCCGTAATGACCAAGGGAATCTTTGTTCTAATTACGATCGGTGCTGGTCTTGCTATTTATTGGATGATTACAAATCAGTGGAAACAGTTCGTCAACTATAGATGGTGGGTGATGGCCATATTGATCCTGCTGTTTATCACGCCGGAGCTTTACAGTTTGTATAGTCAATTCGACCTTCATCCTGAAAAAGTAGTGTTTGGACGAACGAATGTGTCCGGGTTGCAATTCTTTTTTTGGGATAGCCAATTTGGAAGGTTTTTTAATACAGGTCCAATTAAAGGACACGGAGATCCTTCCTTCTTCCTGCATACTACTTTGTGGGCTTTTCTACCCTGGTCGATTATTTTATACATCGCCGTTTATACGCTTATTAAAAAAGGCAGTGCAAATGGCAGTTCTAAAATCAGGTGGATTATTTATGGCAGTGCTTTGATAACCTTTCTCCTTTTTTCATTCTCTGGTTTTCAACTACCACATTACATCGTTATTCTGTTTCCTCATTTTTCTATGATCACAGCCGCTTACCTGCTGTCGATAAACAAAGAAGTTACATTCAAAAGATTAACGGCATTGCAAGCAACCCTGCTTGTGATTGCAGCAGTTGCTGTGAACCTGCTTGTGTGGTATTCGAAAATGGGAAACACTCTTGTAGTAGCAATAATTTCAATTGCTGTTGTATTGATGATTTTATGGTATTTTAAAGAAAAGGGATTAAATAAGTTAATCGCTGTCAGCAGTGGAATATGCGTGGTACTCTTCCTTTTCCTGTTTAATTTTTTTTACCCACGCCTTTTGCAGTACCAGGCAGGAATGATGGCAGGCAAATATCTGGCTGAAAATAAAACACCTGTTAAATCTGCCACCTTAAATGCATGGTCATACTCTTTTGAATTTTATGCACCCGGTTTTGTGGAATATGTTGACAGCGTACAAAACATTGATCGTTTTATAGGAAGTGATAGTTCTGCTGCCTTTTACACAACTGTAAATATGTTACCTGAACTAATTGAAAAAGGCTACAAATTTAATGTGTTGAGAGAGTTCGGATACTTTCACATTAGTATGCTGACCGGCGGTTTTCTCAATCCTGCAACCAGAGAAAAAGAGCTGGAAAAAATGGCTTTAATATTGGTGAAAAGAAAAGGCTCATAGGTAGTAACTTATATTGAAATAAAGAAATAGTATGTCAGAGGAAAAAAACTTGCAGAGATTTCTTGATGCACAGAAAACAGACTACCAGGCGGCATTATCAGAAATAAGAAACGGCCGGAAACGAAGCCATTGGATGTGGTATATTTTTCCGCAGATACAAGGTCTCGGTTTTAGTGAGACTTCAAAATTTTATGCGATAAAAGACATTAAGGAAGCTGGGGAATATTTAAAGCATTCGGTTTTAGGCAATAGGCTAATAGGCATATGTAACGAATTACTAAAGCTGGAATCAAATGATGCACATCGCATATTTGGAAGTCCGGATGATATGAAGTTGAAATCCTCCATGACATTGTTTTCATCGTTGCAAAATCAGCCGGTCTTTCAACAAGTATTAGACAAGTTTTTTGAAGGAGCAAAAGACGAGAAAACACTGCAAATAGTGCAAAGGCAGAAATAAAAGGGTTATTAGCATACACGGCCAAAAGCTACCACATTGCGGCTAACGATGAACGAAATGCGACGCAACGATGTCGCCCCTGGTTCTTCAGTTTGTACCAAAAAAAAAGACCGGCATCGTTGCCGGTCAATTATAAATTCAATTTGTTCTATCAACTTATTTTGCAGGAACTGAACTATTTTTTTTCAATTTTCCCGGCACCAATCTTCCACCCTCTTCAGCGCCGCGATCTCCGCTTTCATGATATTCGGCATCACCGTTAACATTCCACAAATCAAATAACTCCTGTCCTGCTTCGATATTTTTTGCAGCCAGCATAGCGGTCATCATGCTATGATCCTGGTTGTTGTATTTATGCATTCCATTTCTGCCGACAAGGTATAAACCAGGATAATTTTTCAGTTCATCCTTTATGACATCGATGTTTTCTTTATATACCGAGTCGTACACCGGGTAAGCCTTCGGCTGACGAACTACATATCCATCAGTTACATCAACTGCCTTACCTAATCCAATCTGCTCTAATTCTTTTTTGCCTAAATCAATCAACGTCTCATTACTGCTTGTCCACAAACCATCGCCTTCAAAACAAAAGTACTCGAGGCCATAACAAGCCATCGACGGATCGGGAAGCATGTAAGGGCTCCATGATTTAAAGTTCTGAACGCGTCCAACAGTCACAGACGGATCGTGAATATAAATCCAGTTATCACTGAACACGTTTTTATCCTTCATGATAAGTACGACGGTTAAGAAATCCCTATACTTCAAATCCTGCGAAGCAGCCAATGTCTTAGGAGCAACCTTAGGATAAATATTAGGAATAAGTTCTCTTATCGGCGCTGACGAGATCACATAATCAAACCCGCTTTCGGTTGGTGCATTTTGAAGATTTACGTTCCAACTGCCATCTGTATACTCTATGCTTGAGACACCCGTATTCATTCGTACTTCACCACCAAATCCTTTAATTTTCTCAACACACACTTCCCACATCATTCCAGGTCCATATTTTGGATAACGGAAAGTGTCAATAAGCGTTTTAATTACTTTGTCTTTGCTTGTATTCTTAGGTTTGAAAACAGCATTCTTGATTGCAGACGAAAGTGACAATCCTTTAATACGCTGGGCGGCCCAATCCGCTGAAATTTCTTTACAGGGTGTTCCCCAAACTTTTTCAGTGTATGTTTTAAAAAAGATGTTAAAAAGTCTTTTTCCAAACTGGTTGGTTACCCAATCTTCGAAGTTCTGCGGATCTTTTATTGGAAACGCTTTTGCCTTCAGATAGCTCGCTACGCACAGTCCCGATTCTATAACCCCTAGCTTGGTCAGAGCCTCCATAGCAGCCAAAGGATAAGCAAAGAATTTTTTGTTATAATATATTCTTGAACTTCTAGGCCTGTCTATTAAGTCGTCGCCTAAAATTTCTGTCCAGAAATCTTCTACTTCTTTTGATTTGGAGAAAAAACGGTGTCCACCGATATCGAAATTATAGCCTTTGTATGATTCCGTTCGGGAAATTCCGCCAACATATTTCGGATCCTTTTCAAATACAACCACCTCTTGATTTGCCTTACTTAATAAGTAAGCAGCAGTCAACCCTGCGGGTCCGGCACCTATAACAGCTATTCTTTTTGCTTTTTCCATAAAGGGCGCAAAGATAGCGCATTTAGTTAAATTTGCCGGCATTTCAGTGGCGTGTTTTTTATAATATAATGAAAAGCAGTGCTGAATGCGTAGTTTTGCAGCAACAAAGTAAAATGACGGAAGTTTTTATAATTCTTGGATTAATCTTATTGAATGGAGTATTTGCGATGGCCGAAATTGCTGTGGTTTCGGCACGGAAAACCAGATTAGAAGTACAGGCAAATAAAGGAGACGAGCAGGCAAGAAATGCGCTCGGACTGGCCAACCACCCCGATACCTTTTTATCTACCGTACAAATCGGCATTACTTTAATGTCTATTTTGACCGGTATTTTTTCCGGCGATAATATCAAAAAAAATCTTGTCGATTCCTTAAATGACATCGCATGGCTTACTCCTTATCAAAACAGTACAGCTACTGTAATTGTCGTTGTTTGCATAACCTATCTGTCACTTGTCAGCGAATTAACAGCTAAGAGAATAGGGCTTTCGAAGCCGGAAGCAATAGCTAAATGGGTGTCTGCACCAATGAAGTTAATTTCAAAGGTAGCTTATCCGTTTGTGTGGCTTTTGAGCAAGAGCACTAATCTTATTTCCAAACTATTTAATATAAGGCCCAACGATTCACCGGTTACAGAAGAGGAAATAAAAGCCATTATAAACGAAGGCACTGAAACTGGTGCAATAGAAGAAAAGGAGCAGGAGATTATTGAAAGAGTTTTTCATCTCGGTGACAGAAACATCACCTCACTGATGACGCACAGAAGCGACATTGTATGGATGGAGGTTAACTGTAAAGTAGCAGATATAAAGCAAAAAATGCGCGAGGTTGTTCACACAACTTACCCGTTGTGCGAGGGTGTGATAGACAATATAAAAGGTATTGTTTCCATCAAAGACATCATGCTGGCTAATGACAACATTATGTTGAAAGATCTGATAAAACCAGCATTATTTGTTCCGGAGAATAACTCGGTTTACCAGGTGTTAGAAAGGTTCAAACAGGTGCAGGCTACCTCTTGTTTTATCGTGGATGAATATGGAAGCGTGGAAGGTATGATGACTTTAAATGACATTCTGGAAGCAATTGTAGGCGATATCGGACCTACGGATGCCGACGACTATGAAATAATCGAAAGAGAAGACGGCACTTACCTGATTGATGCGCAAATTCCTTTTTACGATTTTCTAAGCAGGTTCGAGAAAACTGAATATATGAATGAGGGTGAACATGATTTTAACACCCTTGCAGGTTTCATCCTTCACCAGTTAAGAACCATTCCCAATACAGGCGAAACGTTAGAGTGGAACGGATTTCGTTTCGAAATAATGGATATGGACGGCAACAGGATAGACAAGGTATTGGCTACCATTTCAGAAGAAATGAAGACCGAGCTGGAAGAGAATGAGTAATAACTGAAAAATTCTATTAATACCGGCATTTGTTTTTCAAAGGGTCATTCTTGCGTCGCAATCACTTCGTCTGCAAAACTTTTGGCAGCTCCGGTATCATTGTACGTTTCCCTAATTTACGCTAATAAAGTTCTCTTTGGAAGCTTTGGTTCACTGTAGAAATAGAGCTAAATCAATGCAAAAGGTGAAAATAAGATTGGGCTCGCATTTAAAATATTGGTTGACGAAATTTTGCTTTTCTTCAGAAATGCATAACATTTATAGAATTTGTTGGTATCAATTCACTCATTCGCTAATATAACCTGACTATGCCAACCAATTGTTCTAAAAACCCTAGCTGTCCAGGGTTGATTTTAGTTTTTGCATCCTCTATTGAAAACCAGTCAGCTCTGTCAACCTCAGCAAAAAATTGCTTTTTCCCCGATCTTGGTGGCCATTCCATTTCAAACTGATTGCTTTCAATAAAAGCCATATCCGGCGACACATTTATTGCCCACGCAGAAATCACTTTTCCCGATTTAATTTTCACAGCCTGTAAAGGTAAAAAGTCACCGGCAGGCAAAACGGCTCCTGTCTCCTCTGTAAATTCTCTCTTTGCAGCCAACAGAGGATCTTCTTCTTCATCGTATTCACCTTTTGGTATGCTCCATGCTCCTTCGTCTTTATTTTTCCAAAACGGACCACCAGGATGAACGAGGAATACTTTTAGTTCACCTTGTTCGCTTAGATTGTACGCTAATATTCCTGCGCTTAGTTTCTTCATTTACAAGTTTTAATATTAAAGCTTCCTCAATTGCGTAAGCTTGCAGACAGGCCGACAAAGTGAAATGGAGAATCCATAAGATAGTTTGTGTTTCACCTTTCGAAGCAATAACTATTCCGTTGCTATTATATTATTTTGAGCTATCAGCGATTCGCCGCTTCAACTACTTCCACTCCATTTATTCACATTGCATCCCACCCACTTTTCTTTATCAGCAAAGCGACTATTTTTGCCGCAATGAGTAAGACTAGTGCTGAGACGCCCTTGATGCAGCAACATAAGGCTATTAAGCAGAAATATCCTGATGCTATTTTGTTGTTTCGGGTCGGTGATTTTTATGAAACCTTTGGTGAAGATGCAATCATTACTAGCAAGGTTCTTGGCATAACCCTTACAAAAAGAAACAACGGTGCTGCTTTCAGTAGTGAACTTGCCGGTTTCCCTCATCATGCGTTAGATACTTATCTGCATAAACTTGTAAAGGCGGGCTACCGTGTCGCAATCTGTGACCAGTTAGAAGATCCAAAACAAGTCAAGGGAATTGTAAAGCGCGGTGTCACAGAGATGGTTACCCCTGGTGTTGCCACGAGTGACAAGCTATTAGAACATAACAGTAATAACTTTCTCGCCGCCATTCATTTTTCTGACGATAAGGCGGGCATTGCGTTGCTTGATATCTCAACCGGCGAATTGTTCGCCAGCGAAGGCAATACAGAATACATAGATAAATTGCTCCAAAGCCTTAAACCTGCCGAAGTGATTTTTCAGCGGAATTATCAAAAGCATTTTAAAGAGACTTTTGGCAGTAAGTTTTATACTTACACCCTTGACTCCTGGATTTTTGATGAAGCTTATGCAACAGAGAGTTTGCTGAAACACTTTCAAACACATTCATTAAAAGGTTATGGTGTTGAAGCAATGCCGCTTGCAATTATTGCTGCCGGGGCAGTTTTCCATTATTTAAAAGATACAGAGCATCCTAACCTTCAGCACATAACTTCTATCCAGCGGCTTGAGAGAGAAGACTACCTGTGGATGGACAGGTTTACGATTCGAAACCTTGAATTATTGGGAAGTGGTGTTGAAAACGGGCAAACGTTGCTAAGGGTTTTAGACAATACAGTAAGCCCAATGGGTGCAAGGCTCTTAAAACGGTGGATTGTATTGCCCTATAAAGACCTTGGAAAAATAAATGAACGTTTGGACCTGGTGGAATTCCTTATTAAGGATGTAGACCTGCGGACAAAGCTAACACAACACATAAAACAAGCTGGTGATATAGAAAGACTGGTGAGCAAAATACCTCTGCGGAAGATTAATCCAAGAGAAGTTTTACAAATTGCAAGAGGGTTGCAACATGTAGAAGCTATACGAAATGAATGTTTACATGCAACAAACGATTATTTAAAAAGGCTAGCTGATGCTTTGAACCCTTGTCATTATATCCTTGAAAAAATATTGAAGGATATTGTTGAAAATCCGCCGGTTCAGATATCGAAAGGAAGTGTGATTAAAGAAGGTGTGCACGCTGAACTGGACGAGTTGCGAAACATTGCGAGTACCGGTAAAGACTACCTGGTGCAATTACAACAAAAGGAATGTGAGGCTACAGGCATTTCTTCTCTAAAAGTTGGTTTTAATAATGTTTTCGGTTATTTCCTTGAAGTAACGAACCTACATAAAAGCAAAGTGCCGGAAACATGGATGCGAAAACAAACCCTCGCCAATTGTGAGCGCTACATAACGCAGGAACTGAAAACATACGAAGAAAAGATCGTTGGTGCAGAAGATAAGATCCTTGCAATAGAACAGGAATTGTATGATAAGTTATTGTTGGAGCTACAAGACTACATAGCCCCAATGCAAATTAATGGTAATGTTCTTGCCATCCTGGACTGTCTTGGCTGCTTTGCACAAAATGCATTGCAATACAATTACAAAAAACCGACCCTGCATCAGGGACTGGAATTTGAAATTAAAGACAGCAGGCATCCTGTTATTGAACGAAATTTACCTGTTGGTGAAAGTTATATTTCCAATGATATTTCATTAGATCCTGCGGGGCAGCAGGTGATCATTTTGACTGGCCCAAATATGAGTGGTAAGAGTGCACTGCTTAGGCAAACCGCATTAATTACTCTGATGGCGCATATGGGCAGCTTTGTTCCGGCAAGTGCGGCAACCATTCCTGTTACCGATAAAATCTTTACCCGTGTCGGAGCAAGTGATAACTTAAGTGGTGGCGAGAGTACTTTTATGGTTGAGATGAATGAGACCGCCAGCATCATCAACAACCTGACTCCACGAAGCCTTATTTTATTGGATGAAATTGGCCGGGGTACCAGCACATATGACGGAATTAGTATCGCCTGGAGTATTGTTGAATACCTCCACTCCTCTCCCCATGCTCCCAAGACCTTGTTTGCAACACATTACCATGAACTCAATGAGCTTGAGAATAAATTGCCGCGGGTAAAAAACTACCATGTAACCAATAAGGAAGTGGCAAACAGAATTATTTTCCTTAGAAAGTTAGCGCCGGGTGGCAGCACACACAGCTTTGGTATTCATGTGGCGAAAATGGCGGGAATGCCGCCGAAACTAATTGACAGAGCAAACGAAGTTTTGCAGCAACTTGAAAGCAAGCATGTAGATGAAGATGCGATTACGCCAAAGACAGATGATCTATCTGCTAATATTAAAAAACTTTCTGCCCCTAAACTTCAGTTAAGCATTTTTGATGCGCATAGCGAAACTTTTGATGAAATAAGAACCATGTTGAATGATATTGACATCAATCGTCTAACGCCGGTTGAAGCATTGATGAAGCTCAATGAGATAAAGCAGAAGGTGAAATAGAAAGGCCTGCAGGTCGCAGCGCCTTTTATAAAAGCTAACTGTATCTGTGTTAAAGCAAATTAATGAAAGATGGTAAAAAAAGCCGCCTAACGGTGTGCGGTTGAAGGGAGTGACACAACGATGATGCTATAAGAAACTACTGTCGGTACCAAAAACAAAAAAGCAGTTCTTTGTAATTTACATTGAACTGCTTCTAAAATAATTCCATGCATATAATTTTCCTTCAAAGCGCCCTTTAGTGGGCGGGGCTATTTCAACTTATCTAAAGCGACTTGAATTCTTGAAAAGCCTTTTTCAATGTTTTCCATGCTGTTTGCAAAACCTATACGAA
>JAOQAJ010000203.1 GCA_025963675.1 Segetibacter sp.
TGAAGATTGCCAAAGAAAACGGGTTAGCACAATTGGGGCATTTGTTGAACCGTTTGGAGCGAAGTGAAGAAGGGATCAGTAAGCGGTTAGGTCAAATGGTATTAGAAGAGTATTAGTAAGTTGGCGGAATTTAGACCAGTGAGAGTGATCAGAGTTACAGAAGAATTGAACGGGATTTTATCGGGACTTTCTTCGCAATTAAAGTAGAGAAACTTGATTGAAAAAGTGGTAAATCAAAGATGTTTCAAAACATGGGAAAGTATAATTGATTTGATTCGTGGATATTATATCCGCCCAAATTACCCTTTTAATAAAATTTCTATAAAGCAGACTTTTTTAATTTCCTTTGCTAATTGACCTTCAGAATTTATTTTTGACCTTGTTTCAGGTAATTTTTCGGCTAGTCACAATGTTATCTATAGTCTTACGTTCTTGAAGCAAACGAATAAATAACATTTATCTAGTATTTTATGATTGATTGTCCAAAAGGATGCAGTTCCTCGTCTGTCAAAATTTCCAGAGCTATATCTTTACGTGTTGCAGCTATTTTAATTGTTATATCTATTTATGGTTCTTCCTGTCTTCCCTCAAGAAATCTTAAATACTTTACTAATTTAAGTGATTCGGGCGTAGTTCGTCTTCCTCAAATGGATAAGCCTGCCGCCATCATTATGCCGGATGACATACTGGAAATAAAAATTTTAGGGGCTAATCCGGAAACCGCTGCTTTATTAAATAGTTACTCAAGTTCCTCCGCTGCTGCAACTGCTGCTAATCCTAACAATGCATATTTAGTTGATAATAAAGGCGACATTGAATTTCCAATTATGGGTAAGATTCATGCTGCGGGAATTTCAAAAGAAGAGTTTAAAGACAGGTTAAAAGAAAGGGTCGCAAAATATCTAAAGGATCCGTTAGTGTCGGTAAAATTTACAAATTTCCGGTTTTCAGTCCTAGGGGAAGTAAAAGCCCCTGGAAGTTTTCTGGTTCCACATGAGCGGGTAACAGTTTTAGAGGCATTAGGCCTGTCAGGTGATATGACAACTTATAGTCGCCGCAGCAATGTCAGGGTTATTAGAGACAGCAGCGGAATTCGTGAAATTGGCCAGTTAGATTTCACAAATAAAGATATTTTTACTTCGAAATATTATTATTTACAAAGAAATGATGTAGTTTATGTTGAAGCCGAAAAAAGCAAAAGCCAGTTTGAGGATTTTTCAAGGGTTTCTGCAATCGTAGCAACACTGGCTAGTGTAATTGCACTAGCCGTTACCATTTTAAGAAAATAAATTACTATTAAAGTTTAAAATGCTTTAAATAAATAAAATGAGTTACCCAATTAATACAACAGACAATGAATTTGCCATACCGGCAGGTAGTCAGTTTGATGTTAAGAAATTTATCTACAAAATATTGGCGGTACTACCATGGTTTATTGTAAGTATAGTCCTCTGCATAATAGCTTCGAAAATATATTTACGTTATACAATGCCGGTAAGTAAGATATCGGCTTTTCTGCTTATTAAAAGCCAGGAAGACGGAGGCAACTCTGAGTATAAGACTTTGAAAGAAATGGGGTTGGTAACCCAAAATAACGACGTGCAAAATGAGATGGACATCCTGCGTTCTTATTCAATAATGAGAAAAGTGGTAGACTCCCTTCATCTTAATGTGAATGTTTATCGTGAAGGTCGTGTTACCGCATCTCCGATTTTCGGTGAAAAGTCTCCATTTTTCATTAGGGTGATAAATGAAACACCTAACGCGAAACCAAGTGGCTTTAAAATAGCTTTAAAAGAGAAGAATTTCATAATTACAGAAAATACGTCTCAAAAGATATTGAGATATGGCGAAGAATTCGAAACCGACTTTGGGAAATTGGCGCTAGACAGAAATCCGAATATGAAGCTTGACCCGAACGGTTACCGGGTGTTCTTTACCGATAAAGAGGGTGAAACTAAAAAGTATAAGGGGGCAATAGATGTAAGGCTCACCCATGATATGGGTGGAATTATCGAGATATCTATGCTTGATGAAGTTCCGGAAAGGGCAGTGATGATTATCAATAAACTGATAGAGGTATATAATGGTGCCGGGTTGGAAGATAAAAACGTAGCGAGCGTTCGTACGATTAGGTTTTTAAACGAAAGAATTGATACCGTTGCCAGGGAGTTAAATGCAGTTGAGTCAAATACGCAACAATTTAAAACTTCGAACAGAATCAATTCTATTTCCGCTGAAGATACTTCATACCTTGGTCAGGCTGTCGCTGTTGACAATAAAAAAGCTGATCAAATGGCTCAAATAAAGGTTTTAGAGTCTTTGGAAAATTATCTAACTGCATCAAAAGGAGGAAATGACGCTATTCCTTCAGGTTTAGGTATTGGCGAGCCTACTTTATTATCACTGATTACAACTCACAACACCTTAATTCAGGAAAAGCAAAGAATGGCATTGAAAAGCACAGAAGCTGATCCGCTTGTTGCTAATCTGAATTCCCAGGTCAGGGATATAAGGGAAAATATTTTGCGTAATATCAAAGCATTAAAAGGCGGATATAGCAGTAACCTTAACCAGGTTCAAAGCACTTATGGCAACATCGAAAGTAAAATTGCCAGTCTTCCCGGAAAAGAAAAACAACTCGTGAATCTGACACGCCAGGTGAATTTGAAGGAATCTCTTTATTTATACCTTTTGCAAAAAAGAGAAGAATCTCAACTTTCTCTTGCATCTAATATTAACAATACCCGTTTGGTTGATAGCGCGTTTAACACTGGTGTTGTGAGGCCTGTAGCGTCTCAAATACAGTTATTCGCGTTGCTAATTGGTTTGGCTATTCCAACTTTGATATTGGTTCTTCGTGACTTTTTCAACAATAAGATAAGCGATAGAAAAGAGATAGAAGAAGGAACAACTGTTCCTATACTCGGCGAACTTTCTTATGAGAAAAATAAGAAAAGCATTGTAATCGATAATAAAAGCCGAACCCCTATATCTGAACAGTTCAGATTGATACGAACCAATATACAATATATGGGGGCTGAAAAGTCGGTTAAAACGATTCTTTTGTCATCGTTTATGAGTGGTGAGGGAAAAAGTTTTGTGTCTTTGAACCTTGCCAGCAGCATGGGAATTACCGGGGCAAAAACCGTTATCTTAGAATTTGATCTACGCAAACCTAAGCTTAGTAAGTATTTGAATGTTCCCGGTGAATTTGGTATATCCAATTACATCATTAAAGATATACCTGTTGAAAATATCATTCAGAAAGTGCCGGGTAACGAACACATCCATGTAATCAGTTCAGGACCAATTCCACCAAATCCTGCCGAGCTATTACTAAGTCCAAAAACGGATCAATTAATGAAATACCTGCGGGAGAACTTTGATGTGATCATAATTGATACCGCTCCTATCGGGTTGGTTACTGATGCCTTATTGCTTGAGAAGTTCGCTGACTTAACAATGTTCATCGTACGCCATAAATACTCATCAAAAGCTGTTATACCATTCGTAGAGAAATTGAACAGGGAGAAGAAGATTAAGACGCTTGCACTGGTTGTAAATGGTATTAAGAACGAAAGTTCCTTTGGCTATGGCTACGGAGGTTATGGGTACGGATACGGATATGGTTACGGTTATGGGTATGGTTACGGTTACTATGTACAGGATAAAAAGAAAGGTTTTCTTGAAAACCTTCTTGGAGGGTTTGGTAAAAAGGAAGCTTAAGAGTTGATTCGAACACTTTTTTGCCACATAATTATTCCCGGCATAAAAATGGGAGTGAGGTGGCGAAGCTGTAAGAATAATTGATTGATAAATATGGAAAATGGTAAGAAGTGGTTTGCGGTTTATACGAAACCAAGATGGGAAAAAAAGGTAAACAAGCTACTAGAACAAAAAAGGATCGAATGCTGGTGTCCGCTGAGAAAGATTGAAAAGCAATGGAGTGACAGAAAAAAAATTGTTGAAGAGCCTTTGTTTACCTCATACGTGTTTGTACACATTGATGATACCGAAAGAACGCCCGTTTTAATGACGGATGGTGTATTAAACTTTGTATACCATGTTGGAAAACCTGCGGTAATCAGAGACGAAGAAATTGATATAATTAAGAAATACCTTTCGGAAAAGCAAGCTTCAGTTTCCGTTCAGTCTCTTAATTCTTTAGACGAGAATACAAGAATTAAAGTTAATCACGGTGTCTTTATGGACACTACAGGTACAGTTTTAAAAGGTGGAAAGAAGAAAGTATTCGTCAAGCTTGAAAGCCTTGACCAGGTAATGATCGTTGAGTTTCCTGTAGAGTATTTGTCACCGCTTTTTTAATTTTTGCGTTAATCTAAATCTTTGAAAATAGTTCTTATTGGCCTTGGTTCCATAGGACTCAGGCATCTGCGTAATCTTATTTATTTGGGTTACGAGCAAGTTTCAGTCGTCAGTCGTTCGGGTATTTTGCCAGAAGAATTTTCTACTCTTACCGCGTACTCTTCATTGCCCGATGCTCTATCCTCCTCCACTTTTGATGCGGCAATAGTTTGCACGCCTACATCTTTTCATGTTGCCTCAGTTTCGATCTTATTAGAGGCCAAAATTCCTAACATCTATATCGAGAAGCCGGTTAGTCACAATCTCGAACAGGTTGATGATTTACTTGCGCTGGCAGCTTCCTATAACAATCACATTGTCGTGGGATATGATTTGCATTTTGATCCCGGAATGAAAAAGGTTAAAGAATTGCTTGCCAAAAACACTATAGGTAATGTCGTTTCTGTAAATGCACAAGTTGGTCAGTATCTTCCCGATTGGCGGCCAAATGAAGATTACAGAAATGGAATGAGCGCAAAAAAAGAAACAGGTGGCGGAGTGATGCTAGACCTTGTTCATGAATTTGATTATTTGTTATGGCTATTAGGTCCTGCAAAAAAAATCGCTTGCCAATATACCAACACAGGTGCTTTGCAGATTGAAACCGAAGATGTATGCGACGTTCTAATACGTTTCGGAAATGGGGCGACAGGAACCATTCATCTTGACTATCTGCAACAGAAGCTTGTCAGAAACTGCCTGATCACAGGCTACAATGGTACGATTACCTGGAACCTCGCAGAGAGTAAAGTGACGTGGATTAATAATGAAAAGCAAGTGGAAGAATACGATTATAAAGGCTTTGAAAGAAATGACAGGTTCATTGAAATAATGAATGCCTTTATAGAAAATAAAAACGATGGACGTTTAACGTCACTTCAACAAGGAGTGGAGAGTTTAAAACTTGTCGTGGCAGCAAAACACTCTGCCGAAACTGACTGCTTTGTACACCTTGATCAGTTTAAACTACAAGCGCTCGCCCAATGATATTAGCGACTATCTGTTGCCGTGGAGGTTCGAAAGGAGTGCCGGGCAAAAACATAAGAGACCTAAAAGGGAAGCCTCTAATTGCTTATACTATTGCTTCCGCAAAAAATACTTCACTGATCGATGATTTAATCATTTCAACAGATGATGAAAGAATTGCTGACGTAGCAAAACAATATGGAGCGCTGGTTCCTTTTATGCGTCCTGCTGACCTGGCCAGCGATACTGCCTCAAAGTGGCCGGTCTTTATTCATGCTGTTGAAACATATGAACAGCTTACTGGAAAAACAGTAGATTATTTAGTAGACCTGGACGTAACAGTACCGCTGAAAAATGCGCAGGATATAAACGGGGCAATTGAACTCGCACTAAACGATACATCAGTTGACGTAGTGATTACAGGATATGAACCGGAGAGGAATCCTTACTTCAACATGATGGAAGTAAACAAAGACGGTTACGCTGAAATTGTAAAGAAGGGTGAACGACCAATTGTACGACGGCAGGATGCTCCACAGGTTTACAGTTTAACGCCTGCAGCTTATGTAGTTAAAAAAAGTGCATTGTACGAATTTGAACATTGGAGTAAAGCCAAATGTAAAATTTATCCGATGCCAAGGGAACGGGCCGTCGATATAGATACAGAAATTGATTTCAGGATTGTGGAATTTTTAATGAATTATCGGAAATGAATGAATTGAACTTATTTGACTTATCAGGAAGAATTGCAATTGTAACCGGTGGTGCGGGATTGCTTGCGGCAGAGCATGCAATTGCTTTACATGCTCATGGCGCAACAGTTGTACTTGCTGATTTTAATGAGGAGAAATGTAAGCTAGCCGCTGAGGCACTTGTAAAAGATGGCGTAAAAGCAACTGCTAAATTTTGCGATGTTACTAAAAAAGAAAGTTGGGAAACACTTTTAAATGAGGTTGTATCTGAATTTGGAAAGGTTGACATTTTAATAAATAATGCAGGCTTCACCAATCAAAGCAAATCAGCAAACTTTGATGCGTCATTTGAAAATTTTCCATTAGAAGATTGGAATGCAATTATGAACGTCAACCTGACTGGCGCATTCTTAGGTTGCCAGGTTGTTGGAAAACAGATGTTGCAAGCTGCCAAAGGTTCTATCATAAACATAGCTTCTTTATACGGGGTCGTTAGTCCCAATCATAAAATTTACCCCGGCACGGGCATTTCGCAACCTGTGGCTTATAGCGTCAGCAAACACGGTGTTGTTGCTCTTACAAAATACCTTGCAACCTTATGGGCTGAGAAAGGTGTAAGGGTAAATTCTCTAACGCCAGGCGGCATCTTCAACGGGCATGAAGGATTGTTTCTCGAACGTTTTAAGCAATTAAATCCGATTGGCCGAATGAGTGATAAAACCGAGTTACGCGGCGGAATTGTTTTTCTTGCCAGTGATGCGAGTAGCCATGTAGTAGGTCACAACTTAATAATCGATGGCGGCTGGACAGCGTGGTAAGTGATGTTGACAGATATTGGTTGACGGATGACAGATGCAGGTTGAATGATGACGACAGATAGCATTATTGACGTTGAAACCTGACCGGTGGCCTTTTTGGGGCCATCTTCATAACTTTTTTCAACATCGTTGTGTCACTCACTTGTACTTTTGAAACCTCTTTCGACAACCTCTTTCAACCTCCTTAATTCTTCATCTTCGTGCCTTTGTGCCTTCGTGGCAAAAAAAAGCAGCATAAAGAAAAAAGAGTACAAGGGTGCGACGCAACAATGTATAATTTCTGACAACTGCCCGGACAAAAATTTTAAAACATTTGTAGTCCATCATCTATTGATAGATTATTTGCAAAACCAATTTCTAGCTTAAAATGTCTCATCCATACTTTGAAATCGCCGGAAGAAAAATCGGCTACGATTACGACCCTTTAGTGATTGCTGAAATTGGTATAAACCACGAAGGCTCACTGACAGTTGCTAAAGAAATGGTTGACGCTGCAAAAGCTGCCGGCGTTGAGGTTGTAAAACACCAGACACACATCGTAGAAGATGAAATGAGCAGTGCGGCAAAGCATACAATTCCCGGTAACGCTGAAGTAAGCATTTATGAAATCATGCGCCGTTGTTCGTTAAATGAAGTCGACGAACTCGAATTAAAAAACTACGTGGAGAGTAAGGGGATGATTTTTATAAGCACGCCTTTTAGTCGCGCTGCCGCTGATCGTCTACATAAATGGGATGTTCCTGCTTATAAAATAGGTTCCGGTGAATGTAACAATTATCCTTTGTTGCAACATATTGCCTCTTTTGGAAAACCTGTTATCTTAAGTACAGGCATGAACACTATCGAGAGCATTACCAAAGCGGTTGCGATTTTTAAAAAGCACCACGTTCCATATGCCTTGCTACATACCACTAATTTATATCCGACACCGAATCACCTTGTAAGATTGGGAGCAATGGTTGAAGTGCAGCATGCATTTCCTGATGCTGTCGTTGGGTTAAGCGATCATACTCTAAGTAACCATGCATGCCTTGGTGCGGTTGCTTTAGGTGCTTCCATTTTAGAAAGACACTTTACAGATAGAATGGATCGTCCCGGTCCTGACATTATTTGTTCAATGGATGTAAAAGCTTGCAGCGAATTAATAGAAGGTTCAAAGATAATTGCACAACAACGGGGTGGTGTTAAGGGCCCGGCAAACGAAGAACAGGTGACAATTGATTTTGCATTTGCAACAATTTGCTCGATAAAACCAATAAAGGCGGGCGAGGCTTTTACCAAAGAAAATATTTGGGTAAAGCGCCCTGGCAAAGGTGGAATCCTTGCTGAAGAATACGATAATGTATTAGGTAAAACAGCCAGGTTTGACGTTGAAACTGATACCCAAATTCAGTGGGAGGCAGTTGCTGGCGTATCGTTATCTTAACAGGCACCAAGTTAAGGAACCAGTATTTTAGCAAGCCCATTGCATTAAAGAGCGGTATAAAAGTGCTGAGAACTTTTTGCGAAACAGAAGAGAACTTAATTGCAAAAGCCGATCAGCAAAATTCGTCATTTAAACCCGAACGGCATTAAGATACAGGTGGTATCCTCCACCGCGCGATTGTAATAATTTTCCTTTTGGCCAAGTCCGGGAAAATAAAAAGTTATTGAATGAACCGAAATAAAATTGTTTTTTTAACCGGTACCAGGGCGGACTTCGGAAAAGTAAAGTCACTTATAGAAATTGTGCAGCAGTCACACCTGTTCGATATCCACATTTTTGCTACTGGTATGCACATGGATAAGAAATACGGGCTAACCGTGCGTGAAATTGAAAAATGCGGCTATAAAAACATCTTCAAATATATCAATCACGATTCAGGTTCGTTGATGGATATAACCCTTTCAAGAACTATTGAAGGGTTCGCTAACTATATTCATCTTATTCAACCTGATCTTATTGTAGTGCATGGTGACAGAGTGGAAGCGCTGGCTGGAGCTACAGTTGGTGCGCTGAACAACATATTGGTTGCACATATAGAAGGGGGTGAAGTGTCAGGTACTGTCGACGAGCTTATTCGTCATGCTGTCTCAAAACTCAGTCATACTCACTTTGTCGCAAATGAAGAAGCTAAGGCGAGGCTGGTGCAAATGGGTGAAAGACGTGAAAGTGTTTTTGTAATTGGTTCACCAGATATGGATGCAATGAAAAGCGATACGCTTCCTTCGATTGCTGACGTTAAAAAATACTACGAGATTCCTTTTGATGAATATGCTATCTCTATGTTTCACCCGGTTACTACCGAGTTTAATAAAATGGATAAATATGCAGAAGAATATATAAATGCCCTGGAAGAATCAAACTGCAACTACGTTGTTATTTATCCTAATAATGATAGTGGTTCAGATTTTATTCTATCGAGAGTATTGAGGCTGCAGGGAAAGGAGCGGTTTCGCATATTCCCGTCAGTTCGTTTTGAGGCATTTCTTTCTATGATGGAAAATGCACAATTTATTGTCGGAAACTCAAGCGCTGGTATTCGTGAAGCCCCTTTTTATGGAGTGCCGACGGTTAACATCGGGACCCGGCAAAACGGTAGAACGAAAAATGAAAACATCATACATACCGGCTATACTAAAACCGAAATACTGCAGGGGATTAAAAAAGCACTCCAGTTACAAGTTGAGCGTATCAGCTTGTTTGGCGACGGAAAAAGTGATGAAATGTTTTTAGATATTGTTTCTAAAGATCTATTCTGGAACACTTCAAAGCAAAAGATCTTTACTGATGTTTTGTCTTATGATGCAAATATGGTTTAAAACCTTCGTTTCATTAAAACCAGTTTACCAAAAAAGAAAATGAATTCAAAAGATACTGTTGTATCAATCGAGCCTCAATCTGCTTCAAAGTTTATCGACACAAAGGAGCTGATAAGGTATAAAGATTTGCTTTACTACATGGTCTTGCGCGACGTCACCGTTCTTTATAAACAAACAGTTTTGGGATTTAGCTGGGCTATCATTACCCCGGTTTTCCAGATTGTCATTTTTAGTTTTGTGTTCGGGCATCTTGCGGGAATAAAGCCGGATATGAATGATATGCCTTATCCAATTTTTTCTTGCCTGGCAGTTATTCCATGGACTTATTTTTCTAATACTGTCAATGCTTCCGGTCAAAGTCTAATCAATACATCATCAATTTTTACAAAGGTTTACTTTCCAAGAATAATCATTCCTTTGACACATGTTTTTTCAAAGATTGTTGATTTTTCAATTTCATTTATCATCCTGATTGGGCTGATGATTTTCTTCCAGTACAAACCGGGAATGAACGTTGTGTTTCTGTTTATTCCATTACTTATCATAATAATAACCTCCGCAGGCATGGGTTTCTGGCTTTCGTCACTGGCAGTACAATACCGCGATTTTAAGTTTGCTATGACTTTTATGATACCGCTATTAATGTATGTAGCGCCTGTAACTTTTCCGGCTTCTTTGGTTCTAAATAAACTGGGTACAACTGCTTATCATATTTACGCTCTTTATCCGATGGTCGGTGGAATAGAAGGTTTTCGATCATCATTTTCTGCAGGCAAAGAAATGCCCTGGGATTTAATATCGATAAGCGCAGTTTCTGCAATTGCCATTTTCACTTCAGGGTTATGGTACTTTAGAAAAATGGAAAAATATTTTGCGGACATCGCCTAACTACATGGAAAGTACATCAGCAATAGAGGTTAAGAACCTTAGCAAAATATACCGGATTGGCTTAAAGGAACAGAAGCAGGAGACGCTGACTGGTACATTTCTAGACGCTATAAAAAAGCCGGTCAGGAACTTCAGAAAAATTAAGAACCTGAAAAACAATTCCAATCACAATGATGAGGATGTTTTCTGGGCTTTAAAAGATATTTCGTTTACCCTTCAAAAAGGGGAAATATTAGGAATTATAGGTTCTAATGGTGCTGGTAAAAGTACACTACTGAAGCTGTTGTCACGAATCACTTATCCATCGGCTGGTAAAATTGAGTGCAGGGGAAAAGTGGCTAGTTTGCTTGAAGTAGGCACAGGCTTTAACCCCGATCTTACAGGAAGAGAAAATGTCTACCTCAATGGAACTATTCTCGGGTTGTCAAAAAGGGAAATTGATGAGCGTTTTGCAGCTATTGTAGAATTCAGCGGTATAGAAAAATTCATTGAAACGCCGGTTAAACGGTACTCAAGCGGAATGAAAGTTAGACTTGCATTCGCCGTAGCTGCTCACCTCGAACCTGAGGTTTTAATTATTGATGAAGTGTTGGCTGTCGGTGATGCTGATTTTCAGCGCAAGTGTATCGGTAAGATGCAGGAGATCAGCGATGGTACCGGTCGCACCGTTTTATTTGTTAGCCATAATATGGCTGCTGTAAAAAGTTTGTGCACACGGGGAATAGTATTGAAAAGTGGGCAAAAGGTCTTTGATGGTAGCCAAACTGACGCCATCAATTTCTACCAGGCCAATCTTGACAATGCAGCCAACCTTGATTACATCGATAACATCGAAGACGCTCCGGGAAATGAATTTGTTAGAATAATCAATTTTCGCATCAAGCCGCTGGAAGGCAAAATTCTAAGCATTACATCAGGAGTTGACTTTGAAGTTTTATTGTATAATTATGTCGAAAAAGCCAATCTTGATATAACCTTTGAGCTACGAAATTCAGAAGAGATAATTGTTTTTCATACAGGTACTTATATTACTACAAACAATGACTCCCGCAAAGGCTTTTACCGCGTTACTGGTACACTGCCACCTCATCTTTTAAACTCCGGCTTATATTTCTTTTCGATCATCATCGGGCAAAATCAAAAGATTGCTTTATTTAAGGGCAGAGATATGGTGAGTTTTGAAGTAATTCACGAAGCGCAATCAAATCATATGCGGCAACTGCCGGGCGTTGTTAGTCCAAAGCTTTGCTTTAAAACCAGTTTTGAGGAAAGATGAATACAGACACGATCCAATTACTGCAGTTTCCTAAGATACCAGACAGGCGTGGTAATCTGTCAGTGATTGAAGAGAATGTTCACATACCAATTAGTATTGAAAGAGTGTATTGGATATATGATGTGCCTGGTGGTGAGT
>JAOQAJ010000277.1 GCA_025963675.1 Segetibacter sp.
CGGTGAAAATTGATTATCAAAATAAGATTGTAGTAATAACAGGTGGATCTTCTGGTATTGGTTTAGCGGTTGCTAAAGAATTTGTTTATAAAAACGCGAAAGTTATTATTATATCAAGAGATGAAGAAAAGCTCGAAGCAGCAAAAAAAGCAATAGGTGCTGTCAATCCAAATGCTGTTGTTGATACAGTTGCTGCTGATGTTGCAATAAGTGAGCAAATTACAAATGCGATAGATTTAGTAGCTTCTAAATACGGAACAATAGATGTTTTGATCAACTGCGCAGGAACATCGAGCTGCAAAAGATTTAAAGATCACTCTATTCAGCAATTGGAAAAAGAAATTCAGGTAAACTATATGGGAGCGGTGTATGCGACAAAGGCTGCCTGGCCTTACCTACACAGATCCAATGGACAATTAAGTTTTGTATCGAGTGTTGCGGGGTATATTGGTGTTATAGGATATAGCAGTTACGTTCCGACAAAATTTGCAATGACAGGGCTTGCAGAATGTTTAAGGTATGAAGCGAAAGATGATGGAATAAAGGTAAGCATCATTTATCCACCTGACACTGAAACACCAATGATGGCAAAGACAAGGCAACATTCAATTCCTGAAACACTCGCTTTAAGCAAAAATATTAAGCTGAAAACGGCACAAGAAGTTGCAAAAATTTATCTAAGAGCACTTGAAAAAAATAGGTTTGAAATTTATTGTGACGTTGAAAGCCGAATGATCAGGTGGATTAAAAATAATTTCCCTTCGCTTACTTATTACATTTCAAATGCTATTATTGCCAGGTCCAGAAAGAAGAATTAGCGCACCTGGCAGCAACTATAAAATTGTCGTGAAAAAGGTAGTATCATTATAAAAACGACTATGCTTTAATAGTGCTACCGCTCTAGTTTGAAATTCGCCTCTAATGCGGGGCGTTTGCTTGCATTCGCAACTTTCCATCCGGTCCTGTACATCCAATCGGTCATTCTTTTTAGTTTAGCATAATCAATCCTTTTTGCTTCATCCATAGGAGTATGGTAATCCGGATGAAGTAGGGTGGTAAAAAATATAGCTGGATAACCTGCGCGGGCATAAGGCAGATGATCGCTTCGAAAATACCAGCCTTCAACATGTGTTGTTTTATCCCATAAAGTATCCAGCTTAAATTTAGGCCCTTCATTATTTGACTGTAGTGCCATTGTTACCAGCTCCGAGGAGTTTCTATGAGGCGGTTGAACGCCTAACAAAGCCGCACTGTCAGGGTTATTTCTCCCTATCATATCACCATTTAATACCGCTACTATCGAGTTCTTTTCAACTGTCGGATGCATTGCATACCACTTAGAACCTAGTAAGCCCCGCTCTTCAGCTCCATGCCATACAAATAAAGCAGAACGCTTTCCAGGACTAGCTTTAAATGCCCGCGCAATCGCCAGCAAAGCAACACTGACTGCAGCATTATCATCGGCACCATTATAAATCGAATCGGTTCCATACGCCAATCTTACACCATCATGATCCTGGTGTCCGCTGAACAGTACATATTCTTTCGATAGCTGCTTATCTGTACCGTCAACCTTTCCAATAATATTTACTGACGGATAATCAAACTGCTCCACATTAATCGTAGCATTAAAAACTGCTCCCTCATTCTTAACCATGTTCACATTACTGTTGTGCAACCAGAAGACCGGAAGGACTGAAGCCGCAACAGCATTTGGTCCACCTTCAATATCGTATAACCCCCGTTTCATAGCCGGCAATACCTGGTTCCAGCTTTGCTCGCCCGCAGCATCTGTAATAAAAATAATTGCTGCAGCTCCACGGTTAATGAGTTCTGTTCTGTATTTATTTAAAACGTAACCCATGTATCTTCTTTCCCATAAAGACACATTTAGGTTAAGGCCTTCAGGGGTGGCTTGTATAGCCACCACCTTACCTTTTACATCCACTCTATCCAGTTCACTCTTTGAGCCGTTGCCAACAAAAACAATTGGTGCAGTGACTTTTGCAGGAGTCGTTATTGCAACCAATACATCTTTCCATATCAGCAAAGATTCGGTGCCGATTGTAACAGTTGAGTTGGTCGCAATCCGATTTCTTTTTATAGAAAAGAATTGGAAAAAAGTGCCATCGTCACCTACCGGCCTTAAGCCTGCAGCCCGTAACTTATCGGCCCACCACATCGACACTTTCAGTTCATCCAGTGTTCCTGCTTCTCTGCCAGCAAAATGGTCACTTGCCATCTCGTACAAATCTTTTTTTAAATCTGTTTCTTTTATGGCAGATAAGGCAGTCGGTGCAGCAGTATTTTTACTTGTTTGCGCGAAGCCAGTTGTAAAACCGACGATGATGGAAATGACCGCTATTAATGTTACTTTCATGTAATACTATTATCGTAATCAATTTTGTAAAGGTAACTATGTCAGCAAGTCCCCGCTACTCAGCACCATACTTTAATTGAGCCTAATATTACATCTCCTCTTCTTTTGCTGAGACGTGTTCTATCCCGCAGTTTTGCCTTCTAAGAAATCCGAAGGCTCCATAATAACCTGGACGGGCCGCACTGTCAAATTTATTCAGGTCATCATCCATTACATAGATGAAACCATCTTTTTGCCTTTTTGTAAAACGGAGACTGTAAGGGTAATTAGCATCCTCTGTTATTTCTGCTGTTGAAGTATCGCGTCCGTATCTACACGCCCTCCTTGGC
>JAOQAJ010000312.1 GCA_025963675.1 Segetibacter sp.
GCCGCCTTCCCAGGCTTTTGACCATGTTACATTTGGTTGCAATGTTGAAAGTGCTTCATCCATATTTCTCTGGTTAAAAGCGGAATAGCTTTTTTAATTAAATCTTCGATTTCAACTGTCATAGATATTTCTGATTAATGTCATCTATTTTGTCGCTGGTCGTCGGTTAGGCTTGCAGTAACACTAATGCCTGTTATAGCGGTGGATTAGAAGCACTATTATCATCCAGTAATAATTGCTCCGACTCCAACTCCAATTCCAATAGACGGCTTGTTATCACCATTCCTTGTGTTAGTAGTGGGCTTTAGGTAGCAAACCGTTTTGTTCTTAATGCTTTAGACCCCTTTTCTTAACCATTCCACCTTTGGTGTCTCTAATGCTGCTCATGATAACAAACGCATTTTCGTCAATCTTTTCCAGTTCACTTTTTAGCTTGTTCAATTCAAGGCGGGTGAGCACAGTGTAAACTATCTTGATGTCGGTGGCTTCGCCATGAGTTCCTACTCCGCTTTCGCCTCGATAAAGGGTTACTCCATGTCCTAATTTTTCTGTTATCATTGTTTTCACCTCATCGCTACGCTTCGAGATTATGGTTACTCCCGTGTATTCTTCAATACCGTCTATAATGAAATCAAGGGTCTTTGAAGCGGCCAGATAAGTGATCATAGAGTAGAGTGCCACCTCAATGGAAAGGAAGTAAGCTGCTACCGAAAATATGACTACGTTGATGATAATAATTATATCACCTATAGTTGTCCCAAACTTTCGGCTTAAAAATATAGCTAACACTTCAGTTCCGTCAATGACAGCCCCGCCTCTTACCGATAGGCCTATTCCTGCTCCAAGAAAAAATCCCCCAAAAACTGCCACAAGTAAATTATCGTTGGTTACGTTGGGGAAAGTAACTGTAGCTACAACAAGCGCTAAACCGGATATCGCTAAAATGGTTTTGACGGCGAAAGCTTTACCAATTATGTTATAGGCGAGTATAATGAAAGGGATGTTGACGCCAATGAGCAAAATGGAAAGTGGAATAGAGGTTAGGGCTGAAATTAAAAGAGAGATTCCCGTGGCACCTCCATCGATAAAATGATTTGTAAGAAGAAAACCTTTGAAACCAAATGCTGCGGAAAATATTCCAAGGGTAATCAGGACAAAGTCTTTTATATGTCTATTGATGGTGGTGCGCCCTATTTTTTCCCTTTTCGAGTTGGGCTTAAAGCTATAAGAATTATTTTCTTTTTCCTGTTTCGACCGGGAATTGCCTGCAGCAATTGATGTCCAAATTGGGATCATTTCTGGTTGGTTTTAGTAAACGAGTGAATATGGTTTAAAAGCCTCAGACCTTGTGTGTAGCGCTATCAGACAGTTGCTTAATGCAACTGTTGATTACATTTTGCCAATGTTCGCCCCTTCTTTTAGTGCCTGCTAAATTCTGCATCCCATCCTCGTATTGATAGAAGACTAAAAGCTGCGGCGGTTGGTTAGCGTTTTTGAAGTTTACTTCAACTTGTAATTTGGTTACATGCTTATCTACAAGTACCGATTTGCCTCTTTTCATTTGGAACACGCTGTCTTCTTCTGTATTAACCTTAACAGATTTTACTCTATGCAGGTCTATTAGTGTTGTTTCCTCTTGCGGAGAGGCGAAATTTAAATAAATAAGCTTGTTAGCCGATTTGTCTATTGCAAACATGTACGCGTTGATTTCTTCCTTCTCACTTATTTGGAGATTGTACTTCGATACGATGCTTTCAAATACTGTTTGTTGTTTTGCCAGTTTTTTATTTTGACGTTGCCTGTGAAGCCGGCTGAAGATTGCAATAAATAGAATAATTACTCCTATAACAAGAGCTGCTGTAAATAATGTGGAAGCCATAATGCATGGATATGTCGCTACAGTTCATGCTGTAGCAAGGATGAATGAAATTGAATGAGATTCTCAGGTAAAAATGAACCAGGAGTTTGCCTGATTAACGAAGAGCAAAAAGGATTACCAGAAATGGTGGTGAGGGTATAGGAGCTTTAATCGCTGTTGAAAAAAGAGAAATCCGTCATCAGTTCTGCCCGACTTTAAGGAGCTTGCGATTGGGTTGACGGCAAATGATGAGACGAATAAAGCATCTATAAAACTTCTTTCTTCAATTCTTGATGTGACTGAAGGTTGTGAAGATGTTTTGAGAAAAAAAGACTCAGCAGAAAGCGGTGTATTGATCTTCTCTTCATTCTTCTCCTGCTGTGATAACGCAGTGAAGGCTTTAGAAAAATGTATAGACTCTTCTGCACTAACAACCTTTCCGAACAAAATGCAGAGTAGAACGGTAAATAATGATATCGTTTTCGAAAGTCTCAGAATTGCAAAAATAACAATTGATAAATTGTTGAGGGATGGTTTAACTCTTTATAATGAAACAGGATTTGCTGGTAACAGATGCCTTGTATATAGCTACAAGCCACTTGACGTTGTTTATTTTTGTTGCCATGTTAAGTGAACTTTTATTAATTATTCCTTGTTCAATTTGTAGTGCAGCACTGTTATGCCACATTGGTATGGGGTAGCTCTGTTTAAAGAAAGTTTTTGTTGCTTCTCAGGCAGGTCAAAAACTCTCATTCCTTTATTTATGCATTTCTTGAGCGGCAACACAATTTACATTTCATCTGCACTTGGACCATACAGCCCCGGAACCGGAATATCGAGCAAGCGTAGATAAACTGCTATTTGTCCGCGATGGTGAATGAGGTGATTCAACGCCATTGAACGAACAGCGACCATGCGGGGAATCGAGGCAATGACATGTTCACCGCTACGCAACGTAAAATTTAAATGCATTTTTTCGTCGCTTGTATTTTCCAGGGTTTGTACAACTTCATCCAATTTTTCCTGAAAAACATTCATTAGTTCTTCCGGTGTTTTTGGAAACGAGGGTTTGTAATGCCCTTTAGCAAAATCAAAGTCATCCATCGTTAAAATAGAATTTAGAAAACCCGGTAATTCTGCCACGTGTGCCGCCAACCTGCCCAGTGTCATTGATTTTTCGTGCGGCTTCCAATCAAATTTGCCTTCAGGAACTCTTTCCAAAATTCTTTTAGTGGATCCCGCTTCGTGTTTTAGTTCGGAGATAAAAGATTGATTAAGCATAATATTTGGTTTGGTTATCTGTGTGCAAAAAAAGTGTGTCTATTCCAGCGGTAATACGTCGGACGATTTTTTTACCTGTTGTCGTAATAGCTAAAATAAGGAATTGGAACAAAATTTCGCGGTATTGAATGAACTATTCCCAGGAAAGACTCAAAGTATCGTTTACTCTATAAAAATTAAATTCGTAACAAATGCCTTCCTATCTAAATACTGCTTACGGCATAGCTGTATAAATTTTCACTTCCAATTGATCACTACAGATTTCCAGCAATTCATTTATCGTTTTTTTTAAAACAGGATGAATAAAACCCGGAGCGATTTCACCCAATGGGGTCAACACAAAACGACGCTCCGATATACGGGGGTGAGGCACAATTAAATCCGGGGTTGAAATGATTTGATTGCCATAAAACAGTATATCAATATCTATCACTCTTGGTCCCATTTTTTCCAGCCGTTGTCTGCCCATTTCCAGTTCAATGCATAATAGTTGTTGTAACAGTTCCATGGGTTGTAGAGTAGTAGTGATACAAAGAACCTGGTTTAAGAATGCTTGCTGCTCCGAATAACCCCATGGAGCCGTCTCGTATATCGAAGACTTTTCCAAAACAGTCCCCACCTTGCTTTCGATTAATTTGTAAGCTTTTTGTAAATATTCTAAACGATCCCCAAGATTTCCGCCGGTCAATAAAAATATCTCATTCATAAATCAGCTTGATTAAGACGTTCAAATATCTTTAAATTGTGTCCTTAATCACGATTTTATAATGAGAAGTTTCTTTAAAATATTTTTTGCTTCATTTCTTGCATTGATCGTATTTGTTTTTATCGGCGTCTTACTGCTGGTAGGGTATATCGCAAGCGCAACATCAGGCGACAAGCCGGAAGTGGGTAGCAAAGCAGTGTTAGTAGTCGACTTAACAAAACAGTATAACGAACAAAAACAAGACGATCCAATGAACCTGTTAAGCGGAAATGCCGATGAAAATGTTCCTGGTCTGTATGACGTGGTTAGAATGATTGAATATGCAAAAAGCGATAGCTCGGTAAAAGGTATTTATGTAAAAGCAGACGATAATGCAAACGGTTTTGCTGCAAGTGAAGAGTTAAGGAATGCACTGATTGATTTTAAAAAAAGCCGCAAGTTTGTCATCGCTTTTGGAGATGTCATTAGCCAGAAAGCGTATTACGTAGCAAGCGCTGCTGACAAACTGTATTGTAACCCCAAAGGAACAGTTGACTGGCGCGGCCTGGCAACAACTTTATTTTTTTTAAAAGGCGCGCTTGACAAGTTGGAAATTGAACCCCAGATTTTCTACGCAGGTAAGTTTAAAAGCGCGACAGAACCTTTACGAGCCTATCAGATGACGGAGCCTAACAAACTCCAGACTTCTGTTTACCTCAATGATTTATATAGCCGGATTTTATTATCAGCACAGGATAAAAGCAAATTAGATACGGCCAGGTTGCACGAGTTGGCAAATACCGGAGCAATACAAACGGCATCTGAAGCGGTAAGGTATAAACTGATAGACGGCGTAAAATATGATGACGAAGTGAAAAGTGAAATTATTCAAAACATTCAGATCGAACCAACCCGTAAAATTAATTTTATCAGTTTGGGGAAATATGCAAAAGCAGTCGATTTTAAACCTACCGAGGGAAGCCGGATTGCAATGATTTATGCGGAAGGTGAAATAATCGATGGAAAAGGCAGAGACGGAGAAATTGGTTCAGACACCTACAGAAATCTGATAAGAAAAGCAAGACTGGATAAAAATATAAAAGCAATTGTTTTTCGGGTGAACTCTCCGGGCGGAAGTGCTTTGGCTAGTGAAGAGATCTGGCGAGAGATTACGATTGCAAAGAAAGCAAAGCCGGTTGTTGTAAGTTTTGGTGATGTTGCTGCATCGGGCGGTTATTACATCTCTTGTAATGCCGATAGCATTTTTGCAGAGCCAACCACCATAACAGGTTCAATCGGTGTTTTTGGTATCATTCCAAACATGAAAAAGTTTATGAATAATAAGCTTGGAATTACTTTCGACGGGGTGAAGACGGGTCCTTTTGCCGATATGCCTTCTGCAATCAGACCCCTTAACCCTGCTGAGAAGCATTTCATTCAAAATACAGTCGATACCATTTATTCAGTATTTAAAGGCCGGGTAGCAGAGGGACGAAAGTTATCTGTAGAGATGGTAGATAGCATAGCACAAGGCAGGGTTTGGACCGGGCAAAGAGCTTTAACACTCCGGCTTGTAGACCGTCTTGGAAATATAAATGATGCTGTTAAGTGCGCCGCCCGAATGGCGAAATTGACTTCTTACCAATTGAAAGAATATCCTGAAAGTAAAAACTTTATCGAAAAGTTTCTAAATAAATCGACAGAAGAGGTTAGGGTAAAAGCCATAAAAGAAGAAATAGGTGAGGAGCAATATTCTATCCTTAAGCAACTTAGAAATCTGCGAAATATGATTTCTGTTCCGCAGGCACGCTTACCGTTCGAGCTAACAATCAGGTAGTAAAGTCATTATTGCAGCTTATGAAATGTTCAACGAACGGTTGGAGATATTAAGATAGATTTGCGCTCTCAAATGAGTTATGAAAGCAGAATATAACCAGCTAACTGCAATGCTGGCAATTACCAAAGCAAGTTTAAAAGCTATATTAAGAAGTCCTTCGACTGTTGTTTTCAGCCTTGCTTTTCCATTAATTTTCATCCTGGTCTTTGGTTTCATTGGTGGCGGAGGTAAGGTTTCTTTTACCATCGCAATCGATAAAAATGCCGACACTACGAATCCTGTTTTCCTTGCATTGAAAAGTGTAACGGGTATAAAAATCGCGAACAAGTCGGATGTTGAGCTTAAGGAAGATCTTGAAAAAGGCCGCTTGACTGCAATCGTGAATATTCAAAAAAACGGTACTCAAAGTCCTCCATACAGAATTGATCTTAAAAGTTCTGAATCTGTTAATCCTCAAAATTTACAGGTACTGAAATCCATCATTAGTTCTATCATCGCTAAGGTCGATCAGAAGGTGTATCCAAATACCCCAACCTTCGCTGCCATTAATGAAGACATTCAAAAAATTCCCGGGAGAACTTACCGGACAATTGATTTTATTTTACCTGGTCAACTTGGTTTTTCCTTGTTAAGCGCGGGCGTCTTTGGTGTAGCTTTTCTATTTTTTAATCTCCGGCAGCAATTGGTGCTTAAACGCTTTTATGCAACACCTATCCAACGTTCCTATATTATTTTAGGGGAAGCGCTCAGCAGGGTAATTTTTCAATTGTCTACCGCGGTTATTATCATTTTAATAGGACGTTTTGCTTTTCACTATACGCTAGTACACGGGTTAGAAACATTTTTAGAGATAATGGTATTAAGCTTTATAGCATTAATCCTGTTTATGGGTTTTGGATTTATTGTTAGTGGAATTGCAAAAACAGAAAGTACTATTCCACCATTGGCAAACATCGTTACGCTGCCACAATTTTTACTGGCGGGAACCTTTTTTTCAATAGACGTATTTCCGTCGTGGCTTCAACCTATTTGTAAAGTACTTCCCTTAACGCATTTTAATGATGCTATGCGTAAGATTGCATTTGAAGGTGCTCATTTAACTGACTGCCTTACTCAAATAGGTATTCTTGCTCTATGGGCTGTGGTCGTTTATGCTGTCGCTATTAAGGTTTTTAAGTGGGAATAATATGAGATTTATTAAGCTTGGGTTAATTAGCATTTTTTTTCTATTTCTGGTGATAACAGCCATTTCTCTGTTGCTGCCATCAACCATTAATATCTCAAGAGCTATTGATATAAGTGCACCTGTAGATTCTGTGTATGCTAACATCAATGACCTTTCAAAATGGAAAAACTGGTTTGCAAATTATGATTCGTCTCAAAATACTGTTTCTAAAAAGTTGTCTGGTACTGGTGCATCGATAACAATGAATAAAACAACAATTACGATCACAGGCAGCAAGCCCGACAAAATTCAGACGCAATGGGTGTCTGGTAGCAAATCTTTAAATGGTGACTTCAATATTTTTAAACAAGACAGCGGTGAACATATAACTGTGCAATGGCATTTTACGCAACATGTAAAATGGTATCCCTGGGAAAAGTTTGCTTCAATAGCTTCAGACAAAATTATGAGTCCCGGCATGGAAAAGTCATTAGATAATCTTAAGAAGCTGGTTGAAAAATAGATTTGTCAAGGGGCCCAATTAACTCCAATTATTCCAGGTAAATCTCTTTCCGCCATAAATCATGATTTTCCAAACCCGGAGTATCATACACCAACCTCTCTTTTAAAACTTACTTTTTTCTTATTTATTTTCTCTTTTGTGCAACGGTCAGATATAAACCGCTGTCAACCAGCTGAATTGAAGAAATGACCGATCATTTAGCATTAGTAAAAAATTGTTTAAAAGGAAAAGCCGCAGCGCAAAAGCAGCTCTACGAAGAATTTGCTCCAACCATGTTGGGTGTATGTTATCGGTATACAAAAAGTTTACAAGACGCAGAAGATGTACTTCAGGAAGGATTTATCAGGGTGTTTAGATTTCTGGACCAGTACAATAAAGAAGGCGAATTAGGAGCCTGGATCAGGAAGATTATGGTAAACACAGCGCTGAACTATCTAAAGAAAAGCCAGAAATACCAACATGATTTGTTATTCGATAAAACGGAACTGGTAGCCATCTCCTCAAACGATCCTGAAGTTTTATTAAATGCCAAAGAATTATCAGAATTGATCAGGCAACTACCAACAGGCTACCAGGCAATTTTTAACCTGCATGCAATAGAGGGTTTTTCTCACGTAGAAATAGGACAAATGCTCGGGATTAGCGTGAATACCTCACGCTCTCAGTATATGCGCGCAAGACATTTACTCATTAGCTGGATTACAAATACATCCGGAAATAAAAATAAGGTGTATGCAAGAAAA
>JAOQAJ010000316.1 GCA_025963675.1 Segetibacter sp.
GACCTGACTTAGCCAGCCTTGTTTCCCGGTGGGAGGATAAGAACGAAGGTGAGAAACATTTGCTTAGTTTACTGCGGGGTCACCGAATGAAGAAAATTCTTGAACGCGTGCTTGACGAGAATGAGTTCTTAAGTGAATATGGTGTAAGGTCTTTATCAAAAGTGTATGATAAGGACCCATACACTTTTGAACTGCATGGCAACTTTTTTCATATCAAATATTCTCCTGCCGAGTCGACCATTGATATGTTTGGTGGAAACAGTAATTGGCGCGGTCCCATCTGGATGCCAACCAACTTCCTGATCATAGAAAGTATTAAGCGTTTCTACAATTATTATGGCGACGATTTCAAAATTGAATGTCCAAAAGGAAGTGGCGAATATATCACCCTGATGGAAGTCGCGGACTTTCTTACGAAACGTTTATCTAAGCTGTTTCTGAAGGATGCACATGGCAACAGACCAGTTAATGGAGACAACGACAAGTTACAATCCGACCCGAATTTCACTAATTACATTTTGTTCTATGAGCATTTTCACGGAGACAACGGCCGTGGCATTGGAGCATCACACCAGACAGGTTGGACAGGGCTGATAGCAAAATTATTGCAACCAGCAAATGTCATTAAAGCATCAGACGCAGAACTGCAGCCCGCAGAAACACTCATTGGAAAAAAGTAAGGGCAGCGAATTGTAAATGAAAGATTATGGTAGTGGCTTCACCATGATATCTTTAAACAAAACCTTGCTTTTGGGGTCGTGACCTTGTAATGCAAAAGTACCATTCGAAATGATCCGGTCTTTATTACCCCCGCTTCTCTCAAGATTTTCCGGTTCAGTATAATCGACTACAGTTTTGTCATTGATCTTTATCGTTACTCTTTTTCCCTGAACCGTGATGCTTTCGGTATACCACTCATTATCTTTTACGTACACCTCTTTTACATCTTCAATTGCATACAAGCTTCCTGTTCTTCTCCAATCAGTATGAGAATTGTTTACCTGCACTTCGTAACCTTTTGAAGGGAAACCTTTTTCCTGGAAACCAGTATGGAAATAAATACCGGAATTGGAACCCGGGAAAGTCATCACTTTCGTTTTAAATTCAAAGTTTTTAAAGTTGTGGTTCATTACCGGACCATCGTAAAATAAATGGGCGACATTTCCATTAACTACAATTGCCCCATCTTCTACTTTAAAACTTTCCGGATTGGCTCCCACCTTCCAGCCATTTAATGATTTGCCATCAAAAAGACTTATCCATTGGTCGTTTTGATGTTTTTTAGATGCAGGGGAAAAGGCGGCAAGGCAAAGAATTATGGCACTCAAAGCAATCAACTTCTTCATACGTTTTGTTTTAATATTATCGATGGTAAAATGAAATTAGGGAAAAAAACTTCAAAAGAAACAAACGGTTTTAGGTATTGAAGAAGTTGAAGTAAGCGAAATGCTTTCTGTTCATTTGTTCCATTAATTTAATGCACTGTTCTTAATGGTTACTCTACTTTCAGTATATATTAATCGCGTAACATATTCTTCCTATTCTTAAATTGCTGCAAAAGCAAAGGATGAAAATATTTCAGCAGACTATAACGCTATCAGAAAGGCGAAGAGGGTTTCATTTGGTTACATCAGAGATCATAAAGGGATTGCCCCAGATAAACGAAATACAAACAGGTATTTGCCAGGTTTTTATTCAACATACTTCCGCATCGCTTACCATAAATGAAAACGCAGATCCTACTGTTAGAAAAGACTTTGAAATGTTTTTTAATAAAACGGTGAGAGAGAATGACCCCGAGTATATTCATGATTATGAAGGTTCAGATGATATGCCGGCTCATCTGAAAGCAGCTTTACTTGGAAGTTCGGTCCTCATTCCTATTCGTAATAACCGATTAGCATTAGGAACATGGCAGGGTATTTATTTGTGCGAACATCGCAATCATGGTGGAGCAAGAAGTCTTGTTGTTACGGCCTGGGGCATTTGAGCCGAAGCAAAAAAAGCACCGCTGCAGTTATACAGCGATGCTTTTTAGATATAGAAATTGTAATAGTTTTTTCGATCTATTTAAATCGCCTATTTAGCAGGAGTTATTACAATATTGCGAAATTCAATTGGGCCATGATCGCCCTGTAATAATAATGGTCCCGGTTCACCTTCTTTACTATCAATTGCCCCACCAGTAATGCCAGGAATTTCCTGGTTGCATATAATGGTCTTACCATTAGCTTCCAAAGTAACCATTCTTCCAATAAGCGTTATGTCAAAAGACTGCCATTCACCCGGATTTCTTGCAACCATTTCGCTAGGTGCGACAAAACCATAGATAGCCCCGAAGTAATCTCTCAATGGTTCTGATCCCTTATTATCAGCGATTTGAGTTTCATAACGGCCTCTTAAATACACACCGCTATTGCTGCCTTTTTCGTATCGAAACTCGATGTGTAGTTTGAAGTCATTGAAGCTCTGATCAGTTACCAGGTTCGATCCTGACTTAGGACTAACCAAAGTGCCGTTCACTATTTTCCATTGGTTAGTTGCTCCTGTTGGATGCCACCCGCTTAAATCTTTACCATTCAACAGTTTGATAGGCTGCCCCCATACAGGTGCCGCTGTCCTTCTCAATTTTGGAGCACGCACTCCGGTAAGGTTGTAGGTTTTGCCATCTGGCCATAATATCGTTCCGGTTATATTGTTTCCCTGCATTGTACCTTCAACAGTAACATCGTTACCGGTTTCCCATTGCGGAGGTATTGTGAAACTAAATTTGCTATCGCTGAAATTAATCTTCGAAACCGGTCTGGCACTTCCACCAGAACCGACAAAATCTCCAACCAGTGTTCGTATACCAGAATGGCGTACTTCAAGCCACGACGGAACTTCTTTTCCATTCATATTAATTGTCAGATCCCATCGGCCTTCCAAAGAAGCTGAATAGGCGGTATCATAAGGCAGATAACTTGCTTTTACCGTTGAAATTGACATCATGGATACAATTACAATCATCATTAGAGTGGAAAGCTGGCTTTGAATTTTTACAGTCGTTTTCATATGTTTTTGTTGTTCGGTTCCAAATTAGTGTTTTCTGAACATTTATGGAAAAATTGAATATTTCTCACTTATTTTTTCTTTTTGAGAACGAGGTAGAGAAGATATATCCCGACAAGCATTAATATCACTTTGCCCTGCCAATTAAATGCAGTAACCTGGTAAGCAGCATAAGCTTCAATCAACAAAGCGGGAATTTTTCCTAATGAACTGGCGATGAAAAAAGTAACGATGTCTACCCTGCCAATCGCTGCTGTAAAAGTAATAATGCCTGACGGAATAAACGGAATAAGCCTAAGCGATACGATTGATATAAAGGCTGTTTTACCCTCAGCTTGTAATAACTTTTCTACTGCCGGGTACTTATTGGTTTTGCTTTGTATTTTCTTTTTGAATCCGAGACGGTAAAGCCAAAAGGCAATTAATGCTCCAATTGATTCTCCTGCGAAAGAAATGAACGTTCCATTCCAAAAACCGAAAAATAAGATATTGGCAGCGGTAAGAAAAACACTTGGTACCACACCTAAAACTGCAATCAAAACATTTATGGCAATGCTGAAGAGAAATGCATATTGAGGGTAAGTATTAAAAAGATTGATGACGTCTTGCTTCACTTAATTCTTTGGGGCAATTAGATAAAATAAACGTCAAAGATATTGGTTACTTAAGATGGAATTAAAACTAACAATATTTGCCTCACTGTTATCTATTGATTTTTAATCTACGTGATGTTCGTTTTGAATGTAGCTTCAATTGCAAAGTAAAGCTCAAGCCGCCGGGCTTCGTTGTCGGAAATTTTACCTTATTGATAGCCGTTTCAAGTCATCGATCTATGTGTTGCTATAACTTCTATGTGTCTATGTGGTAAAAATATCGGCGCATTAGTCGGCTAATATATAAACCAGGAAAAGATGAGTTATAACCCTAAGTAAAAGTGAGTGACACAACGATGTTGAAAGAAGTATGAAAGCTCGCTACACATCTACTAAAACCATTCTAATATCTATTTTTAAAAAATATTTGACCTTATTGTAGCGCACACGGCTCAGTTGAATTT
>JAOQAJ010000320.1 GCA_025963675.1 Segetibacter sp.
AAGGAAACTCAGTTGTAACTTTTGAATTGTTTGATGAAGGCTCCAAAACAAGGTTAAAGTTAACTCATGCAGGGCTTGAAACATTTCCAGCTAACATTCCTGATTTTGCTAAAGAAAATTTCGCTGAAGGTTGGACTTACATTACAGGTACAAGCCTGTCAAATTTTTTAAGCGATAAAATTCATGATTAGCAAAACTAAAAAAGCACCGTTTTACCGGTGCTCTTTTTTAAGTTTTTAGAAAGATTGTATCAAACTTTTCTTGCAACTTTTTTGGTTGCATGATAGTTTGAAATACTTACATAAGAAATCATAATAACTGAAGATAATGCAAGAATTAAGCTAATAATTTCAATCATTTTCATAGAGCATTATTAAAACGTTAAAAAATTGGGGACTTTATAAAGTTATTGATAATCAATTCATTTGAAAATTTATTTTTTAACCTTTGTTAATAACTTTGATCTAAAAGCTATTAACCGAGGTTCGCGGGATAAATATTCAATGTAAAAACGGCAGAAGTGTAACTTTATTTTGCGGCGCTAATAAAATAACTGTTTTTTTTTAAAAAATTTTAATCTACCGGATAATATTTAAGGGAATTTAAATAGTGGTCCGCGTCACCTGCATACTCTGGTGCAACTCACCTGGTAAAGTAATAGGTTGATATTTCATTTTTTAATAAAAATCACCTCTTTGATTTTACCCTAAATCTTCTTTTTACTTCGTCGACCTCGCGGGGATATTTGGGTGGGAAAAAGAAATCAGTGGGGAATTTGATGAAAAACTTTCCGACGACTGTCACCATCTCCGGGTAGTCTCTTAGCCGAACACCCCTGCTTTTAATAGCAACAAGAAATGCCAACGAAAAACTGACCAGAAAGTTTAAAAGTCCAATAAGCAACACTCCCCCAAATACGGTCAATAGAAACGCAGTACTTTCAGCATTTCCCTGGGTATAATAAGCTATCGCGGAATTGCCTGCAGCAATCGTGATATGCCTGATATCGAAGGGAATTCCAAAGATGTGGCCAATAAAACCAGACATACCAAGAAAAAACCCAAGCGCTATATTTCCGACTAATGAACCGAGATTATCTGTTACGTATCCGGTTACCTTCTGCAGCTTTTTGGGTGAAAGGGTATTTTTAAATACCGGATGGTTTTGCAGTCGTTCATTCACTCTTCCATAGTGAATACCATTTTCGATATAACCCGCGATCAATCCACTTAAAAACAGGAAGAAGCCGGTGAAGCAGGCGTACATGAGTGAAAAGCTGAGATACGGATGTTGTTCCTCAAGTAAATGATGTGCTGCTTTACTGTCGACCAATAAGTGGCCTGTTATAGAATGATAAAAAGCAGCAAGCGAATACGACAACGGGAAAACGATAACCAGGTTTCCAAAAAAGGATGCGATCTGGCTCCTGGAAGTTCGCGCGATTGTAATGGCGAGCGCATACATATCTGGTTTGCGGTATTCCTTAAAATAATCGAGCGAGGCGGCTATAGCAGAAGCCGTAAATGCTGGTTGTTTGGTAGCCAGCGTGGTATTTGTTTCATGCATGATTTGAAAACCAGCTGCGTAATTAATGCTATATGCAAAGCCCTGCCAAAAAGGAGCAAGTCCTACCTTAGTTATCAGGTTTTTAACGATAGCAGTAAAGGAAATAAAAAATCCACCACCCATGGCAGATTTCAGCATGAACCAATATTCTGCCCTGGTAGCTGTAATGTATTTTTCGCCTCTTGCGCCACCGTGTTCAGTTATCTTAAAAGCAAGAAAAGCCAGGTTGGCACTTAAGAATGCCCTTATACTATTTTTCTTTTTCTCGTAAGTAATGATGCGAATGAAGTAGTCCAAAAATCTTTCGGTATTGAAATGCTGGTCACTATCAAGGACATCAGTGATGAGTAGCAACCTGTCGAGATGTTGCTCAATTCGGAATAAAATGTAGGTCTCTGATAGACTGGTTCCATGGGTGCGCCTATGTTCGCTAATGTCTACAATCGTTTGTTTGCAGAGCTTAATGGCATCGATGATCTTAAAAACTGCACTAGAAACTTCCTCCTTTTCATGAAAATTATTCGCCAGTTGCAGATATCTCTGAACAGAATTTTCGAGTAGAAAAAAAGGGTAGTTCTCGTAATCTACTTTTTGGAATTTTCTTATCACTTCTTTCTCCAACCCCAAAGTAACTGTTCGATGGCTGAGAATCTGCAAAGCAATATTTAGCTGCTGAAAGATACCTTTATCTTCTACACTTATCTGAACTCCCAATAACTTAAAAAAGTTTATCCATAGTTCATTATCGATCTTCTCTACCCAGATATGGTCGTGATGTTTATAAAAGACATGATTGATAACATATAAAAAGTCGTTTGATTCCAATAGCGGGGGCAATAGCTTATGCTTCAATTTGGTGATAAACTCCTGCAAAAAGCCTCGCGACCCCACCATGCCGCTCTCTGTAAGGGCGGGTATAAAATTGCTGTTGAGAAATTGTGACAACAACGCTTTTCTTAGTGAGAATAAGGCTGTTTTATCATTTTGCAATTTATAAAACAATGCTTTAAACTTCAGATCAGCTTGCTTGAAATCGTCATACGGAGTAGGACGAATTTGTTTAACCAGTTCTACGAGATAATCAAGACCATGATGGATGCTGTCAATTGTGATAACTGGTGCTTCCTGCTTATTCGCTGCTGGCCCTTTAGGGCTTCTACTAAATAATCCCATGGTTCAGGTTTAAGGTACGGTTTCGGGCGTTAGTATAATTTTATAAAATCATGCCGAAGTTGATAATTGTATTAGGAATAACTTTGCAAAAAACAGAAGATATGGCGACAGAAACGGAAACGCTGGAAGAAACCGGAGTTGAGGTGCTGACCGAATTTGAAAAAGTATACCAGATTATTGTGTGGAATGATGAGGTCAATACGTTTGAATGGGTGATTGAAACTTTGATTCAGGTATGTGGCCATTCGCAGGAACAGGCTGAGCAATGCGCAATGTTAATACATACAAAAGGAAAATATGCTGTAAAAAAAGGCAGTTATGATGATTTAAAACCTCAATGTGATGCTATCACGGACCGGGGAATTGGTGCAACTTTAGAAGTAACGGCTTAACCACTTTTCTAATTTGCCTTAAAAAATCACCTAAACAAAGGAATTATAACCAGGCGAATAATCATAATAATTATCGCTATCAAAAATATAAGTATCGACAGTCGGTTCATACCGTGCATGTACTTCATCCATTGAGTGCGGGGCTGATTTGGATCTCTTTTCTTTATGTATAAATACTCCGCTATTTGCCGCCAAATTCCCATCTTTTATTTTTTGTTTTCTCAAAGTTACTAATGCTTTTACAAGTGGTAGTTATCAGTTCCTATAAAACAAGTTGATAGTGCCGGATTGGATAAACTAATAACATGATAAAGGCCCATAGTTAAGAAAAAGATGAACGGAGCGTCGCAACAGAAGTTGATGTATGGCTAATGAGGGCCACAAAAAAAGAATCAAACAAAATCGGTTTTTTAATACCAAGCACGGCTTTAAGTGCTTCACATCAATCTGTAATATCCTTTTCTTCTGATCCTGACGAACCGGTTTTGGGTTGTTCCCATTCAATCTGATCCGCTTCTTCCACGGTCAATCCGGTTTCTTCAAGGTCTTCTTCATCTAACGGTGGATCTGTATCTTCGGCTTCTTCCTTTTCATTTTGTTCAATTATATCAGGCGAGTTTGTTTCTTCTTCCTGGCTGTATTTCGGCAGATCTCTTTCCTCTTGAAATTGCATAATATTTCGGTTTAAAACTACATTTGCAACTTTTGCGCCAGCGGAAAACGGATATTTTGAAACAAGAAATCAATGGTTACAATAATTTTTATTGCAGAAGACGGTGCCGTGGTAAATATTAGATTTCGCCGAAATGAGCATTTAAATGAAAGTCATGATTATGGGAAATGGAACCTTGATACAAATGACATTGAATTAAACGACAATGGCTGGCGGCTTTTTGAAGCATACAGAAAAGAGATCAGGAAGCTAAAACCTTTGCTTGAAATGTTAGAAAAGTTTACAAACTAATTTGTTGCTGTCGCTGGTTCAGTTTTTTTAGTAACTGTTTTATTATCATACTCTTAATGGCAACAAACACTCAAAAACCCAGGGTAGTAATAGTAGGTGGAGGATTTGGAGGATTAGAGCTGGCAAAAAAACTGAAAGACAAACCTGTGGAGGTATTAATGCTTGACCGGCACAATTATCACACGTTTCAACCGCTGCTTTACCAGGTAGCAACAGGTGCGCTTGAAGCTGAAACAATTGCATTTCCCCTCAGAAGGATCTTTCAAAACCAAAAGAACTTTGCGTTTTCACTAACTGAAGTCTTAAAAATAAATACTGAAAAAAATACCCTTGATACGACAATAGGTGAAATTCCGTACGATTACCTCGTGCTTGCTACCGGCGCCGACACCAACTTCTTTGGTAATAAGCAGTTAGAACATTTTTCGATGGGCATGAAATCAGTACCGGAAGCGATGAATATCAGAAGTATGATTTTGCAAAGTTTTGAGGCAGCCTTGACTGAAAAAGATGCGCTGGAAAAGGAAGAACTGATGACTTTTGTGGTTGTTGGCGGCGGCCCGACAGGTGTAGAGCTTGCAGGAGCACTTGCAGAATTTAGAAATCACATTTTGGAGAAAGACTACCCAAAGCTGGATGATTGCGATATGAGGGTATTCGTGGTGGAAGGAAAGTCTTCAGTGTTGGGTGTAATGTCTGAAAAAGCTTCGGCCAAGGCGCAGAAGTACCTGCAGGAGATGGGGGTAGTTATTTACAACGACGTACACGTACAGAGCTTCGACGGCGAGCTGTTGACAATAGATGATGGACGGGTGCTGCGGACCAGAAATGTTTTGTGGGCAGCTGGTGTGGTCGGACAGTTTCCCGAAGGCATAAACCCGGAAAACATTGTAAAAGGAAGGCGAATACAAACAGATGAAATAAATAAAGTAAAAGGATACAATAATATTTTCGCCATTGGTGATGTCGCCGCTGTAGTTACCACTGACAGGCCGAACGGCCATCCTGGTGTAGCCCAGGTTGCTTTACAACAGGGGAAACACCTGGCAAAAAACCTCGTTGCGATAATTGAGGGAAAAGAAACAATACCTTTTAGATATAACGACCAGGGCTCAATGGCTACTGTAGGACGGAACAAAGCAGTGGCTGATATTGGAAAGCTTAGATTGGCAGGTTTTTTCGCCTGGCTCATCTGGTGCTTCGTACACGTATTTTCCCTGTTAGGCAACCAAAATAAAATAACTGTTTTTCTTACCTGGGTCGGAAGGTATTTTACTTACAACAGCCCGAGTCGGCTCATCATCAGACCCTTCAGCAGGGAGTCGATGACAGAAAATACAGCCGCGAAATAGCTTTTTTTATTTTTTTGGAGACAAGCATTGGAACTAAAATTGGGCATTGTTGTGTCACTCACTTGTACCTACCGTGTGTACTCATCTTTTTTCTTAAAACAATAGAACACGGATGACACGGATCAAACTGATAAAAACCGATTTTTAAATTGTTTCCCTGGTAATATCACTTTGCTAACTCTGTTTTTCCGGCTAAAACGGATTGTTCAGGTTTTCGTACCTGGGTATCTGACTAATCCTCTCTATCTGTGAGATCCGTGTTCCAAAAAACTTGTGTGCTCACCGTAGCACTTGTACGGCTAATCTTTGTTAGGCGCCCACCCCTTACATCGTTTTTAGGTGAAATGGAACGGGATGGACTGTAAGAAGCAGGATGGACACAAAGATGAACCTCCTGATTCATGCTAACCATCGCGTACTTCGTGTGTCCTTTGTGTACTTCTGGTCAGCTTTTACAAAAAGTGAAAATAACAAATAAGCTCTCTGCCAAACTGGCATTTTCCTTTAATTATCCTATTTTTGCCGCCTAATTTTTAGTTTAATGGAAACCCTTGAATTAACTGGTAAAGTGCACGA
>JAOQAJ010000378.1 GCA_025963675.1 Segetibacter sp.
GTGGTTTTGGCGGACCGCAATCGATGTTTGTAATGGAGTCGGCGATCGCAAAAGCCGCAGAGGCTTTAGGGATAGATGCATCTGTTATTCAAAAGAAGAATTTGATTGAAACAGGAGATGAATTTCCGTTTGGCCAAAAGGCAGTAAGCGAAGCAGCAGAATGTTGGAACAAAGTGGAAACAATATATGATGTTGACGTGATTAAAAAGGATATAGAAGATTTTAATAGTAAAAATAGAATTTATAAAAAAGGGATAGCATTGATGCCGGTCTGTTTTGGGATCTCTTTTACCAATACCGCGATGAACCAGGCTCGGTCGCTGGTACATGTATACTTTGATGGTAGTGTAAGTGTAAGCACGGGAGCAGTTGAGATGGGGCAAGGTGTAAATACCAAAATATTGCAGGTAGCAGCCCAAGTATTTTCGATACATCCTGATAGAGTGAAATTACAAACGACCAATACTTCACGTATCGCAAATACATCTCCATCAGCCGCCAGCGCCACTGCTGATTTAAATGGCAAGGCTACTTATTTAGCTTGCACCCGAATCTTGGAACGCTTAAAAAAAGTGGCTGCAGAGGAATTAGGTGTTGATGAAAATTCTATTGAAATAAGGGATGAATACGTTTTTGTAAATAATTCAAAAACAGATTTAGATTGGAAAAAGTTAGTTAATACAGCTCACCTGAAAAGGGTTGGAATATCTGAACATGCAAACTACGCAACCCCGGAAATTTATTTTGATAAAGCGAAAGAAAAGGGGCATGCGTTTGCTTATCATGTATACGGCACTGCAGTAACTGTTGTAACTGTTGATTGTCTTAGGGGTATTTACGAAATTGATGCTGTAAAAGTCGTTCATGATTTTGGTGCAAGTATGAATCCTGCAATTGATATTGGACAAATTGAAGGCGGCATCGTACAGGGTATCGGGTGGATGACGATGGAAGAAATTATTTATGACAAAGAAGGCAGGTTACGATCAAATGCTTTGTCAACTTACAAGGTTCCTGATATCTACTCTGCTCCTAAAGAAATCAGTGTCAATTTTCTTGAGACTGATAAAGATAACCTGGCCATCTTTCGTTCTAAGGCTGTTGGCGAGCCGCCCTTTATGTATGGTATTGGCGCTTACTTTGCTTTGCGGAATGCGATCAAAGCTTTTAATCCCGCAGCCGTTATTCCTTTTGACGCGCCAATGACTCCTGAAAAAACTTTACTAGCCCTGTATTCTAACCCACAGCCGTCGGCAACGGTGAGCAAAAGAAATGATGAAGAAGCAGTTACAAGTCTGGCAATTAATTAGTAAGAGCCTGGGCGACAACATTCCAGTAATGTTATTATATGTCGTTGAGAGCTTAGGCAGTAGCCCCGGAAGGGCCGGTTTTTTTATGGCAATAAATGCAAAAGGTGAAATGCACGGATCCATTGGGGGCGGCATAATGGAGCATAAGTTTGTGGAGATGGCTAAGGAAACTTTAAAAAACGATCATGAGCATGAGATTTTTTATAAACAAATCCATGATAAAACGTCGTCAAAATTTCAAAGTGGCATGATTTGTTCCGGCGAACAAAGCAACGTGCTGTATAAAGTAAAGGCTACTGACGGTAATACAGTAAACGAAATTATTAATTGTATTCAGACTAATCGAACGGGGAAGTTAATATTATCAAAGGAAAGAATTCTTTTTGACGAAGAAGTTCCTGAACAAGATTTTCATTTCCACTGCGAAGACGATAGACTGGATGACTGGGTATACGAGGAACAAATCGGCTACAAAAATAATCTGCACATAATTGGTTCGGGACATTGCGCTTTAGCTCTATCCGAATTAATGAGTGCAATGGATTTTTATATTCATTTATATGACGACAGAGGGAACTTGAAAACGTTTTTAGATAACAAATATGCTCATCAAAAAACTATTGTTAACGATTATTTAGAATTAAAAACATTGATACCTTCTGATGACAATAATTATGTTGTCGTAATGACTGTTGGATACAGAACAGACGACATTGTTGTACGGTCTCTAATGGATAAAGACTTCAAGTTCTTTGGCTTACTTGGCAGTAAAAAGAAGATTGAAAAGATGTTTTCGGATTATAGGAAAGAGGGTATCAATGAAGGATTATTGAAAAAGATCCACGCGCCCGTTGGTTTACCTATCAATAGCCAAACGCCTGAAGAGATTGCAGTTAGTATTGCTGCGCAAATTATACGGGCAAAGAATGAAGTATTATAACATACCTTAATCACTCCAATAACAATATATCCACCATGCATTGTTGCCTATTCAAATATTGTTTTATTTTCAACTTTAGCTTTGTTGACTCTTTGCATTGACTGACTCTTACAGTCAATGTAAAAAGGGTAATAGTATCGCCTATGTCTTAAAAAGCCTTTGTTGATGCTGTAAATTTTTGCCCTATTTGGATAGTCAGTCAAAAGAATTTTCAACAAGGAGTTTTATCAATTCCGCGGTTTTAATCGACGGCATCGTCTGTCTCGAACTGTACAGGCTTCTTGTAGTTATTAACTATG
>JAOQAJ010000286.1 GCA_025963675.1 Segetibacter sp.
TGCCATTTTTGATGTTTCGTCTCCAACACGAAAGCAGGATCGAAAACCTGAAGCTTTGGTACAAAGAGCCTTCAACAGCATGGGGAAGACGCAGTGTTATCCGTGCAGTAAAAAATAATAAAGCGTCAGCACAAAATCAAAAAATCGCAAAAGGATTATTATCTTCAATTTCCATCCATTTCTAAATGGAGTTGATTCGATTGTAATGAAGTATTCAAGCCAAATGGAAAAGCACTTTAAAAGGTTGATTCTTAAGAAAAAGGTATTCGTCTTAACGCTGATATTTGTATTTATTGTAAATCCATTGTTGATTATAAACTCTTTCGCTGGTGATGCTCCTTTGGCTGCTTCCGGCGATGTTCCACTTTCATCTTCAAGTAACTCGTTCTGGCTTTGGAACTTTTTAGGTCGTCTGCATCCTTTGGCCGTTCATTTTCCCTTGACCTTACTCATAGTTGTCGCCATACTCGAGCTCGCTACAATTAAACGTTTTCATTCTAAACTAAGACCCGCTATTAATCTGTTACTTGTTGGAGGCGTTTTTTCTGCAATTATTTCTGTTGTTTTTGGTCTTCTACTTGCCAGAAATGGAGACTACGGTAAAGATGTTTTAGGCTTCCATCAGTGGACAAGTATCGGTGCTGTCGTATTGGGAGCAACCAGCCTGTTTCTACTTTTTAACGTTGTAAAAAAAAACAAGTCCAATTTAATAAAACCATATCGGGCCCTTATCCTCGTGGTTGGTATTGCAATTAGTGTCACTGGCCATTTGGGTGCCTCCTTAACGCATGGTACTGATTACATCTCATCCTCGTTGCCATGGAGTAATGACTATGAAGCAACTCCTGCTACCAATTTTGATTTTGCAGCATTTAAAGATGATTCTGTAAAACTGAATAAAAAGGAGGAACTGGAGCTGAATATGCAGGTAAAATCTATTCTTGCCCACAATTGCTATAAATGTCATGGGCCTGAAAAAATAAAAGGTGAATTGAGGTTAGATAGTAAGAAAATGATTTTTAAAGGTGGTGAAGATGGGCCTGTGATTGTTGCCGGCGATCCTATCAAAAGCGATTTGTTCCGCCGAATTTCATTACCCGCAAATCATAAGGATGTGATGCCCTCGAAAGGTAAAAAATTATCTGAAGGAGATATCGCAATAATTAAATTCTGGATTCAGAAAGGTGCACCTTACCCCGAGGGAACAGATAAGGAAACAAACTATCGCGTCGCTAAATTGGAGCCGAGAAATCCACCGCTTCCACCTGCTACAGGCAACATGCACAACCCAGTAGACCTCTGGGTGAACGAATATTTTAAAAAGAATAAAATAAGTTGGCCGGCAGCGGTTGATGATAAAACATATCTCAAAAGGGTTTACCTCGACATACTTGGACTAATTCCATCACCGGAAGATATTGGCAATTTTATAAAAGATCCAAGACCAGATAAAAGAGCTGTGTGGGTAAGACAGCTTTTAAACAGAAACGATGATTATGCAATGAATTGGCTCACTTTCTGGAATGATGCATTGCGTAATGATTATACCGGAACGGGTTACATAACAGGGGGACGTTTTGACATTTCTAATTGGTTGTATCAATCCTTAAAAAGCAATAAGCCTTATACCTCGTTTGTAAAAGAGTTGATTAGTCCTGAAAAAGAATCGAGAGGTTTTATTGAAGGCATAAAATGGCGGGGAGTTATTAATGCCAGCCAGCGAACAGAAATGCAGGCAGCACAAAACGTATCGCAGGTTTTTTTCGGATTGAACTTAAAATGCGCTTCCTGTCACAACAGCTTTATCAGCGATTGGAAATTGGAAGACGCCTACGGCTTTGCTAACATCTTCGCAGATTCGTCACTTGAAATAAACCGTTGTGATAAGCCTTCAGGAAAGTATACAAACGCAAAACTTCTTTGGAAAGAACTCGGCACAGTTAACAGTGCAGCAAAAGCGGCTATAAAACAAAAGCAACTGGCAGAGCTAATGGTGCAGCCGGCAGATGGTCGCCTGTACCGTACAATTGTCAATCGCATATGGGCGCAATTGATGGGAAGAGGTATAGTAGAGCCAGTTGATCTGATGGATAATGAGCCGTGGAGCCAGGACTTGCTGGATTGGCTTGCCTTCAATTTTGAGCAAAATAAATCTGATTTAAAAGAATTGATCTACTTGATAACTACATCGCAAACGTATCAATTACCTTCCGTTGGCTTTAAAGAACCAAACCAGTTGTTTGCCAAAGATTACAAGTTTAAAGGCATGTTGAAAAGGAGAATGAGCGCAGAGCAGTTTTCTGATGCTGTTAGTTCGATTGTCGCGCCGATGTTTCCTGATTCAGTTGTTAGTTTTATTCCTTTTGTAGAAAAACCTGTCGAAAAAGCGATTCCTGCAAAACCCGTCAACAACAAACCGGAAGTTAAACTAACAGCAGCCCAAAAAGAAATAGCAGATAAACTGGCGGCCGAAAAAAGAAAAGCTGCAAAGAAACTTGCCCAGGAAAGAACCGAAGCAGGAAGACTAATCGCTTACCAACTCTTTACGAACAAATCAATTTTATTGTACCCCCGGGCATCGTTGGTAATGAATAATAGCTTTCTTACTGCTCTCGGTCGACCTAATAGGGAAACTGTTTCTACGTATCGCGAGTCTCAGGCAAACTTGTTGCAAGCGCTTGAATTAACAAACGGGCAACGATTTAATGCAGTGCTTAAAAGAGGCGCAGAGAACTGGAGAAACAAGTATCGACAAGGAGATGTATTGATTAAAGAAATTTACCGGAAGGCGTTAGGACGTGATCCACAACAAAAAGAGTTTGCAGTTGCGAAACAAATGCTTGGACCAACGGCCAAATCAGAAGGGATACAAGATTTATTCTGGGCGATTTTGCTCCTGCCTGAATTCCAAATTATCAACTGATGAAATTTATGTTGAAAAAGTTCAATTTAAAAAGTGACCAGATTGCAAATCCGCCGATGAAAAGCGTAAATTACTTATCCCTTTCCCATTGTAAATAGATACCATGGCAACCAATTGGAACCGAAGAGAGTTTCTAAAAAAGACAAGTGCAGCAACATTGGCTGCTATGGCTGCGGGCGCGCCCGTAACCAGCTTGCTCACTTCATGCAATAGCAAGACGAAGGCAACCGCTGACTCGGTTATCTTGCTTTGGATGGCCGGTGGTATGGCCCACACCGATACATTTGATCCAAAGAGATATACACCTTTTACACCGGGCATGGATGCCAATAGTGTATTGAGCACCTTTAAACCAGTTCCGACAATCCTGGATGGAATTTCTTTTTCTGAAGGACTTGAGTCGATTGGAAAGATTATGGATAAAGGAACGCTCATAAGATCTTATGTTGCTGCGGACATGGGTTTTATTTTACATTCACGTCATCAGTACCATTGGCATACCTGTTATAAGCCGCCCCAATCTGTTGCAGCACCGCATCTTGGCGCGTGGATCGCTAAAGAATTAGGTCCCAAAAATCCCGTTATTCCTGCTTTCATCGACATTGGACAGCGGTTGACTTTAGGAGAAGGCGAGGAGTTGAAAGCATTTCATAGTGCCGGCTTTTTAGGAAACGAATTCGGTCCCTTCATGATACCTGACCCTACCGCGGGGTTGGAGAGTGTGCAGCCGCCTGACGGCATGTCTTATAAAAGATTTGAAAGGCGCAACCAGCTATATAAGGAGCTTGTAAACCAAAGTCCGATAGGTGAATATGGCAGTGACTACCAAAAGGAATCATTGAAAAGATCGATGGAACAGGCTTATATACTTTTGAATTCTCCTGAGGCAAAAGCTTTCGATCTTACCAAAGAACCCAAAGAGAACTACGATAAATACAATACAGGTAAATTTGGTTTAGGTTGTCTTATGGCTAAAAGATTGGTTGAACAGGGCGCAAGGTTTATAAGCGTAACAACAGAATATGAACCGTTTAAAGGTTGGGATACGCATGAGAATGGCAACACCCGCCTTGCTGATATGAAGAAGCAAATCGACGGGCCGGTTGCGCAGTTGATTAAGGATCTCGATCGTACAGGTCATCTTGATCGCACCATGGTTATTTTAGCAAGTGAATTCAGCCGCGATATGATGGTGGAGGGACGGCCAGACTTAAAGGTGCAGGAGCAGGTGCAGCAACCGGATGTTATAAACGAGTTGAAGAATTATGGGATGCATCGCCATTTTACTGATGGCGGTTCTATATTGATGTTTGGCGGTGGTATAAAAAAGGGGCAGGTGTATGGAAAAACTGCAGATGAACGGCCGTGTAAAACTATCGAGAAGCCAATTGTTATTGATCAGATTCATCAAACCATTTATCACTCGCTTGGCATTGCCGAAGACGCACATTATGTAATTGAAAAACGTCCTTTTTATACGACCCAGGACGGGTTGGGTAAAGCTGAAATGGAATTGTTCTCGTAGTAGAACGGAGTAGGGGAGAATTTCTTCACCCTGTTATAACGTCTTCAAATATTCTATAACTGCATTTCTTTGATCCTTTGACAGTCGATCACCAAATGTGTGGCCAGTATTTCTATAGCCGGGTTTATCGGTATTATATGTCGTTTTGTTATTGGCTTCATTTCTTACTTCATACTTCCAGCCTATTTTTTCATAGTCATATGCTGCGTTTTTGAAATCCCTTTCCCAATACTTTGGTCTTTCTTTGCTGTTAAGCAAAGCTGCAAGTGTAGGTACAGAGCCATTGTGAAGATATGGAGCAGTGATCCAGATGCCGTCCAGCGGGGGAGCAATGTAGCCATCAAATGGCTGTAACCGGGCCGGGTAGCTTCCTTTTGCATACCAGCTTTTATTGAACCATTCAATAAATTGTGAGTTTTGGTAATTTGCCTTAAATAAAAGCGAATCGGTTCCGATGATTCTTGCAGGGATCAGCAGGTTTGGATAGGTTACTTTATCTCCATAAGTTCCATGGCAATTGCTACAGTTTTTTTCGAACAACGCCTTTCCGTTGCTGGCAAGTGTGGCATCTATAGAATGCGGATATTTAGGTGGTTCAATTGATTTAAGATAAGCCAGGACATTTCCAAAATGCGTAAATGTTTCGGCAGCTTCAGAAGTATCCTTAACGGTAAGCAGGTTACTTAACATTAGGAACTTTCCAAAATCTCCACGACCAAATCCGTTGTAAAACATGGCATTCTTTTTCTTAAGCAACCACCATGCAGGCACATCAGTTGGGATTACTTCATCGGGTATGTCAAGTAGTGGCTTGTCACTCCATTCCAACGTTTCAGGGTTTCTGTGTGCGACCAGCAAAGTTGCTAGCCTGTCTGCGGCATTTACCCCCCTGGTCTCTGTTTGCAAATAAGGTGCAATCGTGCTAAACGATCTTATCATGACCCTTGATGACTGGTATTGACCGGGAGCAATAAATTTCATTAGTTGCCGGGCAATTGTTCCTTTCACATCATCTTTATTGGGTGCTTTTGTGAAATCAAGAAAGGTATTGCCAAGACCGATGATGAGCTTATCGCCGAACACCTGGCCATGACATTGCAGGCAATTAGGTACTACAAGATTTTTTGAATTTTTTGTTTCAATCAGGTTGAAGTTATAGCCAACATTTGCCGCTTTGCCGGTCCTTCCCAGAAAGTTGTTCTTGTCTTTGCCATTCAATAAAACATAGTAATTATATCCCAATCCACTTTTTAGGTAATCGCCATTTACAAGATAGTCGTAACCCTTTTGTTTGTCTCCTGGCTTTTGCTCGCTCGGCTCGATAAATACTCCTTCCTTAAACGGCTCGTTACTAATGGTGATGGCCGCAATGCTACTGCATCCAACGAGGATTAGAATAACAATAACTAACCTTTTTCTGATAAAACGCATAAATCAGTTTGAAAATACAAAGGTGATAACAGTAGCTGAATGTATTTTGTTATTTTATCGCAGAAAGAAAATTTTTAGAATTTTAATTAGGTAGGCTTACATCAGCCGGATTACAGGTAAAGGATACACCCGTTGCTCATCTTTATTTTATTTGCCATTTGTTGAAGTTGAAGTCCAACAACTAACTTGCTTAATACGTCGACTCGTACTGACGTTAAACGCCACACGACTTTGCAGGCAGAAGCCTTCGTTCCCTTGCTTTCTACATCAAATAATTTTATATTGGCAGTGGCTATGTTTTACCTGTAGCATGAAGTATAGCGTTGCGAATGGCTGGTGCAATACCAATATGATAGCAGCTTCTCCTGCACTGGCTGAGGGAAAGGTCTTTACGGGGCATCATACCGGTAATCATTCGCTTATCGCACTGCAATGTTTGCTACTGATTTTCTTTCTGTTTCCGTTCCTGTCCTTTGAGCAATTCTTTCACATAAGCATATACCCGTTGTTCGTCTTTAGTTTTCGGTTTCGCTAATGCCATGTACTTTTTATAATACTGCCGGGCTGTGTTGTTGTTTTGTAATCCTTGTTCGTATAAACGACCAATATTGTATAAAGCTAAGGGGTCATGAAAAAGATAATAGGCAGTGTCGTATGAAGCAATGGCTCGTTTATACTGTTTCAAAGACTCGAAATTATCAGCAAGGGAAAAATAATACAGGTTAGTATTTTTAGAAATGGCAAGATTTAAACACTGCTTCAAAAGCTCTGAGCTCTTTATGAATTCGTTCAATTTGTACTTTGCCTGTGAGGCATAATAGAATAAAGCTTCGGTTTCTATTCCTTGTTCCAACAAATTATTGCAAACTTTATAGCAAGCTTCATATTGTTTAATTGCATAGTTGCTTTGCGCCAGGCTTACAGTCGTTTTTGGCTCTATTTCCCCCGTCAATAACCAGTTTTTAGTAAATCTTGCAGCATCAGCCATTTTTCGTTGAGTGGTAAATGACCGGATGGCTAACCTCATAACAGCAGCGTTCAGGGTATCTTTTTCTAAAAATGCTTTTGTAACACTATCTGCTGTAGTATACGAGTCTTTGTCTAATAAGTTTTCAATGTAAGCAACCGTAATTTTTGTATTTGCTGGTTGGAAATGATATGCTTTAGCGTAGAAGAGCAATGCAGTGTCATCATTTTTTAAGAGTTTATATGTATCTCCTGTCAACTTATACAAGATGCCGTTTGAAGGTTGTATTTGCAATAAACGCAGGTAATAAAAAAGCTGTTTTCCGTAATCTTTGTTCTCGCGACTTATAAGAGCAGAATACCGGTTTGCTGTAAAATTTAATGAGTCTAAAGCAAGAGCCCTCAAATAGTTTTCTTGCGCCAGCAAGTAGTTTTCCGACATGTAGTACGCGTAACCGAGGGCATTTATAGAATTGATATCAGTAGATCGAATCACATTGTTACTTTCCAAATATTGAATTGCTTCTGCATATTGTTCATTCTGAAAATACTCTGATATTTTGTTTTTATCGACCTGCTCTTCACTAGTTTGAGCGACGGAAGCAGAAGTAAATATTGATAGAAAGAACAGAATGCTGACCAATTTATGTGGGACTGATAACATCAACTAAGGTTTTAGTTGAAGCAATGTACTTTATTACTTTTACCTGTCAATAATTTATAAAAATGAATGCTACGCAGTATTGAAACTTCACCGATAGTGATCGCTTTTATTCATTGCTTTTTGCCGGCGAAAATTTGCGAAATATTTATTTGCGAATCTGGTATGATGATTATCGGTGTTCGTTGTGTAAACCTTCTTGTCCTTTGTGCTCCTTCGCTAAAACCCGAAGCGAAACCAGGAAAATACACGGTATATGAGGCGAGGGGCTATTGCTGCAAATAGCAGAACAGTACAAGTGAGTGACACAACAATGCTAACTGATGGTAAGCTGCCAGTAACAAAAAGAATTCCTCAAATCTTCCCGTATTAATCCAATAAATTTTACGTCAACACCCCATTGGGAATTAATGGTAAAGTAGTCAGGCCTTTACCGGTAGCATCAAGTATAGCGTTGCGAATGGCGGGTGCAATACCAATGATAGCAGCTTCTCCTGCACCGGCTGAGGGAAGGTCTTTTCGATCCATCATCACTATGTCAATTTTAGGAATGTCGCTAAAGCGGGGAACCCGGTAAGCTGAAAGGCTTGAGTTTCGTATTTTTCCATCAGCGAAATCAATCGCTTCAAATAAAGCTCCACCCAAACCCTGCACGATCGAGCCCATGATCTGGTTCTCGAGATGAAGGGGATTTACAATTGCGCCACATTCAAATGCCTGTGTCACCCTAATCACCTTTACCTCTTTGTGACTGTTTACCATTACCTCGGCACAGGTCGCAACATAACCCCCCTTGTCAAGGCCACAAGCAATTCCATATCCGTGTCCTGTTGCCCTGCCTAAACTTTTCCAGCCGAAAGCTTTGGCGGCAGTTTCTAAGACTGCTGTCAGGCGCGCATCATCCGAATTTTTGAGTCGAAATTCCAGTTGATCCATTTTAATCAACCGGGCAAGATCAGTAATGTGAGACTCGCGGGCAAAAACATTGGCAGTAGCTGCAAGCCCTCGATAAGAACCTTGTTTTAAAGGGGTATTTGATGGCAGAAATGCTATCTCGTGATTTGCAATTTTATATTGAGTATTTATTGCTGAACCCCCGGAATTGTAATTCAGAAATTTCCACCCGCTGATAGTACCATCTTTCTTTACTCCACTGCTCACTTCAATCACACCACCGGGCCTGAAATATGCCCAGGTAAACTCTTCCTCTCTTGTCCATACAACTTTGACTGGTTTTTTTGCTTGCAGCGCAAGCCGGGCAGCTTCTAATGCCGCTTCGGCTGTATGCTTGCCTCCATATCCCGATCCGGTATCAGGCATAATGACACGTACTTTTTCTTTGGGTATTTTAAATTCGTCTGCAAGATCCTCCTGCACTCCAAATGGCCTTTGGGTTCCCGCCCACACGGTCAGTTTACCATCTTCCCATTGTGCCAACGCTGCCCTCGGTTCAAGCGGTACGTGGGCGATATAATTGATGTTGTAAGTTTTGGAATGGGTAAAATCTGCCGATTTTAGGCCTTCTTCCAGATCACCCTTCGGAGCACCTGCATTCCTGCCTCCACTTGCGGACGCAGTTTTTACCAGGTGCTCAAAAATGTTTGCATTTGAAGGTTGTTGAGTCGTTTCTTGCCATTTGGCGTTGATCGCTTGCAAAGCTCTTGCTGCTGTTCGTACCGAAGGCGCAGCTATCCCGACAAAATCTCCGTCATGTACAATCACCACACCAGGAATAGCTTGTGCTTTGGCGATATCTACGCTAACAAGTTTTGCATTATAGGAAGGTGCCCTCAGAATTTTGCCATAAAGCATTCCCGGCAGTTTCATATCTGATACATACTGGTGTTTGCCTGTTATAAAAGATTGTCCATTGATTTTTTTCACCGTCTTTCCTGCAACTTTCCATTCATTTGCGGGAGTTACCCGAGCCTGGTCAGAGATCGGTAACAATAACTGTTGCCCTTTAGTTAGTTCGCTATAAGTAATTTTTTTATTGGTCTCTCGATTAATAACCATTCCGTCAAGCGCCTGTAGTGTTTTGCCTTCTGCCCCCCAGTTTTTAGCAGCCATATCAATCATTGCTTGTCTCGCCGTTGCGGCAGCTTTTCGCAACTGGCCTCCCATCTGCGGAGTGCTGCGACTTCCAAAAGTTCCGGCATCGAACGGAACAAGGTCAGTATCACCCATCACCATTTTGATAGAAGATATGGGTACACGCAACTCTTCTGCTACGATCTGAGATAGTGAAGTTCTTATGTTTTGGCCTACTTCAACTTTACCCGTAAAAACGCTTACGGTTCCATCTTCTCCAATATGTATCCATGCACCAACCTGGCTGGTAGGAACAAGCGCAGTGCCGGGCGCCGCCGCTTCACCTGCGAACGAAAACATATCCTGCAGTACAAACGCAACAGCTAAACCACCTCCAAATAATTTAAAAAACTTACGGCGATCCAGTCCTGTTTTAGTTGCAGGTTCCCCGGTTAGTTCGTCGTTCATAGGTTCAAAAGAGTGGGGGTGGTTGGAGTGTTCCATCTTCAATAGATTATGGTTTTGAAGCCAGTTTTATAGCCTTAATGATATTCAGGTAAGTGCCGCAGCGGCAAATGTTCCCATCCATACTTTTTATGATTGCATCTTCGGTAGGAGCGGGGTTGTTTTTTAGCAGTGCGACGGCCGACATAATCATGCCTGGTGCACAATAGGAACATTGAAAGGGATCAGTCTCAAGGAAAGCAGCCTGAACCGGGTGAAGTGTACCGTTCTTTTCCAATCCTTCAATTGTCGTAATCTCTTTGCCTGCAACAGAACCCACAGTAGTTATACACGACCGGGAAGGCGTTCCATTAATAAGCACAGTGCAGGCGCCACATGCTCCTTCACCACAGCCATATTTGCTACCGGTAAGTTCAAGTTCGTTTCGCAAGACACTTAATAATTCTACATCCGGCTCCAGTGAAACCTCGTGCTTTACACCATTTACATTTAAAACCATGATTTCGGCTTTTATACAGAAAATGAATTTACAAAATTCAAAGTCATATACACATAAAAAGAAAAAACTAAACAGATTTTTTACTTTGAACCCAGCCAAAGTAAATGGTATGAAGCAATCGTTGCGTCGCACCCTTGTGCATTTATTACTTCATTCATCGAGACCGCGGATCAAAAGGCTTCCGCTTTTAAAAAAAATAAATCGTTCTTTTCGTATGAATTCTGATAAAGATCCACGAATTACCAATACTACTGTCGGCGAAATACTCAAATTGAAATTACAGGTTCATTCGAGAACATTCAGATTAAACCATAATACAACGAATAATGCCAAACCTTAATCTAAAGCGCCGATCACCGGGGGCTTTTTTCAATCTATCTAAAAGCTTTTTTTCTCTACCTTTTTGGAATACGGTAAATACATGGGTAGAGCGGCCGATCCATACCACTCATAAAGTTCTGAATCCAACAGTTTTGCCTGAATGGCGGGATCTGTATCTAACAAAGTTTTCGCCTCTGCACTTGTTTTTACATTTAAAATAAATATTCCCCGGTAGCCTTTTGCATTTGTTTGCAACGGCCCTGCCACAACAAGTTTCCCTTCATTTGCAAGCCGCCTGATGTTTTGAAGATGGCCACGAAAGATGCTATCTGTTTTAGCTTTATCATTTATTTGTTCTGCGCCACCTTTCAACATCACCAACACATAGCTTTTCATTCCATACTCGTCCGCCTGTAACGAGTCAGCCAGCTTTTTATCATAAGTATTATTACCAGGTTGAGCAGTTGTTGTCAGACTAATAATGATCAAAAACGATGTTATAAGAAGTTTGGTACTAATGTAAATATGAGAAGGCATAAGCAGTGATTTACCATTTGTACCTACAATTTAATATAAACCGGGCAAAGAATTTAAAAAACCAATTGTCTCGGATGTGAACTGTTGTCTGGGCTGGGGAATAATAGAAAAGTCGCCTAACAAATTGTAACTGAACGTTGAGGTTGACAATCTTAGAATATCTTCCATTAGTAGCTGATTTTCTATTGCTAAAGATCCATTTTAAGAAACCGGTTTAAACGTAGACTGTCATCATTAATTTACCGATCAATTGCTGTTGTTTGCCTTTTCAACGATATTTTCGCAAGTCCAAAAAA
>JAOQAJ010000402.1 GCA_025963675.1 Segetibacter sp.
TTCTGCAAAAGAACCGCGATAGTCTTGCAAGTTTGGTGGCAAATTATAAACAAAGCCTTGTAGTTGATGATGAACCCGCGCCAGTGAAAGAAAAGAGGAGGATCTTTGGATACGGGTATGACTACCACAGCGGCAATACTGTTAAAAGGAATTGACAAACCAGGAAACGTCAAGATTAACCCAGGTGTGGGCAGTGTATAAGCCATACGGTATTTTTCGAAATTTTGGAGAGACACCTACTTCCATTATCGTTTGATTAATCGATGAAAAAATAGCATTAATAATCCACTGCCAGACCCATTTTTTTAGAGCGGCTCTTAGAAATAGTGTCCTAAAAAAACTAGTTCGATCAGTCTATTTATATTATTTCTTAAATTATTTGCTTTTTCTCAACATTCGTTTATATTGTTGCCTAAACGCCTGAAACCAAAATAAGATATGTTAGTAGCAAGAATAATTCTGTGTGTTTTACTTATACTTCAAACGTTTAGAACTGTTGCACAGGAAGTTGACGGAACTTTAGAAACCGATTCAGTTGAAGCGACTGGCTATGACTTCATTATGTCTAAGGCTGCCCTTGCTTTAAATAAAGAAGATTTTGACCTGGCCCATCAATATTATAAGCAGGCAATTGTGCTAAAACCAGGAGATACATACGCATTTAAAATGCTGAAAGTAGTAGAAAATAGCAAGTGGGCTTACGCGCAAAAACAACTTAAGGATCTTGATTTAAGAAGAAAGGCAGAAATCAACATTTTAATGAGGGATGCCCTAAAAGCAATTATGGACAAGAAGTATGATACTGCCAGAGCCCTCTATTCCCGGGTGCTTGTCCTAAATCCGGTTAAATCACAAAAAGAATTTGTTGAACAAAAAATCAAAGCTCTTGATCAGGCATTAGGTGGACCCACTCTAAATACAGTTAGTACTCCGCCAGTTGTTGCGCAGATAACACAGAAGACGGTAGAACAAAGTGTAAAAAAAGAACCTGCACCGGTTTCTACCTCTACCACCAAAAGTGACAATCCGCCTGCTCCAAGCAATCCGTTAAACGTAGAAAAAACTCCTGCTGTAGCACCTCCATCACAAACAAATCAGAACTCAAAGCCAAAAGAAAAAATAGATTCCGCAACTACTCAGACTAGCCAGGCAAAACAACTTGCAACAGTGGAAGCAAAGACAGGTGTAAACAAAGTTTTAGATAATGCCGCAAAAACTATAAAAGACAGTAAATCAGTCGACACAGCCACTCTGGACAATAAAGTCGTAGCCGCAAACCCGACAAAATCAGAAGCAGAACTTGCAAAAAGGAAAGCCGATAGCCTTGATCTACAAATTAAAAAAGCACAAAGCAAGATTGTAGAAGCCAAAGAGATTCCTGCTGTTGCAGAAAAAAAGGTACCGGTTACAGAATTACCTAAAAAACAAGCAGCCGCAACAACGACACAACCAGACGTTCGCACCTCCTCCCCTGCTGCTTCTAAAAGTGCAGCGGTACCGCAAAACAACACCTTGGTTAGCGCTCCTAAAAATAATGCCGTTCGATCGGAAACGCCAACAGTGGGTCAAGCTACAACAACTTCAACAGGTGTGAACAATGAAAGAATAGCAGAGATAAGCGGAAGAATTTTAAATGAAAAAGGACGATTAAATTTATCCGACAGCATAGGGTCAGTAAAGCTAACGTGTCAACAAATTGTAGTAAATGACAAAAATGCTTTCATCAAATTTTTAATTCAAAACAACAGTTCATCGGAATCTTTTAATCCTGGCGCATTGCAACTGTCGTACATCAAGAACTACGGAGTATTACAAAAGCTGAACGGACGGTTTGTTACCAATGCGACAACTATTTTACCAAGACAAGACATACCGATGGTGTATGTTGTTGATGCTCCCCTGGAAGTAGAATCAAATGAAGTCTTTGTATTCGAAATGGAAGAAAAAAGCAAAAAAGTTAGACTAACAATTAATATTCCAGGTGCAGTGTACCTAAACGAAAAAAAGGCAACCAACTTGTAATGTAGATTTAAGAAGGTTATTTACGTACAAACAAGTAGAACACAACGGCATTCGAAACTTCCGGCTTTTTTTTAGGTATTGGTTTTTTGCCCAAAATAAAAACATTTAATAATCCTGCTTTAACCCGCCTACTTCCCATATAAGGCTGATAAGGTAGCCTTATGTGGCCTCCTTGTACTTTAGATTTAAAACAATTTGTTTTTATCAACCTGTTTAAAGCAGGTTTTTGTTTATAAATTTTACTCGTTGGTATAGTTATTTGTGCAGTATTCAATTCAATTTAATGCTATGAATACCTTACCTATTGGATGGGTTGGTCTTGGAAATATGGGGAACGCAATAGTGCAAAACCTACTGAGAAACGGAGGCATCGTAAACGTTTATAATAGAACAAAGGAGAAAGAAACAGAAGTAGTGCAATCAGGCGCCAGGTCGCAGGAAAGCTTACAACAACTGGTCCATAACAGCTCGATCATCTTTACAATGGTGTCTGATGATGATGCAGTAAAAGAAGTTTACACAGGGCTTTTAAGCCATTCGCCCAGTGGTAAAATTTTCGTCGACATGAGCACTGTTTCTCCATCAACTTCCAGATACCTGGCTGATACTTGTAAGAATAGCAATAATCAATTTATTGATGCTCCTGTTTCAGGAAGCATAAAACCAGCACAGGAAGGAACATTGATCATTATGGCTGGTGGACCAGCAGATGCATATGAAAAAGTGAAACCTGTCTTTGATGTTATTGGAAAACGGTCAATTCATCTTGGTGATAATGGCGCCGGCAGTTCAGCTAAGCTTGCCGCCAATTACTTGCTGGGATTAAATCTGCAAGGGCTTGCAGAAACTGTTTTGTTTGCAGAAGATAATGGTATCAGGACAGAAGACATGTTAACCATTATAAATGAAGGTGCTTTAGCTAACGGCATCACAAAAGGTAAATCTTCAGCTATATTAAATAATGATTTCACGGCAGCTTTTGCCTTGAAACATCTGGTAAAAGATCTAAGACTTGCAGATGAACAAGGGTTACGAACTCCGTTGTTTCGACCACTAATTAACTCTTTTGAAGAAGCACTACAAAATGGATTAGGAGAAGAAGATGTAATGGCGATTTTTAAATATGTACGGCAACACAAGAGTATTCAACCTTCCATTTCAAATATTTATCCTGACGATAACGTGAGCGATTATGCTAATTGAAATTTGTTGCCACATAAAAAATTTTAGGCAAAAGAAGGAGAATCTGTACTAAAAAGTTGAAGGAAAAAACGATTAGTAATTAAGCTCGGAAACTTGCTTTTGTGACGCATTAGCAATATGCACGATTGAGTGTATCGTTGCGTTCCATCCATCGATAGTCGCTGGCTTTGTGATGAACTTACTTATTCCCATTTTATGACAATAATCAATATCTTCTTTCGAAGAAGAAGTGGTTAAAACAACTATAGGAATTTGAGTTAAAGAAAATGAAGATTTTATTTCCTGTAGAATTTCTTTGCCGTCGGTCTTCGGTAAATTCAAATCCATCACGATGATCTCAGGTAATGTTTCGACCGTTTGCAGATAGCTGAACACTTTATCTCCTTCCATAATAACCTGCATCTGGTAGTGTACGTGGTTTTCTAAAAGTGCATCCTTTAATAAATCAACATCATCAATATCGTCTTCTATCAAAAGAATATCCAGCGCTTTTTTCATTCTGTAAATTTGAGATTAAAATTGAAAGCCTTTTGAAAACATCCTCTTGATTATTACTAGTATTTTGTTATAATTCTTTTCTGCCAACCGCAAATGAAATCATTAGAACAAAACGTACAGTTTTCAAATACAAATAAAAGAGAAAAAGGTTGCTACTAAAGCATGCTATATTCAGTGATGGTTGATTGAATTAATTGATTCAAAAGCTTATTTGATTTCAAGTTCAAATAATCTTTCCTCTTCAAAAAAACCTTCTAATATATCGCCTACAACACATTCGCCTACTCCGGCAGGAGTACCGGTATAAATAAGGTCACCAATATTTAATGAGAAGTAATTAGAAATATTTGCAACAATCTGGTCAAAAGAAAAAATCATATTAGTTGTCAAACCGTTTTGAACGAATTCTCCATTTTTCTTTAATGAAAAACGAACAGGTTTTTTAAGTAATTCAGGTGTCAAATCTTTCCATTGTCCTATAACTGCAGAGTTATCCCACGCTTTAGCCTTTTCCCACGGAAGACCTTTTTTCTTTAGTTCAGATTGTATATCTCGTGCAGTAAAATCTATTCCTACACTAACCGCATTATAGTATTTGCATGCTTGTCTTTCGTTTACATACTTACCATTTTTACAAACACGTAGTACCAACTCAACCTCGTAATGAAGCTCATTGCTGAACTCAGGATAATAAAAAGGAGTATGCGCTTGTAACAATGCGCTTTTTGGCTTCATGAAAATTACAGGTTCTTCAGGCACCTCATTTCCAAGTTCCTTTGCATGTTCTGCATAGTTACGACCAACACAAAAAATTTTCATAGACGATTATTTATAAAATAGCAACGAGTAACCTGATTAAGAAAACTTACAATGATGATTACTACAGTTATATTTTAATACACATATATAACGTAATAAAAATAAATTATTATTCAAACTGCAAATTATTTATCAAATTCATTGTTCTTTGCAATCCTGTAAAAACAAAAGCTTCTATCACTTCCACAGATTTTTCGATTTTGTTATTTACAATTGGCAATTCTTCTTTGGTCCATTTGCCTAGTACAAAATCAATCTGCATTCCTTTAGGATAATTATTACCAATGCCAAAACGAAGCTTAGGATATTTATCTGTACCTAATGTAGCCTGAATATCTTTTAAGCCATTGTGTCCTGCATCACTTCCACTTCCTCTAAGCCTGATCTTATTTAAGGGAAGCGCCAGGTCATCAACGACTGTTAATGTATTATCTAATTCAATCTTTTCCTTGTCGAGATAATATTTAAAAGCTCTTCCACTTAGATTCATATATGTGGTCGGCCTGATACAGATTAATGTTTTTCCTTTAAACTTTATTTCCGCAACTTCTGCCAGACGCTCTGTTTTAAATAACCCTTTATGCTTCGTTACAAGCGCCTCTACAACATCAAAACCTATATTATGTCTCGTATTTGCATATTCATTTCCTATGTTCCCCAGGCCCACTATTAAAAACTTATTCATAACCCAAAATTACCTTTCTCCTGACTTTCGAATATTAAAATTGGAAAGGGCTGTGAAGTTCAAATTCAATTTGTTTTTCGAAAATGTGGTTGCCAACATTTGATTCTAAAATCGACTCCGTTGTGTCACTCACTTGTACTGTTCAAACTAATCGCGGCCAAACGATGCGGTTTCAAACTCTTCATTTCGCTCTTTCCATGAAGTACAAAGCATCATTGTTTCCCTTATAATCGTGAGCATAGGGGCAAACAAATGCTGATTGCTCCATTACGTAAACCAGTACAAGTGTGCGACGCAAGAATGATGATACGAAAAGTAAATGCTGGCGTCAAAAAAATACATGCGCCCATAAACAGACGTAAAAATTGGAATGAAAGCCAGAGAATGAATAAATATTACAAGATCTTTTTTTCAACCAATTTTGAAAAAAGGCACAAAAAAACCCGGTCTTAAAGACCGGGCTTTTTTTAGAAAAAAACTTATTTCTTCTTTTCAGTCGATTCTTCCTGCTTTAACTGACGGGTCAAAACAACCGAAGCGATTGGAATACGCGGGCTATTTAAGATCTCCATGTTTTCAACCTTCACATCTTCTACCCTTATGTTACCATTTAACTCAAGGTTTGAAATGTCTACAGTAATTGACTCTCTTAAGTCGGAAGGCAATGCTTTAACCTTTAACGATTTCATCTTTACCACCAGCTTACCACCTGCCTTTACACCAACAGACGTTCCTGTTAAATGCAATGGAAGTGTGGCAACCACTTTTTTGTTACCCACTAACTCTAAAAAGTCTACGTGTAACAATTCGTCCGAAACCTTGTCAAACTGTAGATCTTTTAAAATACAAACGTATTTCTGTCCATCAATCTGAATTTCAGTTTGAATAAATTCAGGGGTGTAAACGATAGGCTTGAAAGCCTTTACAGGAGCAGCGAAATTAATTTCCTGTGCACCACCGTAAATTACACCAGGCACCAATTCCTGAGAGCGAAGCTGGCGCGTGGCTTTTTTGCCCATTTCGGTCCTCAGTTGTCCTTCGATTGTAATTG
>JAOQAJ010000421.1 GCA_025963675.1 Segetibacter sp.
GAATTAAGGCCTGCTAAAGGTGCAACCCACAAAGAGAAGAGAATAGGTCGTGGTGAAGCTTCCGGTAAAGGTGGAACTTCTACAAAAGGTAATAAAGGTGGACAAAGCCGTGCGGGCTACAAAAGCAAAATGGCGCACGAAGGTGGCCAGATGCCAATTCAACGTCGTATTCCTAAGCGTGGTTTCAAAAACCCACATCGCGTTGAGTATAAAGTTCTAAATCTGGGCCAGATAGATAATATCGTTGAAAAGTATGGGTTTACTGAAATCAGTGCTGAAAACCTTTACATCAACGGTCTGATTAGTCAAACTGATCTGGTGAAAATATTAGGAAACGGTGAACTTAAGAGTGTAGTAACTTTCAGAGTGAACGCTATCAGTGAAAAAGCTAAGGCAGCTGTTGAAGCCGCGGGCGGAACAGTTGAAATTGTTAAATAAATTTAGCGATATTTGCCAGACGCATCTGTGATGCGTCTTTTTAGTTTTAGAGAGATTAACACCTACAACTCAATTTAACAAGTGAAAAAATTCATTCAAACAATTAAGAATATCTGGTCTATAGACGAGTTACGTAGTAAAATTATCGTTACACTTGCCTTGCTATTTACGTATCGTCTGGGAACATTTATCGTTTTACCCGGGATTAATCCAAATCTTTTGGCAAGTGCTCAGGCAAATGCTGCTCAAAATGGTTTGCTTGGATTGTTCGACACTTTTGCCGGCGGTGCCTTTTCACAGGCATCTATTCTGGCTTTAGGTATCATGCCTTATATCTCTGCTTCCATTTTTATGCAATTGATGACGATTCTTGTTCCTCAATTACAAAAAGTACAGAAAGAGGGAGAAAGTGGCCAAAAGAAAATTAACCAGTGGACCCGTTACCTGACTGTCATCGTCACGGCTTTCCAGGCAAGTGCTTATGTTGCTTATTTAAATGGGCCGGGTTATGCTGAAGCAATTATTCCTGCCTTCAAAGATTATTTTGCTATTACTACTATTGTTACTTTAACTGCTGGTACTCTGTTTGTGATGTGGTTAGGTGAGAAAATTCAGGATAAAGGTTTGGGTAACGGTACATCTATCATTATCATGGTTGGTATCCTTTCACGTTTTCCACAGGCACTTATCCAGGAATTTGGAGCAAAGCAAACAAGAGGCGGAGGTGGACTATTGATTTTCCTTATTGAAGTTGCGATTTTAATTGCGATTATTATGGGAATTATTATCCTTGTGCAAGGTGTTCGCAAAATACCGGTAAACTATGCAAAGCAAATTGTCGGTAATCGCCAGTTCGGTGGTGCACGCCAGTTTCTGCCTATGAAAGTGAATATGGCGGGTGTAATGCCTATTATCTTTGCGCAGGCAATTATGTTTTTACCTACTTTATTCTCTTTCACTGAAAGCGGAAAAGGTATCGCACAGGTTTTCGGAGATCATAGTAACTTCTGGTATATGATCGTATACGCCATAATGGTTATTGCTTTTACTTTCCTTTATACAGCTTTAATTTTCAACCCAAAGCAAATGGGTGAAGATCTGAAACGGAATAACGGTTTTATTCCAGGTGTAAAACCTGGTCAGCCTACATCTGATTATATAGGTGCTATAATGGATAAAATTACTTTGCCTGGTGCTATATTCCTGGCATTGGTTGGTATTCTGCCGGGATTTGCTCAGAGACTAGGTGTTACCTCGACCTTCTCATCATTTTTTGGGGGAACGTCATTACTCATCATGGTGGCTGTAATACTGGACACTCTTCAGCAAATTGAAACCCACTTAATGATGAGACAATATGATGGATTAATGGATAGTGGTAGAATTCAGGGAAGACAGCAGGTGTCGCCGGCATCTATTTAAAAATATTATTCAAATAAGTTTAAAACCTGTTAGGACATGTCCTGGCAGGTTTATTTTTTACATGTCGAGAACAAGAAATATGGTTTTTTATAAAACAGAGGCAGAAATTGCCTTAATGCGTGAAAGTTGCCTACTGGTTGGTAAAGTAATAGCTGAGGTAGCCAAATTTTTGAGACCGGGAGTTACAACAATGCAGGCAAATAACATCGCCGATCAATTTATTAGGGATAATAAGGCTGTCCCGAATTTCTTAAACTATCGCGGTTATCCATATACTGCCTGTATCTCGGTGAACGATGCTGTTGTACATGGATTTCCTACCAATGATGTTTTAAAGGAAGGAGACGTCGTTTCTGTTGACCTTGGTGTTTTCAAAAATGGTTTTCATGGAGATAGTGCATATACTTTCGCAATTGGTCATCCGGGCGACGAGGTGTTAAAGCTGATGAAAATAACGAAGGAGTCATTGTACAAGGGAATAGAAAAAGCCCATCACGGCAACCGTATAGGCGACATTGCATTTGCCATCCAGGATTATACAGAACGGCAACATGGGTATGGAGTCGTAAGGGAGTTGGTTGGGCACGGACTAGGCAGAAGCTTACATGAAGATCCGCAGGTTCCTAATTTCGGCAAGAGAGGTAACGGACCAAAACTGAAAGACGGAATGGTACTGGCAATTGAGCCTATGATTAATCTAGGCGTAAAAGAGGTTTTTTACGATAATGATGGCTGGACTGTTCGTACAAAAGATCATAAGCCATCCGCGCATTATGAACATAATGTGTGCATCAGAAAAGGAAAAGCAGACATTCTTTCCTCTTTCAAGGAAATTGAGGAGGCGGAAAAAGCGAACACGAACTTATGTTCTGATTATTTTTAAGATCCTGTTTTTTCCTATTAATTTTAGATAAATAGAAAAAGAGGTTGTTCCAGGTAATTGGGACAACCTCTTCTTGTTATACTTGTTAAGTTCTACGTAAAATTGCCCCCTCAAGCAATTTACTTCTTCATGCCTTCCTGTATTTTTTTGATGCGCTCCAAATGCTTATTCAGTACCGGTAGTGTTTTAGCTGCGAATGCTTTAACGTCTGAATCATTTCCTTTATCTGCTTCGTCTTGAAACTTGCTGATGTCTTCTTTGTGATCATCTACCATCATCTCTACATAAGCTTTATCGAAATCGGCTCCTTTTTTTGCTTTAAGCTCATCAATCATTTTCTGTTGTTTTTCTGCAGGTGTGGCTGAAAGCGTTAGGTCTTTCTTTGCAGCAACCGATTTTAGTTCTGCATTGGCTTTGCTATGGTCTGTAATCATCATTTGTCCGAATTCTTTTACCTGCGATGAACTGGCATTTGTTTGAGCGATTTTTCCAAGGGCCACTTCCATTAGACCGCCACTTGCTGCCTCCATTATAAACTCTCGGTCTTCTGCCATACTTGTATCTTTTCCTGATCCTATTGTGCCTGAAGATGTGGATGATGCATCGATGGAGGTATCCGTATTCGGACCAGATACAGTTGTTGCGCTGTCAGCCGTAGTGGTTTCAGAAGTTTGGTTTCCACCACAGCCTATAGCAAAAGCAAGAAGAGCTCCCAGGCTGAAAGACATAGTTATTTTTTTCATTATAAGTATATTAGATGAAAAAATTAAAGCTAAAAAAGCATGCCCGGTTATGATGGGTACGATAAATAGAGGCAGGACTTCGTTTGTTTTGCTTTAGCTATCGCTGACAATAAAAGCTTTAAACAAAAAGGGGAATTAAAACCTATAAACGATGCCGGGGGTAAAGACTCCGTTTACATAACTAAAGGTGTAATCTAACTCACCCTTTTTTTGGGTGGATGCATTTGAATTTTCGATGCGCCTGTTTCTTTTTACTACCTGTTTTGCACATAAATACCCCATTCCTAATGCAAGTGGATAATCACTAGCCCAATGAACCTTGTTATTAATCATAGAGTATGCGACAAGTGCTGACAGAGAATACCCTATAGGCTTAATCCATTTCTTCTCAGGATAGTTTTCGGAAAAAATGGTAATCGAAGACATTAATGTCGCAAGATGCCCGGAAGGGAATGCATCATAATTAGGAGTGTAATTCTGATATTTTGAAAAAGAAGGCAGGAAATCCCATTCTCCGGCCGGGACGACAGATTCACTTGGGTTTTGTCTTCCGGTTATTCTCTTAACTATTTGCGTTCCCACACCCATTAGAATAAATGCTTCAGCCAGTTGGCTTGCTGTGCTTAAAGCTCTGTAATCATCCTTTATTTTTCCGTAAGTATACAAACCGGCACCGATCATTAGGCTTGGAAAACCTTGTCCTACCTGGTAAAACGCTGTATTTAGATTTCCCGGAAAACGAAGAAGGGCTACATCTTTTCCACCGAAGTGAACAATAACATTTTTATTCTTCTCATCCGGACTTAAATGTATTCTGTTTGAAAATTCTTCAACTCCATCAACTATAGGCTGGTCAGCCCAAATTAACAGGCCGGTTGAAGCGGCTATTGCCAATAAAGGTTTTATGCTTTTTTTATTGAAAGTTGTCGTTACAATGCCTGCAGCGTCTTTTGGAAGATTGGTTATAAAGGCAAACTTTTTCGGAGTAGAATACACCAACGTTTTTCCATTTCCTACCTTATAACGCATTTCGGTCTTGGTAGCTTTATTAGCGGATAAAGAAGTATCAATTGTAGCACTAACCTGTGCCTGTATAAGAGATGAGTAAAATATAGATAGAAAAACGGTTCCTAATAATTTGTTCATTATAGACTCTGTAAAAATTACTACTAAAATGTAAATGTTGCCTTGGAATGGTTATTCTTAAAAATACGTTCAGCAACGATTTTTTGTACAAGTGTGCGACGCAACAAATGTTTAATTGAAATGCATTTGTTGGGCCAAAAATAAAATTTGTTGATTTTTCCGCTTTAATTGCCGGCAGGTACACTTTCCACAGACAGCATTTTTTTAATCTTTAGTGCCGTATGTATCAGTTCCTGTCTTTCGTTACTTAGAATGGTAACATGACCCATTTTTCGCCCCGGCTTGGTTTCTTTTTTCCCGTATAAATGCACAAAAACGTTGTCGAGCTTCAAAACGTCACCCAATCCTTTATAAATTGCCTGTCCGGAATTATTCTCTGACCCGAGCACGTTTACAATCGCTGAATGAAGAATGGCATCGGTATTTCCGAGCGGGAAATCCAGAATGACGCGCCACAGCATATCGAACTGGCTGCTAAAATTACCCTCTATCGTATGGTGCCCGCTGTTATGAACGCGCGGTGCCGTCTCATTTACCCAAACCTCATCGTTTTTGTCAATAAACATCTCTACTGCAAATATGCCGGGACTTCTTAACTCTTTTACCACTCGCAGCGCAAGGGCTTCAGCCTTCCACAGTGCGTTTTGGGCAATTTGTGCGGGGCTAACCTGAAAGTCGAGAAGATTTAAAATCGGGTCAAAAAACATTTCAGCAGCGGGATATATTACAGTTTCACCTTTTGAATTCATAGCAACCATCAAGGCTATTTCCTTTTTTATGGTGACCATTTTTTCTAAAACCGACGGTGTATCAAATCCTTTTTCAAAGTCCGCGGCCGTGCGTAACAGTTGTACGCCCCTTCCGTCATAACCCCCCTGCGCTATTTTGTGTACCGCAGGTAAGAAAGCTGTCTGTCGATATAAGTCAGTAAGGTTTTCAGTAACGATAAATTCGGGTGAAGGAATCTGGTTAGCTTTATAAAACTGTTTCTGTAAAATCTTATTTTTAATGGTTTTGATCGCTCCGCTGTTAGGGAAGACTTTTACGCCCTCACTTTCTAATTTTTCCAAAGCATCTACATTAACCGCTTCAATTTCGATAGTTATGGCATCGAGGTTTTTTCCGAAATTATAAACAGCATCAAAATCCTGGATATTACCGGAAACAAAATGATGGCATAAATGAGCTGATGGACAATTTGCATCATTTTCCATGACAAAAGTTTCAACGGGATAATTAGCTGCCGTTTGCAATAACATACGCCCTAACTGACCACCTCCAAGAATGCCTACTTTCATTTTTCTTTCTATGAAAGGCGAAGATACCATTCACGCGGATTGTGCTAAAAATAATTTAAGGATGGTATTAATTCACACATTCTAATTAAATTGGTCTTTTTCATACTTTAACGTTACTTTTTCTGTTAATCATTGAGTAAAGAATATTTTTGAAATGATGAAACGCTTATTATCCGCACTTCTTCTTCTTTTTGTGTTACAAACTTTGTCTATAGCCGTTTATGCGCAGCCTTCTTTTATAGATTTTCAACGATCTTATCCGAAAGTGGCGAATGCATTAAGAATGAAAGAAGACACACTTAGGAGTCAGTTCGCAAAACAAGGATTGCCGTGGCCTGCGAAACAGATCTACGTTCGCTCTTTTAAATACGACAGCCAGCTTGAAGTATGGGTCCGCTACACGAACGGTCAACCTTTTAAGCTCTTCAAAACTTACAAGGTTTGTGCGATGGCGGGGGCGATTGGTCCGAAGCGTATGGAAGGCGATTACCAGGTTCCCGAAGGCTTTTATTATATCAACGAATTCAATCCCAACAGCAGTTATCATTTATCTCTTGGCATAAACTATCCAAATGCGTCAGATAAAGTTTTAAGTGATTCTGTAAAACCAGGCGGCGACATTTATATTCACGGAAACTGTGTAACTATCGGTTGTATTCCGTTGCAAAACGACCAGATAGAAGAACTGTATATTTTAGCAGCTCAGGCAAAAAACCAGGGCCAGGATTTTATTCCGGTTCACATATTTCCTATCAGGTTCAACAACCGTAAAAGTTTTGAATATCTCGCGCGTACAACAAAAGATAACCAGGACCTTCAAAGGTTTGCAATTAAGATAAAAGAAGTGTTCGACTATTTTGAAGAAAAAAAGCGTTTGCCTTTAATATCGGTGAATAAGAAAGGCGATTATATTGTGATGTAAGTAGGTTCTGAAAAAATATTATTGAAAGGTTGGCTTTTGCCAGCCTTTTTTGTTTTATGGCTATTTGAAGTGGAACCACGAAGACGCTACGGACACAAAGCGGCACGAGGTCTTAGAAGCTGTCCAAAATTTATTTAGATAATT
>JAOQAJ010000444.1 GCA_025963675.1 Segetibacter sp.
ACTCAAAACAGCCCTTTTTGGTCCACACCAGCAAAACCAATATCCAGGTATTGGGTACGTCATTCAATGTAAATACCTACGAAGATGGCTTAATAAAAACATCATTGGTGGAAGGTAGAGTAAAGACATTTTCGCTTGATGGTGATTCGACGCTGCTTCGCCCCGGATTTGAGGCTTATTACGACGATCTTAAAAAGGAGTTCCAAGTAAAACCTTTCGACAAAGAATATGTCTTGTCGTGGATTGAAGGTTCCTACTTGTTCAATAAAGTACCGTTAGAAAATCTTACAGGGACGCTAGAAAGATGGTTTGGCGTTGAAGTTGTTTCTATTAATAAAAAAGTTATAGGAAAAACCCTTGTTTCAGGTATTATTGAGAAAGGAAAGCTAAAAGAATTTCTTGAAAATTTAAACGCTTCTACCGGAATAAAGTATACTTTAAAGAACAATATCCTGGATTTTACAGCAAATTAAAGAAGTTGTAGAAACGGAACAAAGAGAAAACTTTGGTTTCCAAGTGAGCCTAATGGATAAAGGTTACAGTCTTTACAAGAACCATTTCGTGTGAATATTTTACCCGATCTTTTTATGTTTTTTTTTATAACGAGGGTTAGCAGTTAATTCAGGAATACTTCGAAAAAAGGGTGTCGGTATATTGACGCTAAATTTGTCCGAGACCAAGTTTTATTATATGTCGGCAGTCACCACATCTTAGAACTACTGTTTTATACTTCGAGCTGGACGATTTTGTGCATCGCCCAATATTGATTTAGATGTACAAGTGTGCGACGCAACGATGTTTTATAGTAGCAATATCGCTAAGTACATAAAAGTAATGCGACACCTATGCCGCGGGTGGTATAGCATTGCATTGATGCGTAAACGCTCCTTTGTGGCAAATAGAATAATGCAGGCGGAGATTATTCAAATGAAGTATTCCCGCAGCATCTTCAAAATAAAGTTTTGCTTAAAATATCAATCAGACGGCAATACTACATTTGAAGATTGTAAGACTTAGTAGCAGAAAAATCATGAAAAGTGGAATAGGTATTAAGAGAACAAACAGTCGTCACTTTCGTTAGTATTTTTTTTCTTGAAAATGCTTTACTGTAACTACTACTTATATCGTTTTTGGAGTTTCAAAAAATCAAAAACAACTTTGTGATATTCGCTGAAATTGGGATCTGGTAATCCCGCTGGAGGAACCGCTTTGCTTCCCTTACCGGTTTGAAACATATCGTGGTGATAGATGACGTGTCCACCAGCTTTCCAAACATTATAGATATGCAAGATGTGGTCGAAGGGAGAGCTGGTATCTGCAGGACCACCAAACTTTCGTGTTCCATTACGCGCTGGTTCGTCATCTACAACCGGTTTTTTGAACTTTACAATTAACCCCTTAATCTCTTCTGCTGCCTTCTGCCAATGCTTTCCCTGCCGGGTAGTATGGGGTGAAAGATAATCGAGGATTGTATTTTCATTGTCATTTCCCAGGGTACTTCCTCCACCGGGACTATTACTAACAATACGGGAAGGGTCATTTTGTTTAATAATTGTGTAATATTCCGGGGTACGATAGTCATACTCGTTCCATATTTGGAACGTAACATTTCGGTACGGTTTCAGTGCTATTGTAATCTCTTCTACCGCTTTGTCAGCAGCTTTATCTGTCAATATCTTATTCCTGCTTTCAGATGAAAATAAAACCAGTTCTACCACGATAGCAAGGGAAGCTGTTGCTGCTAGCAATGTTTTTAACCGCGATAAATATTGCGGTCGAAGTCTGCCGTCTGGTAAATAAAGGGTGCACGAATCGCAGACGTCGACGAAGCCCAAATCATTATTCCATTCTGACCAAATCCGAATGACTGTTATCCCGGTGCTACCCAATCTTTTAAGGAAATTCAATTGAGCACCTTCATTGGAATTGAAAGCCGGATTGTACAAGGCATTGAAAAAACTGATACCTATAAAATCAAAAGGTTTTTGGTTCAGCGTAAAATCAGTTCCTTTTATGCCTACAACAGGAGAATGTTGGGAAATAGCGGGTAATGATTGCATCAACAGCATTCCAACAAAGAGAATGTGAACCGGTAAAAGCAACATCTGAAATATCGAGCGAACCGTTATTTTCATTTCTATGAGAAAGAAGAAAAAATTGCCTATTAATAACGCACCTTTTATTTTATTACTATCACGACAGATCTTAAGAAAGGCGGCACAGAAATAACTCCATCTTTAATTGCTACAGCCGTCCACTGATCCTTCCAGGGATCGTAGACTAATGCAGTACGAGCACTGGTTCTACCAGTCTCTGCAAGCTGTAAGGAAAAGCCTGTTTTTAAAGTGGGAGTAATATGATTAATGAATTCGGTTTTCCAATTATTTTCAGCATTCCTGCACCAAATCATGGTTTGGCTCTTTCCTTTCAATCCATATGCAGTTACCCCTTGCTTTACCAGGCTGAAAGGGCTAAACTGCTCTTTTACAGGATCAACTCCCTTGATAGCATTTTGAAATCTCTGGTAATGATGCCAAAGATTTTGACGTTGCACATAACTATCCCAATGCCACATTCCACCCGTTCCTGCGGCTCCACAAAAGAAGGGAGCAAAAATCATATCATGAATAAGTACACCGGCCGAGTCCTGGGGGTAGATTTTGGAAGGACCGGCATGGTTTGCTTCAACTGCACCAATTTCGTTCACTACCACAGGTCTATCATGCACTACATTTCTTGCAAATTGTACCGCATCATAAACAAGAGAGTCAACGGGGCGGGTTATATTGTCATACTGCTGCCAATCCTTTCCCGGGTCTATATAGCGATGCAGGGAAACATAGGGGTTGTTTTGCAAAGTAAAAAACTGTTCATACCTTCTTGCAGCATCTTCTGAATGAAGGCTTCCCAGCGTTTGTGTTACGAGATGATGCGGAAATAATGCTTTTACCGAATCTAATACTTCTGATGTAAATCCAAACCAATCTTTAGTATCCACTGCATCCATTTCGTTCCAAAGTTCCCAACCAAATATTTGAGCATTGTCTCTATACCTTCCTGCCAAAGCTCTTACCCGGTCGATGTAATATTTTTTTCCGGTAGCCGTAGTGATATATTCTTTTATGTTTTTGAATGGTCCTCCATTATCCACTGATAACACTGCACTATTTGCCCACGGTTGTTTCACCTGTCCCGTACTAATAGTTCTGATGTGTTGTAAAGTAAATTTTATCCGGATTTTATATTTTTCAGCCAATTGTAGCAACTTGTCGATCCTGGCCAATTTAACAGGGCTGTATTGCCCTGCTTTCTCATCTTCGATTTCCAGAAAAGGAGAACTGATCCAAATTCGCATAGAATTGCCTCCGTTGTTCGAGAAATTCCTGAAGTAGTTTTCTATCGTTGTAAAGGCGGCAGTCTCATTCTGCCCCTGTGGAACAATGTAATTAATCATAACAGGCACCCAGGTTTGGTTATCTGTCGTTTCAAAATATGCCGGATACTTTGTACTTACTCTAACATATTCCAACTTTGAATTAGTAGTGGTTACATTCTGCTTTTGCACCTTGCAAGAAAACACGGCTGCCAATAAAACCAGGGAGAGTAGGACGCTTCTTTTCAAAATAATATTATTTGTATTTATAGATAGATCTCTGGATGAGACCTTAGCATTGAAGGATTTAAAAAAAAACAAGCGGAAAACCGATAAACAAAAGAAAATAATTTCGCACCTCCTAACGCAGGTGTAAGTACTGAGCGTTAATCAACTTTAATCAATTTCACATCATCAATTAAGATATTCCCTCCAAAGGTTCCCGCTGATTTGCCTAATTGTATTGCGACATACATCGTCGACTTGGTCGCTGTGAAAATCCCCTTAGTTGCAATTCCATTGCCGAATAAGCCTTGCCCCTCACAGCCCACTACTCTGATATCATCGTCCAAGGCTGTTTTACCACAATTCCACCAGGTATTTATGCCCATGAATGCATTGTTTGCTTCGTTCCAGGTTGCCGTTCCCGGAACTACGTCACTTACCATAAACAACAACCAAAATTGATTGCCTCCGCCTGGTATTTTTACTTTTGCCGAAAGTTCATATTTCTTGCCAACCTCTACCGGTACAGCCTGGTATATACTTCCATTCACATCAGTTGCATCATCACCAAATAGTCTTAAACTTCCACCTGACGTGCCTTTTGGTTTATCTGCAGCAAAACCAAATTCACGGCTTCCTGTACCAAAGACAGTCCACAACGACTGACTGGTCAGCTCCATATCACCTCCTTTAATAAGATTGATAACGGGAGGAGGAGGCAGAAAGACTTTCGAATCAATAATTATAATTGTGGTAGTGAGAGATTTATTCAACTCGTACTTCGATGGATTAGCAATACCGACCGCCAGAACAAGCTTTTTACCTGAATAAGACAAATATTTGTCGATTAGTATCTTCCGATCTATTTTTAAATGAAACATTGCTTCACTTTGTCCTTCAGCTACCGTAACAGTGGCAGGCAGAGAATAAACGTCGGAAGGCAGGATGACAGCATTTGTGATAGTTCCGTTAGCAATTAGTTTATTGGTGGTATCGACATTTTTAATTACGTCAACAGTAAAACTATTCTGATTTTGAACAGCAGGACGATAAACACCCAGTAAAATTTCTATCGTATTATTGACTGAGTCGAAGACATAATTTCGAGTACCATTTGTGGTACTCCAGGGCACAGGATAATTATTAGTTGAACCACCATCTCTAACGGCAGCCTGGGGCATATAAATCTTAGGTATCCCTAACTCTGGTTCACTCGATTTTTTACAGGAAACAAAAATAATGACTGTAAAAAAAAAGATACTAAAGGTTACAGATTTTTTTATTTGTTTCATTATACTTTAATTTTTATTAATTGGCTAGCTAGGATAAACTAATATTTATAACTTTTTACCATCCCGGATTTTGCTGCAACTTTCCTTTCGATTTTCCGATTTCTGTATAAGGTAAAGGATAATAGTACATTTTGGGAGCTATAAATACACGCTTTTCTACCGTCGTTTCCGAATAAGAAAAGGAGTTAGCTGTATTCTTTGTTACCACTATTCCTTTTAAAGGTTGACTTAAAACAGACTCAGCATCTTTCCATCTTAAAAGATCCCAATATCGATGGTCTTCAAAAGCAAGTTCTATTTGTCTTTCGTGTTTTATCTTTTCCCTCATTTCTCCCTGGCCGGCTGCCACAACTGCAGGCATATTAACGCCGGGACGACTTCTTACTAAATTCACTGCCTGTCTCGCGGTCAGCTCCCATCCGTTGGCATTGTCAGGTCCAAAAGCTTCGTTCATTGCTTCTGCATAGTTCAATAATATGCCTGCATACCTAAAAACGATCCAATTACGAACTTTTGTCTCATTCTTTACGAGGTTGAGGTTATCATTAAGAAACTTTTTAAGATAGTAGCCAGTTTTGGAAGAATTAATAACATTACTTCCATCTCTTCCACCAATCCACATTTCCATTATGCGCCCATTCCAATTACTATTATTGGTAACAATGGAGAAACCGAGTCGCGGATCCCTGTTAGCATAGGGATTATTAGGATCTGGGGTGCCTTTGTATTCATAAGCTGAAACAAGATTTTGAGAAGGAGTAACTCCGCTGCTGCCACCTGGCGTTGCAATAGGATAGTTCTTTCTTTCCAGGGCATTAGATGCGCCCAACCGAATATCCCAAATTGTTTCAGGGCTATTACCGGTATTATCAATAACAAATAAATTTTGATAGCTATTATGTAAGGAATAACGTCCCAGCGTGATTACCTCGCGGGCCGCTTTAGCTGCATTTTCCCATTTCGACTTATCGTTAGACGAATTGTGCAGCGGACTTGCTGCATAAAGTAATGCCTGAGATTTTATGGCCAAAGCCGCACCTTTTGTTATACGACCGGCTTTCGCTACATCAAAGGTTCTCCAGTCCGATTGTAAACTATCTTTTACTGCATCAATTTCAGATACTACAAAGCTAATGATGTCATTATAAGAGGCACTTGGAAGATCGGTATCGTCAGTCAGTAAAAGTGTTTTTGTTACAAGCGGAACACCGCCATAGCGTTTCGCCAGGTCTAAATAATAATAAGCTCTTAATACGCGATTTTCGTTCCGAAGCCATTCAATGTCCTGAACATCTAATTTATATTGCTTTTGCCGGTCAGACATGGTATCACGGTTTAAGGCTAAGAAGCTTTTATAATCGTTAGAATTTTCAAGGAAATAGTTCGCGGCTCTTATTCCTTCATAATGATGTTTGAAAACTTCATCAGGATTATTATAAGGACTCCAATTACCCTCATTGAAAAGCTGCGCGTTTGAGATAGGGGCTGTTTGTTCGGCTTCATCGCTGGCAGCAGCAAATAAATTATCATCAACACTTGAAAAGCCGTTTCTTAAATAAGTATAGGAAGCGTAACCAAAATTCCAAACTTTCGTATAATCACCTTCGATATTTTTATTGGTTAACTGTGTGTCAATCCTTGTATCAAGCTTGGTACATGAATTATTTAACAGACACGTTATAATCATAAAGATTAGCGAATAACCGTTTTTTATATTCATAATTCTTATTATTAGAAGTTAACTGTAAGACCTAAATTATATGATTTCAACGCGGTATAACCTGACATAGTTTCGGGATCAATATGATAATTCCTCGTTAATGAACTAAAGGTTAAAAGGTTGATACCGTTAACAAAAATGCGGGTATTTAACAGGCCAAATTTTCTTAGTACTGTAGCTGGAAGATTATATCCTATTTCCGCATTACGAAGTCGTAGAAAATCTCCGTTCTTTATCCACAGCGTTGAGTTAATGTAATTATTATTGTTGGCCGCAGTTGTTAAGCGGGGATATGTGGCGGTCGACCTTGTGTCAATGCTGCGATCCGGGTAATAGGCCCAGCGGTTTTCAGCCATGGAATAAACGGTGGCATTATTTACAAAAGCGATCGCTTGTGGGCCAGCATCAAGTAAGTTGACGGTTCGGGAGGCAGCGCCCTGGAACAATAATCTCAGATCAAATCCCTTATATGCAGTGCTTAGGTGAAATGAATAAGTAAATTTCGGAACATAAGAATTTCCAACTCTAACTAAATCTGCCTGGTCAATTTTATTATCACCGTTTTGATCTACGTACTTAATATCTCCCGGTTGAACAGCGCCAAAATTTGGAACTGGCAAACTTGTCCTTAACCCTCCATTGGCATCAAAATCAGTGATATCATAAAATCCATTTGCAACATAGCCGAACGTCGATCTGATTGGGCCACCTGTTTGCGCAGCTTTTAGCGATGGTGGAGGTACCTCCGCCATATAATCAATCTTATTAGAATTAAATGAAGCCATTGCACCGACATTGTATGCAAATGCGCCCGCTTTATTACTAAAATTTACACTTGCTTCAAAACCTTTATTCGTAACTCTCCCTATATTTCTATAAGCAGGAGTAGTCCCAAATACAGCTAACAAAGAATTATCGAGTGTCACAATTCCGGAGCGTTTATCGACAAAAGCATCCAGGGTAATGTCTAGTTTATTAAACAGTTTGGCATCAATACCAACATTGTATTTAAGGCTTTGCTCGGCAAAAATATCAGGGTTAGGCACGTATGCCTGGGTTAAGCCACTTCTCCAGGTAGGTGTACCATTACCGGTAGGAAAGCTACCCGAATTGGCATAATATAGCTGATAAAGATACCGGCCGCCTGAAAAATTATCATACCCGGATTTGCCCGCAGAAGCTCTTAATTTCAAAGCAAGATGCTTTTGACCTTGCAAAAAGGATTCGTTTGAAATATTCCATGCAGCAGAAACGGCAGGATAAAAACCACCTCTATTACCTTTGGCATAATTGTCAGAAGCACTATAAGCAAAACCAAACTCAGCTGAATAGCGGCTATTCACCGTGTAATGAATTCTTCCGCCCACATTTTGATAACCATAGTTTATATTAAGTCCTGCAGCTCCATTTTGATTAGCATCAACCTGGTAGGAATACTGCAAATAATTCACAGCAGCCAATAATTCATGTTCACCAAATTTCCTGTTATACCCAACTGATGCCTCCAACTGGTTCCAATTCCACTGATTGGTTCCCCTGTCGTCAAAAATTGAGAAATTTGTATTTTGCTGAATCGTTTGTTGCGCTGTACCTATGAACCTTGCATAATCTTTAGTAACGTGATAACTTCCGCGGGTCCAGGTATTGAATGAGGCTCACTGGCTCATATATAGCCCCTCGGTAATAAAATCAAGTTTTTCTTTTAGATTAAAGTTAGCTTGTAAAGTACGGTCGTGCGTGGAAGTGTACCCGAGTTCAGTAATGGAAGCTAAAGGATTATCAGGATAAGTACCTGTTCCGGTCCAGCTTCCATCATTATTTTTAACAGGATAAATATTCGACGGATACCTGGCCATATTAGCCCACAAAGCATTTCCATTAAAGTTTGGATATCTTCTGTCTTCAATCCGACCCCCAATTCCGACCTTCCCTTCAAAGATTTTAAACATATTAAAATCGAGGTTGGTCCGGATGGTATATTGTTTCAACTGAGCGTTTGAATGGGTATCATCAGATTGAACGTTATATAATCCCTGGTCTCCTAAATAGCCAAGCATTACAAAGTACCGGGCGGAAGAATCTCCCCCGCTAAAAGAAGCATCGGCAGTGGTAAAGGGAGCTTGTTTTTTAAGCACCTGGTCGTACCAATCTACATTAATGCCAGCGCCGCTTTTGTATGCTTCCAACTGGGCATCTGAATATTTTGGATTCCAAACACGCCCATTATCATTACTGAATGCTTCGTTATAAAGACGGGCATAATCATAAGGGCCCAATGGCTTGTTTAAGTTCAGAGGCTGCTGAAACCCCGTTCTTGTTTGAAGCTGAACTTTAGGTTTACCTATACGCCCTCTTTTCGTAATAACCCAAATAACCCCATTTGCACCCTTCATTCCGAAAGTAGCCAGGGCGGCAGCATCTTTTAAAATAGAAACACTTTCAATTTCAGTTGGAGACAGATACTGGAAATAGGAAAAATCAGTTTGAAAACCATCGATATAAATAGAATAAGTCTGATTATTATAACTTGCTATTCCTCGTATTGCTAATGTAGCAGCGTCCCTTCCCGGCTCGCCTGATCCTTGTGATACAGTTAAACCTGGAAGAAGGCCATAAAGGGAATTCGTAAGGTTTGGTACCGAACTTTTATATAGCACCCCTCCTGTTACTGTAGAAACCGCTGCGGTAGAAGAGCTTTTCTTAACAGGAAAAAGTACAGCAGGCTCCTCCTGTTGTTCGGCAATGATACCTAAAGTATCATTTACCGGTTTCGGGTTTTTTTGTTGTGCCACACCCCGATTAGCAACAATAAAAGTCATAAGAAAAAATAGCAACCATTTAGTTACTGAATTCTTTATATATATTTTGATCATGTTGATTTTATTTTAAATTCATCCCGTACTGGCTTATTACTTTAATAACCCGGATTTTGAATCAAATAACCCTTGTTAATCTCGGTCGTTGGAAAAGGGGTGAGATACTGGCTGGAATTCCAAAAGCCGTTGTATAAATCCTGGGTTGAGTATGTTTTGTAATCGGCAGCAACCAAACCATAACTACCGTTGGCATAAGTGAATACGAACGACTTCTTTGTGCCACCGATAATTCCGTTTCCTATATCAGGTAATTTCCAATGTTTAACATCGTATAGCCTGTGTCCTTCTTCATAAAATTCCACAGCCCATTCCCGCTGAATAATTTTGCGAAGATCACTTTGATTAGTTTCAGTGATGTTAGGCAAACCTGCCCGTTTTCTTATTACGTTAAGGCTTTCCAATGCCTTTGCAGGTTGTCCCAATTCATTATTGGCTTCCGCAAGGTCTAAGTAAAATTCTGCGAGCCTGTATATCGGAAATTCAAACCACGGCCTGTTACCTGCACGATACCAAAATTTCACCCGCCGGCCACAGGCTTCAGTTCCTCCCCTACCTTCCCATGTTGAAGCATTAGAAACAGTTGAACTGCTCCAGTACTGGTCATTTGGGTTGTTCCAGGCGTCCATGCCTGCCGCCATAGCAGAGGCTTTATAACGCGGCTCCATCTCCTGCATTCTCGCAGCATATTCAGCATATGGGCGAGCTGTGGTGCCGGTCCAACTCTGGTTAGAACCGTCCATTTTGTAATATTGAGTTAGCTGACCAAAGCTCATTCCATTTGCTCCGCCACTCTGGCCCTGCGGGCTATAGTAATTACCGTTTCCTCCAGGCCCTGTTTGGTTTTTATATGCCAATAATACTTCCATGTTACTTGGCGTAGCAACAGCGGTTCCGTAATCGTCTAAAGGAGAGCCTGTATTAATAATCTGATATCCGTTTGCAAGCGACCAGTCTACCACTGCCTTTGCTGCATCGGCTGCCTTCTGCCACCTTTGTTGATCTTCATTCCCAAAACAGATCAGGTTGTTATTTGCCCCGAAATTCAGATAAGGAGAAGCCGCGTTAAATAAAGGTCGGGCAGCAAATAAAAGCGCTTCTGCTTTAATAGCTAATGCAACGCCTTTAGTTGCCCGACCGCGAAAAGTCGCAGGATAATTGTCAGGTAGAACAGCCGCAGCTTCATCACAAAGAGTTACAATATGATTTAAAGTGGTTTGTAAAGAAGAACGTGGAATTTTGATACTGTCCTCAACCGTCAGGCTTTTGGTAACTATTGGGACTCCACCATACCTTTTAAACATTTCCTCGTAACGGTAGGCTGTCAAAGTTTTCATTTCTGCTTTTACCTGTTCTTTTTCTATTTCGGCCATGTCGCTAACCTTATCAATATTTTCCCGCACGAGGTTATTTTGCCTGATTGCCCGGAAATTGAAATTAAATCCGTCATCACTTCTGGCTTTACCACTTCCATCGTCGGCGGTCATCCCGCTTCGCTGAATAATCCAACCATCTTCCCAGTTGTATTTCACATCATTTACTTCACCGGAGATATGACTTAATGAACCGCTACTTAAACCGTAAGTTCTATTGCCATCATAATCAACTATTCCAGCAATACCCGCTGCCAGGCTCATAGAGTAAGCCTGTGCAATCGCTGCTACTGCTTTCTGTTTGGTGGAGAATATAGAATTAACATTAGTGTCACTTCCCTGCGGTTTCTCAAGAAAACCTTTTTTGCAAGCTGAGAGTCCAATAACAAAAACGAATGTTATGGCTATATATCTGCTTATTTTCATAATCTGGGTTCTAAATAAATTAAAATTGAATATTTACTCCGAAATTATAGATGCGTGTCATGGGGTATAAATAGCCTGAATTGGCACCTCCTGAGTCCTGTTGCTCAGGATCAATTCCATCAACCAGGTGAGACCAGGTATATAAATTATTACCAGTTACAAATAATCTAATTCCCTTTAAACCGGACCTCTCTAAAGCCCCTATGTTATTGAATGTATAGCTCAGCTCAACGTTTTTTAATCGAATAAAATCAGTTGATTTTAACCAAAAATCACTCATTACTCCATTTTGGGTAGAAAAAGTTCGTAAAGATGCCCGTGGAAAAGTAGGAGTAATTCCTTGTGCTGCCTTTTCCGGAGTCCATCTGCCATCATACTGAAATTGCATTGCTGCTCCATTCGTTTGGTAGAAAGGGTTGAGTAGATAAAAATTTGTTAGTGGGAAAGAACCTTGTGCAGTACCAATAAATAGTATTGAAGCAGCAAAACCCTTATAGCTAAAATTTACATTTGAACTAAAGGCATACCTGGGGAGGTTTGAATAACCAATCGGGACAATATCTTTTGAATCAATCATCCCATCGCTATTTATATCTACATAGCGTATATCACCTGGTTGAACCTTGTTTCCATCAATATTTGAATATGGTCGATTGCTTGCTTCCTCCTCGGTATTATAAAATCCATTCGTTCGCAGCCCTTTGTATTGTCCTATAGAATATGCTGTCTGATTCATCCAGGCATAAGGATAACTCGGCTCGTCCATGTATTCAATTTTGTTTCTTGAATAAGATAAATTACCCCTGATGCCATAATCCACTTTTCCTATTTTATCTGCCCATCCTAATTGTATTTCATAACCATGATTGGAGACTCTACCGATATTTGCCGGAGGAAGACTAGCTCCAACAGTAGCAGGGACAGTGCCTAATGGCCAAAGTATATTATTCCTTTTTTCCTGGAATAGGTCACCGATGAATGAAAGTCTGTTTCTTAAAAAGTTCACTTCAAGACTTACATTTGTTTTCTTTGCCCGCTCCCAGGTTACATTAGGATTACCTACTTTATTTTCCGTTGCACCGGCATAAAAAGGATCCTGGCTGCCGCCGTTCGAACTTCCAAAATAATATCCACCGGGATAACTTCCACTAAGTGACCAGGTACTGGGAAGATAGAGAAAGCGACTTCCCCCTATCTGATCATTTCCTACTTCTCCATACGACCCGCGCAGTTTTACCATTGAAACCAAGTCGTTTTTTGGGAAAAATGATTCATTGGAAGCAATCCAACCTGCAGAAAAAGCAGGGAAAAAGCCAAAGCGTCTTTGTTCAGGAAAGTTTTCAGAACCGTTATACCCCATATTTACTTCAGCAAGATAACGTTGGCTGTAATTATAGGTCACCCTGCCTGCAAGACCTACAAGACCTGAAGGAACATTATAGAGCAAACCGGGATCATAAGTTTTTTGTGCATTTAATAAAAGCAGGCCTGTTATTGAGTGCTTATTTAAATTTTTACTATAATTAGCGGCGCCTTCAAAGTACAATCTCCGCCATTTATTATTATTATAATTATCAATGAGGGCGGTCGGCCCTATAGCACCTCCGAAGTAAAGTATTTCAGCAGGATTTGCAGGACTTCTTGTTGTTGAATATTGGGGAACAGGCTGAGAACGGTAGACGCCTTTAACATAGGTATCGTTATAAGAAAATGTACCGGTAAGTGATAGTCCTGGGGTAAGATAATCTAAAGTATGTGTGACCTTTATATTAGCGTTTAGATTAGTATTGGAAGTTGTGAGGTAAGGCCTTAATAAGAGGTTGGTAATAGGAGAAAAACCAGATGCCCCACCTTTAGCCTGCAATGGGTTTGTATTATTTACAAAACCGCTAATTAATCTCCCGTCAACGATTCCTGGTCCGGCAAATGGTGTGCCTGCCAGTATTGAAACAAGCATTGCTTTATGGCGGCTGAATGCCCCGGTGATGTCACCATCCTGCGAATTACCCAATATGCCGCCGTTAGTAGCAAATTGACCTGCTATGTCGGCAGTAATCTTAAGATTTTTAAGCACATCAATGTCAAAATTTGAACGAAAGTTATACCTCTTGAAATAAGAATTGATATCTGCACCTCCGTAATCAGCATTATTGAAAACACCTTTTTGTGAAAAATGACCTACCGAAGTAAAATATCTTACCCTGTTTCCTCCACCGGAAATATTAAGGTTTATTTGTTGTTGAGGCGATGTCCCTCCATATTGCTCCTTAAAGTAATCGTGACTGGTGTAATAAAGAGCAGGACTTGCCATTAATGCGGTTTTTTGCTCCGCCGGAATGTTCATAGCATTCACTTCTTCAGCTGTATAATCGCGGTTGTTTTGAAATTTCCACAGGTCCTTATCATCAAACAAAAATTGATTGAAACTCGCGGTCTTATCATTACGGATCGCCTCATTTCTAAACATGGCATAATCATAAGACTCCAGCATTTTAAGCCTGGTTGCTAATGTGGTAACTCCGTAGTTTGAAGAAAAACTAAGTTGAGGTCTTCCTGATCTCCCCCTTTTGGTAGTAACGATGATAACACCGTTTGCACCCCGGACACCATAAACAGCTGTTGCTGAAGCATCCTTTAACACGCTTATATTTTCAATTTCGTTTGCATCAATTGCGTTCATGATGGAAAAACTGCTTTGAATACCATCAATGATTACAAGCGGATCCTGACCACCGGCATTAAGTGTACCTATGCCTCTTATCCTCAGAGTCGCTGCATTATCCCCCGGCTCGCCGCTTGACTGGGTGGCTGTAAGACCTGCAACCCGTCCTACCAAAGCATTACTAATATTTGAAACAGGTGCTTGTACTAATTCTTTACTTCCTACAGAAACAATAGAACCGGTTACGGTTTCCTTCTTTTGCCTTCCATATCCAACTACAACTACTTCTTCCATTTTTGTTTGTAACTGGCTAAGAGTAATATTGAAGACAGTAGTATTTCCTACCGTTAATTCCTCACTCACATATCCTACATATGACACTACAATTACAGATTGCGGACCGGCAACGCTAAGCGAAAATCTTCCCGCTTTGTTAGTTACTGTCGCATTGCGGCTACCTTTTTCCAATATATTCACTCCTTCGAGCGGTTCACCTTTTTCATCTTTTACTACCCCACCAACAATAATTGAAACCGCTTTCTCTTTTATTGAATTGAATGAGCTTGAACTAACAGGTATCTCTTTTTTATGCAACACAATTACGTTCCCATTCAACCGGTAGGCAATCAGCTTATTGGTCAACACCTCATCCAATAAAGCCTTAAGCTGCACGCGGGCTTTTTTTAAACGAACTGTCTCCAATTCATTCAAAAGATTATTACTAAAAAATACAGTTAATCCCGTCTGCCGTTTAATTTCCCTGAAGGCGGTATTAATATTAATTTCTGTTTTATCGAAGGCGATATACGCGTCGTTAATAGGATCAATCTGGTGCGCGTAACTATCGGAGGCTGCTAAAAGTATTGCGAATAGAAGTGAAAGGAGCTTTGAAGATTTAAATGGCTTTACCAATAAAAGAGTTTGTGTAGTTCTTTTTATCATAATAGCAATCGTTTTAATACAGGTAAAAGAGTATAATACTCATAAATACAATCATCGAAAGTAAAAAGGGTGAAGACAAAAAGAATAATTTTTTGAATGAAAGTAATCTTAGATTATTCAACACTTGTACCTTTAAAAATACAAGTAGCCTTTGGCCGTGCTGACAAAAAGTTAGCAAGTACTACTGACGATAACTCCATTAAGCAGCTGGATACAAATACTTTCAGCCTTATTTGTTCACAAGAAGTTCCTGACCATACTCAAAAATCAACATCATTGCTTTTTCCTGCTCTTTGCATACTTCTTTTAGTCATAGTTTTAATGCCGGTCCGATGCCGTACAGAGTTAAATTATATTGCTATATGAGGACTATGGAAGAAATATCTTTCAAAAATTCTTCTACACCTCTATTTTCAAACTGAGACACTACGACTCTATGAAGTCTTATTATTTCACCTTGTTTAGTTATGAGTATTCACATTGGTACATCAGGTTGAAGCTATGATCATTGGCATGAGGCTTTGTACCCAGACGAAATCAAGCCCTGGGACCGACCTGGTTATTACGTAAAGTAATTTCAACACGGTAGAATTAAACAGCAGCTTTTACCGTTGGCCAACGATCGGGGCTTTTAAAAGCTGGCAGCAAAGACTACCACCAGGCTTTTTGCTAAGTGTAAAAGCGCCGAGCCTTCTTACACACAACAAACGTTTGCATCAACCTGAGCGATGGGTATAACCGATAAAAACGTGTTTTCACGTGCTCGGTTACAAGAGAGCCGTGTTGCTGCTGCAGCGTTCTCCCAACTTTGTATTTGACTACGCACGACTTCGATATTTTGTACACAAGGTTCCACCGTGGCTG
>JAOQAJ010000003.1 GCA_025963675.1 Segetibacter sp.
GTACAATAGAGGCACAAAAAAAGGGAAAATAAAATATAATGAGACGAAAGGAAAGGAAACAACAGAGGCTAAAGCATTGAAACCAAAGGTTAGCACGCATAAAAAAACCCCCTACTTGAGGGGGCTAAGTGCCCGGGACTGGAATCGAACCAGCACATCCTTGCGAACGGCAGATTTTGAGTCTGCTGCGTCTACCAATTCCGCCACCCGGGCGTTTTTTCTTTGGGTTGCAATATTAAGTCATCGCTACATAGTAGCCAAAATCCTGTTGAGATATTTTTTCTTGTAATAGTATTCCTTTACTTTCAGCAGTTCGGCTGTTGTTGTTTTGCCTTCTTCGTATTCTTCAACAATGTGTTTAACCGGCTGATAGATCTCGTCTTCAAATTTTGCAATTGCTTGTTTCAGCTTCGTAATCGCGTCAATATCTTGATCCATTTTTGCATCCATCATCTGTTCGTTCAATTCCATCATTTCCATTAAAAAGTCTGGCGGCAAATTGTATTTTTCCTCTTCCTCCAGTAAACCCTTTAGTTGCAATACATATTTTATTGTCTCGTCCCTGTTCTGAAAAGTCTTGAACGCTTTGTTTACCTGTGAGGATTTTTCCAGCGCTTCGGCTTGCTCGAAGTCGTTTTCCTGCGTGTAAAAGTCAGGATGATATTTTCTGCTTAACGCATAAAATTTCTGCTTTAATAATTGCGTATCCGGGCTAAGACTTATAGCGATTTCGAATAATTCAAAATGATTCATCTTTATTATTTTGTGCCACTATGGCTCTAAGGCACAAAGTTGCGGAAAGAATTTCATCAAGAGCTACTTAATAATAAGAGGGAATAAGAGCAATGCAGGAATGTTTTATAGAAATAAATAATAGTCTTTCAGTAGAACAATAAACTGTTGAGAATATTGACCCTCTTTTTTTATAATGATTTCTGATGTTTCAATTTCCTTTTTATGACTATCGAATAAAAACATAGAACGAAAACAAGTGTGCTTTTCGGTCTGTTTTACCGATGCTGTCTTTTGAGGATACAGGTCATATTTTCGCGCCAATCTAACCAACTCTTCTGTGCGGGAGAAAGGAATAAGAATAGCAAGCAGGCCGTCAGGTTTTAGCACTTTTTTAGATGATATTATCAATTCTTCCAAAGTCAAAGATTCTCCATGTAAAGCCACATTTCGCTTTGAATTATCACTTTTCAAGTCTTTCTCAAAAAAAGGTGGATTTGAGATGACCAGGCTGTAATCAGCTTCCAATTGTAAGGTCCTGATATCACCTTGTATTATTTGAAGTCTCTCTTTGTAGGTTGATTGTTCGAAATTTTCTTTTGCTTGTTGGGCTGCTGTTTCATCTATTTCAACAGCATCAATATTTGCATCAACTTTTTGTGCTAACATCAATGTTAGTAATCCCGTTCCTGTACCGATATCCAAAACATTTTCGATTTGTCGTCGTTCACGTTTCAATGTATCTGCAACCCACGCCCCAAACAAGCATGCATCTGTGCATACTTTCATTGCAGCTTTCTCCTGCTGTATAGTGAATTGTTTGAAGCTGAACCAGGAATTGGACATGCATTTTAAGTTGATGGATGACAGTTGAGAGTTGACAGTTGACTGAATTGAAAAAAGCAAGAATGTCTGTCATCCGTCATCTAACATCTGTCACCGGCTGATAAAAGAGCAACAGACGAACGAAATGCGACGCAACGATGTTTAATCGAAATTCAAAAGCTTGTATTAAAAAACCCTATTTAATCTCGGATAACAACGAATGCAGATCTAAGGCGTCTGTAACCATGTGTAGATTTCCTTCTTCATCAAAAGGCCATAAATCTTTCGGTTTGTCCCAATATAGCTCTACCCCATTGCCGTCGGGATCATTTAAATACAGCGCCTCTGATACGCCATGATCGGAAGCACCGCTCAGCGGATATTTTGCTTCAACTAGCCTTTTTAAAATCAGCGCAAGGTCTTTTCTTTCGGGATAAAGAATAGCCGTATGATACAAACCGCAGCTGTTAACAGGCGCAGGAGCAGCATTTTTGCTGTGCCATGTGTTTAAACCAATATGATGATGATAACCACCTGCAGAAATAAAAACAGCGGATTTTCCGTACCACTGCATTATTTGAAATCCTAAAAGATCATGGTAAAAAGCCAATGCTTTATCAAGGTCTGAAACCTTTAAATGAATGTGGCCAATTCTCGTGTTTGCAGGAACTACGTAATCCATAACGATGATTTTAAAATGAAAAAGCCACTCTTTCAAAGAATGGCTTTTTCGATATAAGAATTCAAATTAATTCTCTTTGTCGATGGTTAATGACGCAGATAAATATTCTGCGTTTAGCCGTGCAATATTTGTAAGCCGGATTTCTTTTGGACAAGTTGCTTCGCAAGCACCTATATTAGTACATGAGCCGAAACCTTCTTTGTCCATCTGTGTCACCATATTAATTACACGTGTTTTTCTTTCAGGTTCGCCTTGTGGTAACAATGCGAGGTGAGAAACTTTAGCTGATACAAAAAGCATTGCCGACGAATTTTTACAAGCGGCCACGCACGCACCGCAAGCAATACAAGCTGCAGCTGCAAAAGATTTATCGGCTTTATCTTTATCAATTGGGATGGCGTTTCCATCGACAGCATTACCTGTATTTACACTAATGTATCCACCTGCCTGTATAATGCGATCGAAAGCAGATCGGTCGACCACAAGGTCTTTAACAACAGGGAAAGCATTAGCTCTCCATGGCTCTACCACCACGGTTTCTCCGTCTTTGAATGCCCGCATGTGCAGCTGACAAACGGTTGTTGCTTTCCACGGCCCGTGGGGCTTTCCATTAATATACATTGAGCATGAACCACAAATACCCTCGCGGCAATCATGGTCAAATGCTATTGGATCTTTTCCTTCTCTAATCAGGTCTTCATTCAGAACGTCGATCATTTCAAGAAAAGACATTTCGGAAGAAATATCACGCACCTGGTAAGTTTCAAAACCACCCTTAGCCTTTGCATCCTTCTGACGCCATATTTTCAAACTAAGGTTCATGTTATAATGTTCCATACAACTATTTATATTTTTTCCAGTCCTTCATTAGTGTAAATTCTTAAAGAACCTCTTTTAATTTTCATTAATTTGTCAAGTCTTACATGGTCTAATGTACGAATATCAATTTTGTTAGTTCCTGATGTTATCACTCTTGCTTCCTGTTCTGCCTGTTCCGAAACATCAACTAATCTAATAGAGTTTAAAATTTGGCGACACGCTTTCACAACATCTTTTCCCTTTAATTCTACCCAATAGTAAACGCTTTTATCTGGCTTCTGAACTTCGATCAAATAGTCACAACGTTGCTCCACTTCGTCCTTAAAAATAACCTTGTCAATGCTCCACTTCTTTGTAACATATCCCGAAAGATTTTCCAATGTAAAAGAACGATTACCTTCTTTAGCAGTTGGATTTGATACTACAACTCCGTAATCAAAAGGAAAATCGTTTAAGTTAATTTTCATCCACCGTACTGTATTCTACATTTGCAATTTTATCAAAAATTTCATTTAGGCTTCTGCTTATCTCATCTAATTCTCCAGCTTCAATTAATTTCATTTCCTCGTCTAAAATATTTTTAGCTGTTCCGTCTTCCGATAAACGGTATGCGCTAACATCTGCAGGGTTTAGCCAATATTTTTTTTCAATAACGTGTTCCACTTCTTCCACATGGTTTTGACCGACCTGGTAAGCGTATATAAGGTTATTAACAGATGTCAAAGTATACGGACTATGCGTAGTAACTAAAAGGCTATTACCATAGTTCATAATTTTGTCTACTAAAAATTGCATTAACTTATTTTGGGCAGTAGGGAATAAGTTTAGTTCTGGTTCTTCTATGATGAATGTTTTATTTTTTTTTCTTAATTCACTGTAATATTTAGTCAACAGAACAATAGGGACTGTTGATTGATATCCACTCGCAGCATTATAGAGGCTAAGAAAGCTGTGTTTTCTACTCTTGATATAACCCTGCCCATTTACATTTTTATAGGTAACATCAAGAGGTTCAATAGAAGTATCATTTTTAAATAAACGTGCAATGTGATCCAACTTTGCAAATTGATTAAATAATGAGTCAGAAATGTTTTGGATACTGTTTTTACCCAGAGAAAAAAGAGATTGTAAACCGCGTTCAGTAGGAACATAAAAAGGATTAGCCATAACTACCGCCACATCATTCTGAAAAAAGCTTGAAGGTATTGTCCAATCAACAAAACCTAAATCATACATCCTTTCTGCTTTAGGTTTTATCTTCTCTAACTCGTTTAAAAGAGCTTCAAACTTTGATGATTTATCGAATAAATTGAAATTGAACGCTGGTCTTTCTATTTCAAAAGGCTCTCCACTTTCCTGATCTCTATCAATCTCTTTTAAAATTATTCGTTCAGCCGTAAAAGAATAATGTTCTGACACATATGAAATAAATGAATCATTTTGAATAGCGTCAATCAATCCCCAGGAATATAAACCCTTTTCAAACGGTTGTTCAAAAAAAGTTTCGTTGTCTATTATGTATGAAAAATACCTACAGACGGCCAACAGTTTACCAACAATGCTTTTCCCTGTTGCATTTTCCCCTATCAACACATTAAACCTGCCAAGTTCTAACTCAACAGATTTAATAGGCCCAAAGTTTTTTATGGTTAATTTCTCTTTCACTAAAACAATTCAACTATTTATACGATCTCGCAGTCGGCTTCACCACTTCATACTTCAACTCTTCTTTATGCAAATTCCAGTTGTGGTCGCCGTTGTATTCCCAGGCGGCTACGTACATAAAGTTTTCGTCGTCCCGCAGCGCTTCGCCTTCTTCAGTTTGATGCTCTTCTCTAAAATGGCCGCCGCAACTTTCTTCACGTTGAAGTGCATCGATGCACATCAATTCACCCAATTCGATAAAGTCCGCTACACGTCCGGCTTTATCTAATTCGAAGTTCATTTCGTTGACTACACCAGGTATTCTTACATCACTCCAAAATTCTTCTTTTAACTGCCTGATTTCTGTAATCGCTTCCTGCAATCCCCGGGCATTGCGCGCCATACCGCATTTGTCCCACATGATCTTGCCAAGGCGCTTGTGAAAACTTTCAACGGAAGTTTTCCCCTTAATATTCATCAACCTGTTAATTCTATCTTCTACGTCTTTTTGCGCAGCTATAAAAGCAGGATGATCTACCGAAGTCGGGGGGTTACGTATTTCATCAGCAAGAAAATTTCCTATTGTATATGGAATAACGAAATAGCCATCAGCCAGTCCTTGCATTAATGCAGACGCACCTAAGCGGTTGGCGCCATGATCGCTAAAGTTTGCTTCGCCTAAAGAATATAATCCGGGCACCGTTGTTTGTAGCTCGTAATCAACCCAGATGCCTCCCATTGTATAGTGAACAGCAGGATAAATTCTCATTGGTATCTCGTACGGATTCTCACCTGTGATCTTTTCATACATATCGAAAAGATTGCCATATTTCTCCTTTACTACTTCTTTACCCATGGAAATGATCTGGTCATTTGAAGCGCTTGCTAAACCTTTTTTGCCTGCTTCAATCTGGCCATAACGTTGTATCGCATTACCATAGTCAAGATATACTGCCTGTCTTGAAGTTCCTACACCATAGCCGGCATCACATCTTTCTTTGGCAGCCCTCGATGCCACGTCCCGGGGAACAAGGTTTCCAAATGCGGGATACCTTCTTTCAAGATAATAATCCCTTTCATCTTCCGGAATTTCGCTGGCCTTACGTGTATCGTTTTGTTTTTTCGGAACCCAGATACGTCCGTCATTACGCAAGCTTTCACTCATTAGTGTCAACTTACTTTGATGTTCACCACTTACCGGTATACAGGTAGGATGAATTTGAGTATAACACGGATTTGCAAAAAAGGCACCTTTTTTATGTGTTTTCCAGGCGGCGGTAACATTGCTTCCCATCGCATTTGTCGAAAGATAAAAAACGTTTCCATATCCGCCGGAGCATAATAAAACTGCATAACCGGAATGTCTTTCCAGTTCGCCACTTACCAGGTTTCGTGCAATGATACCCTTCGCCTTTCCATCAATTGTAACAAGTTCAAGCATTTCATGCCTGTTGTACATCTTCACATTACCTAGTGCAATTTGCCTTTCCAGCGCCTGGTATGCTCCTATCAATAGTTGCTGGCCTGTCTGGCCGGCAGCATAAAAAGTTCTTTGCACCTGCGTGCCACCAAAACTTCTATTGCTTAGCAATCCCCCATACTCGCGGGCAAAAGGAACACCTTGGGCCACGCATTGATCTATAATATCTGCGCTTACCTCTGCCAGCCGATGCACATTTGCCTCTCTTGCACGGTAATCTCCTCCCTTGATTGTATCGTAAAAAAGACGGAAAACACTGTCGCCGTCATTTTGATAATTCTTAGCTGCATTTATACCTCCCTGGGCAGCAATACTATGTGCACGGCGAGGACTATCCTGGTAACAAAATGCTTTTACTTTATACCCAAGTTCACCTAAAGAAGCCGCGGCTGATGCGCCAGCTAGTCCTGTACCTATAATGATGATTTCCATCTTCCGCTTATTCGCTGGATTCACCAATTTGCAATGGCCTTTGTAGTCGGGCCAAATCTGCTCCAGCCGTCCTTCCGGTATTTTCGCATCTAACATATATGCAATTTGAAAATTTGCTAATTCAATATTTTTGAGAACTTGCTGGTTGCTTATTTAGTCAACAGCTTATCATGCTTCAACATCGTTGTGTCACTCACTTGTACAGTTTGTTCTTTTATGAAGCCTGGATAATCGACAACCGAAAACAGAAAATAAATTCTTTCATTTTCTGTTTTTCTAATCTTCAAATTCTAACTAACCCAGCCGAAATACATGCTAACCGGCATCATTGCAAAAGCAATACTAATGATGATAGAAAATCCGCGCCCAACAAATCTTAATAGCTTGAGATAACGATTGTTGTGAACACCAATGGTTCTAAAGGCGCTTTCAAATCCATGCATCAGATGATAAGCAAGAGATATACAACCAATAACATATAGTATAACAACAATAGGATTTTGAAATACATTTATCATTTCAGCATAAAGGTTATGATATTGCTTACCTAACCCATTCGAATAATCGATCTCCTGCAAGGGAGTAACGTTCCACATTCCACCAAAACGTGAAGGGATCCAGAAATGATAAATATGCATTATCAAAAACAGTAAAAGAAGAGTACCCAGCAAACCCATGCTACGGCTGTACCATTTACTTCCACGCTCACCATACTCAACCGCATAACCAACTTTTCTTTTTGAGTTGTTAGCAGCGTTTAATATTAACCCTTGTACCGCATGAACAATTATGCCCACAAAAAGTCCGACTTCCATTATTCTTATGACCAACATTGAACCCATAAAATTCGCTCCTGTATTGAACATCTCGCCTCCATCATTTGCCCAGATGCAGGCATTTAAACCAACGTGAACAATCAAAAAAGTAATAAGAAAAATACCGGTGAGAGCCATAACGAATTTTTGGCCAATCGAAGAAGTAAACATTTGCTTCCAGGTCATTGTAGCAATTTTAATTTGAGAAATGCGATGCAAAAATAGTACACCAGCTCTAGTAAAAGTTTTTTATGTTAAAATATTTTAAACAAGTACACTGCTAAAAGTAACTCATTCATACATTGTACTTTTAGTCAGGCAAGCCAATTATAAACCAACTAAAGCTAATAATGTTTGCTTCCACTGGTATTATGACAATGACAATTTTCGGCTAAAAGAGTCCCCTAAAAAGATTTATTAAACCTGATTAATCACAGCTTATTTTTGAGGAATGATTAAGATCATATCTATAGTCTGGAACAGCTTTAAAATGGCCTTGCAGGAGCTTAAAAGTAATAAGCTGCGCACCTTTTTATCTTTGTTTGGCATTACTATAGGTATTTTTTGCATTATAGGCGTATTAGCAACTGTGGAGAGTCTTCAGACAAAAGTTCAAGGTGATTTAAAAAGCCTCGGCAGCAATACAATCTATATCGACAAATGGTCTTACGCCGATAACGGCCCTGATTTTCCATGGTGGAAATTTGTAAAAAGACCAAATGTAAAATATCATGAAATGCAGGCAATAAAGGCGAGGACAACGCTGGCGGCTGCAGTCTGTTTCACAATCAGAGTAAATGGCAATGTGGAATATAATGACAATGTGTTGAATGGTGTTAGCGGTTATGGCGTTACCGAGGAATATAACAATGTGCTTACTGTAAACATTGCGCATGGCCGGTACTTATCAGAGTCAGAATTTAAGCAGTCATCTCCTGCAGTTTTGCTGGGTTATATAAATGCCGAGAATCTTTTTGGAAGTGCTGAGCGAGCTGTCGGGCAGGAAATTAAATTTCAAGGTAAAAATGTCAGGGTTGTTGGTGTTATCAAAAAGCAAGGAAAGAGTCTTGTTGATGCATGGCAATTTGATGAAGCTATCATTGTGCCTTATAAGTTAATGTCAGGAATGTTTTTGGTTGACAATTCACGCCCGACAATCATGGTAAAAGGAAAGGAAAATGTATCACCAGCTGCTTTGCTAGATGACTTACGCGGCATCATGCGTTCTATTCACCGGCTCAGCCCGAGAGAAGAAGATGATTTTGCCTTAAATGACATCAACATGTTTACTGAGCAAACGAATACGATCTTTGGTTCAATTAACCTTGGTGGCTGGGCCATCGCAGGTTTGTCTTTAATTGTTGGCGCTTTCGGTGTAGCAAACATCATGTTTGTAACTGTCAGGGAAAGAACCAGTCAAATCGGACTAAAAAAAGCAATAGGCGCAAAAAGTTCAACTATACTTACAGAGTTCTTGTTAGAGAGCGCTTTTCTTTGCCTGGTAGGGGGCTTGATAGGGCTAATATTAGTATTTATTTTAACCAAAGCCTTAAGCGCTGTTATGCCTTTTCCAATAAATATTTCAATCAGTACACTAACACTTGCCATATCAATTTGCCTTGTTGTAGGAGTTCTTGCCGGCATTATACCTGCATCTATCGCTGCTAAAATGAACCCCGTAGTTGCCATCCGGATGAAGTAGGGAATAGCCGTTCAGTCATTCACCGGGGACAATGTTTTGGTTTTAGCTTTTTTGGTGCCGTCCACAGCTCTTTCGTCAACATCGTTGTGTCACTCACTTGTACTTTCGTTATTTCTATTCATCGTTCTGCCGACAACAATTACTGTCATCAGTAATACTTTAATAGCTTTGCCCATTTTAATCCCGTCATTGTTGCATCCAAAATGACTGAATGACTTACCGACTTCATGACTACTACTACGATATTAGCAATAGAATCTTCCTGCGATGATACCGGCGCAGCAATTTGCCGCGACGGTGAAATATTATCTAACGTAATTGCATCGCAGAAAATACATGAACAATACGGCGGTGTTGTGCCAGAGCTTGCGAGTAGGGCGCATATGCAAAATATAGTTCCTGTTGTAGATGTTGCGTTACAAAAAGCAAATGTACAATTGAGTGAAATAGATGCAGTAGCATTTACCCAGGCTCCTGGCTTAATTGGTAGTTTATTAGTGGGTGCACAGTTTGCTAAATCGCTTGCATTAGCTTTACAAAAACCTTTGATTACGGTTCATCACATGCAGGCACATGTGCTTGCGAACCTTATTGATCAACCACGGCCATCATTCCCATTTTTATGTTTAACAGTAAGTGGCGGACATACCCAGATTGTATTATGTGAAAGCCCTTATAAAATGAAAGTAATTGGCGAAACAATCGATGATGCCGCCGGTGAAGCTTTTGATAAAAGTGCTAAGCTTCTTGGCCTACCCTACCCCGGCGGACCGCTGATAGATAAATATGCTAAAGAAGGCAATGCAAAACGCTTCAGTTTTCCGGAGCCCAATATCCCCGATCTCAATTTTAGCTTTAGCGGTTTAAAGACTTCGATCTTATATTTTTTACAGGCAGAAAAAATAAAGAACGACAATTTTATTGAGGAAAACCGGGCAGATATTTGTGCTTCTATTCAACAAAGAATTGTTTCAATTTTATTAAAGAAATTACAAAAAGCGGCTAAAGAAACAGGTATTAAGAATGTTTGTATTGCCGGCGGAGTAAGCGCCAACAGTGGACTTAGAAATGGATTAACAGAAGTGGGGCAAGGCTTGGGCTGGAATACTTTCATTCCAAAGTTTGAATACTGCACTGATAATGCTGCTATGATAGCGATCGCTGCATACTACAAATTTCTCAACGGGGATTTTGCTGACTTAACAGCGACACCAACCGCAAGAGCAGAATGGTAGAATTATTTATTCAGGTAAAAATCGAAATCCTAATAAAAAAAGCTCTTTTTACGCAGCTTGCTTTTTCTCTTTAGCTATTAAGGTGAAATAATCATACAGCTGATCGGGCAAAATAGTATGATAACCGCTATCGGCAAGTATTTTTAGATGAGCTTTAAATAAATTAACCGGAACGACAATATCGAGAGAACTTTTTGACTCACCCGAGTTCCAGCTTCTTATCTGATGATAACATAGTACCGGTACTTCCTTTCTTGCAAGTATGGTTGCCGGCTCATCAACCTTTGTTGACAAAGCATGTTCCGTTGCCGTTGCAGTAATTTTAGTTGACGAACCTGGCTTCTTTATATTTACGTTGCCTGCTACTTCAGCTTTTTGACTACAAGCAAAAAGAAAAAAAGTTAGGCCGATAATAAGTGTAGAAAAACTATTGTCATGTTTCCATTTATAAGAAACTCTACTTTTAAAGCCTGCTTTTAAGCAATAAATAAACAACGAAAATAACCGACAAAACATTGTATAATCTTCAACGATCGATCAAACCTGATGTGGAGGGCTGATAAAAAAAACCTCAGTACAAGAGTGCGACGCAACGGTGTCGACCGTAAATACTACTGTTGGTAACACAAAAAAAATAAGCACCGGTTGAGATGCTTATTTTTTAATGTCTTTGATTAGTGAAACGACTCGACCATGCTTTTATATAGTGTCGGCGCACTCCAGTAACCGCTCGCAATAATCCTTCTTATGGTGTATAAAGGATCATCAGGATCGCGCTTCGTGCTTAAAATATAAGCAGACCTTACACCTCTTTTCTTTAATTCCGGGATTGCCTCCCGATTCCAAAGACCGAATGGATATGCAAAATCAAGTGCTTTTTTTCCGGTGATGTCTTCAATTGTTTTTTTAGGTTTTTCGATCTGAGTTACCCAATCCTGTTCGGTTTTGTAACCTTTTACACTATGATGGTCCCAGGTATGTGAAGTAACCGTATGCCCCTCATCAACCAATTGCTTTACCTGGTCGCGGGTCATATATTTAGGACGATTAAGTGAAACAGTCATTAGGAAAAACACTCCTTTGAAACCATACTTTTTCATTTCGGGGGCGGCGATGGTAAACTGGTCATCGTCTGTATCATCGTATGTAAGCATAACAGGCTTTGATGGCAAAGGCGAACCATAAGCGAGGTAATCGTATAATTGGTCTGGCAAAACGGTATGATATCCGCTGTCTGCAAGTAGTTTCAGATCTGCCTTAAATGCTTCTACAGGCCTGATGTAGTCCCTGGCACCTTTAGAATCACTTCCGGTCCAGTCTCTTATCTGGTGATAACATAAGATCGGCACTTCTTTTCTTGCAATAATAGTGGCAGCGTCTGCCATTACTTTTGGCCCTGAATTTTTTTCTACAGTTTCTGTGGTAGACGCTGCAGAATCTTTGCTTGCTTGCGGAGTTGATTTTTCAACCTGGTTACAGGCAACTGAAAGGGCCGACATTAATACAATTAGCGGCAGAGATAATTTTTTCATAGATTCTTTGTGTACGGAAATAATGATAGAAGAACGAGTTTTAATAAAAGTTATTATGACTGAATAAGCGCGAAAATAAAAGCAAACTGGTCAATTTATTTCAAAATTTAAACAGCTGTGTATAGAAGGTGAGTAACAACTCATGATATAATAATTAAAAATTCTACGTAAATAAATAGAAGCGAGGGCGGAAAAAGAATTTACCGGGTAATTCTTAGTAAAGCCTAGCATAGTTTATGTGTAAAAGTTTTAATAAATAATAAGAAAAATGGGGATTTTCAACAGTCAACACTCATTTAACGAAAAGGAAGCGATTAGAATAATCGAAGAAAAAGCAATAGACCTTTCTGATAAATCAAACCTGGATAAACTGTTTGAAAAGATTGGAGATTCGAGAATTGTGATGTTGGGAGAAGCTTCGCATGGCACACATGAATATTACACCTGGAGAAGCTATATAACCAAAAAACTTATTAGTGAAAAAAATTTCAATTTTATCGCCGTTGAAGGAGATTGGCCCGACTGCTATAATATCAACAAATTCATAAAGGGACAATGTGCACCTGGAACACAAATACGCGATATCTTAAAAAACTTTGACCGATGGCCCACATGGATGTGGGCAAACTGGGAAATTGCGGCTTTAAGCGAATGGCTTTTTACTTATAATGAGAAGAGGCACAAAAAAGTCGGCTTTTACGGCCTTGATGTCTATAGCCTTTGGGAATCCCTTGAAGCTATTCGCCGTTATTTGGAACAACATGAACCTGAGTCACTAAAAAAAGCCACTGAAACTTTTCGATGTTTTGAACCTTATAAAGGAGATGAAACTTCCTATGCATATGCAACCCGGATAGTGCCTGAGCTGTGTGAAGAAAAAGTTCTTGAATTGCTTCAAGAGATTCAAAGGCGTTTGCCACAATACCAGTTAAAAGAGGAGAACATTTTTAGCGCAGAACAAAATGCTGTAATAGCGGTAAACGCGGAAAAATATTACCGGGCAATGATTAGGAGCAACGAAGATTCATGGAATATTAGGGATAGCCACATGCAGGAAACATTGGAGAGGTTACTGAATTTTCATGGCCCTGACTCAAAGGCAATCGTTTGGGCGCACAATACTCATGTAGGGGATGCCAGTGCCACAGATATGGCGGATGAAGGAACATACAATATTGGAGAACTTGCGAGAAAGGCTTTCCCTGGAGAGACTTTTTTGGTAGGCTTTGGATCGTACGGAGGAAGCGTTATTGCAGGCAACAGTTGGGGAGCAAAGATGCAACAGATGATTGTTCCTGATGGAAGAAAAGGGAGCTGGGAATACTTATTACATGCTTCAGGCAAAAATAACAAGCTGTTACTAATGGAGGATTTAAGAACAACGCTGTTTGCTGAGAAGCGAATAGATCATAGGGCAATTGGCGTTGTATATAGGCCAGAGTACGAAAGGTATGGGAACTACGTCCCGAGTGTGTTGCCTGCCCGCTATGATGCTTTTATTCACATCGATAAGACCCGGGCACTTCATCCATTACACATAAATCCTAATATTCAAACTGTGCCGGAAACTTATCCTTTTGGAGTGTAAAGACAGAAAACTGCTTTATAAGAACCAGACTTTTCCTGATGTAAAAGCAAATAACCAAAAAAGTCCTCAAAACGAGGACTTTTTTAGTTATACAAAAAATTCTAAATTATTCTTCTGCAACCTGGAATGTTACGTATTGGATCGCCTGGTAAATCACATTTCTGCCATTTTGAACCGCAGGCTCCCATTTAGGACCCTTTTTGATAACTTTTACAGCTTCAGGACCGCAGCTTGGACAAGCTTTTGGAACTTCAATTGCTTGCACGTTACTAATTCCACCTTCTTTATCCACGATGAACTGAACCTTCACAGTGTAGTTACCGGTAGGTGCACCGTCATCGGCAGCTACGTTAGCGTTTAGGTTTCTTTCAAGGTACCTTTTCCAGCCATCCATTCCGCCAGGGAATTTAGCTTCCTTTTCAACTTTGGTAAATACTTTATCGTAATCTTCTTCTACCTTTTTAGGAGCTTCAACAACACCAGTACCTTTTTCCTCAACCGGAGGCGCCACAAAACCTTCGTCTTTTTTACCTTCCTGGTTAATAGTACCAATTTTTGTTTCTTCTAACTTCTCTTGTGGGGGAGGTGGTTCTTTTACTTCCTCATCTTTTACGATTTTAGGAGGAGTAAATTTAGTAATCTCCACTTTTGGTGGTTCTGGTTTTGGCGGCGGAGGAGGAGGCGGCGGTTCAACTTTCTTTTCCTCTTTCTTAATGTCCTCTAACTGTACATCCTGTACAATTATCTTATTTTTGTCCTTGTCGCCATCGCCAGCAAATAACTGGGAAAGAAAAATCAGCAAACAAAGAACTGCCATCACAACCATGGCAGTCATTATTCTGCGATTATAAGTTTTCCTAAGCTCATACGCTCCATACTCTTTATTCTTTCCCTCGAATATGATATCAAGAATATCAGCGTTAAGAATTTTGTTGACTTCCATTTTTGTCTCTTTAAAAATATGATTGTAAAAAACCTATTGTGGTCGATTATCAGAAATACCTACTAATTGCTCTTCCACATCTGAAATATCTACCAGAGCATAACGCTTAATATCATTAATTTTCATTTCATCTAACGCATCAACTAGATCCTTATAAACAGACTCATTTGAAGCTTTAATTATGACCATTAAATCATCTTCCGGAGTGCTTCTCTTCTTTCTGATGATCTCATCCCTGATCTTCTTCATCGTACTACTTTTTAGATTAGATGCAGAAGGATCGAGTTGACCTTCATAATAGTAAACATTATCATTTTTTCCTAACAACATGGTAAACGCGCCACTCTCTTTCAGCTTGTTCTGTTCCTCGGGCTTATCAGTGTCCTTGGGAAGATTGAGCTGCATTGCGGTAGGCTGGCTCATTGTAGTTGTAAATATGAAAAAGGTTATCAAAAGAAAACCAAGATCAACCATAGGAGTAAGGTCTACTCTTGTTGATGCCTTTTTTGCTTTTTTGACGCCGGGGCCTTTCTTGTGGCCACCGCCGCCGGAGGTATCCATTTCTGCCATCGCGAAAATTTTTTATTTATTAAAAAATGTTTTATTCAGCCGCTGTTGTGACTTCCCCTTTCATATACTTTCTCCAAAGGTCCGTCCCGTTGGGAACACTCTCGGGGTTAGTTATCATCTGAAATTTAAACTGATCGTTCTTCTTAAAAGCTGTAACAACATTTTTGAAAATTGGATATTTAACCACATTATCACCTTTTACTATCAGGTTCATTTTAGTACTTGTACCGTGCGCTCTCACAATAGCATTCATCCAGGTAGTTAACTCATTGTGAGCAGTATCCTGAACGGGTATACCTGGCAATGAAGCGCCGGTTAATTTATCAGACGGAATTTGCAATGCACTCTTAATTTGAGAAATCGGCGTTCCATAAAAGCTGGCTTTTTTGAAAAGAGCGATATCAGAAGGGGAAAGGCCAGCGCCTGCTGTCGAATTAAGCTGATTTGCTAATTCCTCTTTCACTGCTTCATTATCCAGTGAAACGAAAACTTTACCATCTTTTGTTACGGATACCAACGTAACATCTTTTTCCGGGGCTATTTTAGAAGATACTGAACTTGGCGTCGCTACTTTTACTGCCTCCTCTCCTTTGAACTTGGTAGTAAGAATGAAAAAAGATAGCAAGAGGAAAGCCACATCACACATTGCCGTCATATCTACAGACGTACTTTTTCTGGCTATTTTGGGTCTTGACATTATTTAAATTTTAGTTTCAATTATATGAGATGCCTGTGTCGGCATTTTCCACAAAAAAATTTCAACTATTTGTAGTTAGCAGCAAAACTTTGCGTGAGCGTGAAACCAGATTCGTCAATACCGTAAGTAATACCGTCAATTCTTGTAGTAAACACGTTATACATAATGATCGCTATAGCAGATGTACCAATACCTAACGCAGTGTTATACAAAGCCTCAGAAATACCCTGAGAAAGTTTTTGAGCAGCTTCACCACCACCACTTTCACCAAGAGCAGAGAAAGATTTGATCATACCTACAACCGTTCCTAACAAACCAAGCAATGTTGCTACTGATGCAATCGTAGAAAGGAATACAAGATTCTTTTCCAACATTGGTAACTCTAACGCTGTTGCTTCTTCTACTTCTTTTTGAATGTTAAGTACTTTTTGATCGGTATCAAGTTCAGTGTTTGCAATCATTTCTTTGTACTTACGTAATCCAGCTTTCATTACATTTCCAACTGAACCTTTTTGTCTGTCACATTCTGCGATTGCCTTATCAACATCTTTATTAGCAAGATTGAACTGCACTTTTCTAATAAATTCGGCGATATTACCTTTTCCTGTAGCTCTTGTAACAGTAAGAAATCTTTCAATACAAAATGTTATTACTATCAGCATGCAACCAATTAGAATAGGAACGATAATACCCCCTTCATACATACGCGAAATGTTTCCTTTTGGTCCCTGGTGATCAGGCCAAAATCCACCAGCTTTATCAGGTTGAGTAAAATTTGCATCAGCGCCGATAACGTAACGCCATAAAATATAACCCAAAATAATACATGCTAAAGGGGCAATCCATGAAATAGAATTTCCTGATTTTCTGGGTTGAACTGAAGTTGTGCTCTTTACTGTTGCAGTTGGTTTAGTTTCCGCCATGATACAATTTTTTTTGTTTAAGGAATTTGTTTGATGAATTAAATAAGATTCGTTCCGCAATTCTAATGAAAATAACAATCTAAAGATAAAAGGTTACCGCAAATATTTTTATCAATCATAGAAAATAAAAAAAATATCGTTAGAAACCCGCGATTATAATTGCTTATAACATAGAACTATAGCAAGTTTCAGGCCAGCACAATTGTATTTTGCTCCATCCATTTTTAAATTTCTCTTTAAAAAAATAGTTTTAAAAATAATCATTCGTCATTTATCATTTTAACTATTCAGCATATTCTGCTTCCATTATCTTCACCAACCGAAAATAGACATAGTTAGTATGAAGAAACTTGTATTATTATTACTTGTTCCGGCGTTAACATCAGGAGTTTTTGCACAGCGAAAAAACAAAAAAACCCCTCCCCCACCTCCGTTAGCTACTACCCCAGCACCTGCCGGATTATTTTCAGGTCTTAGGACAGGACCGAAAGCTTATAAGGATGTGATCACAGATAAGGCAGTCACTCAAAAAGGATTGTTTATTGTACATCGGGTAGATGATAAATACTTTTTTGAAATACCAGACAGTATAATGAATCTGGAGATTATGGCTGTGACAAGATTTGTACGCGTGCCGGCAAATAAGGCAGCGAACGGAGCAACATACGGAGGAGAAATAACCAATCAGCAGACTATAGCTTTTGAGAAAGGTCCCAATAATAATGTTTTCATGAGGGCTATTACGCTTGTAAACGTTGCTGATAGCAGCAATGCAATTTACAAAGCTGTTTCTAACTCAAACCTCAATGCGATTGCTGCTGCATTTCCTGTTGCGGCATATTCTAAAGACTCTCAAAACGTCGTTATAGACGTTACCGAATTTTTCAAAGGCGATAACCAGGTTGTAGGTGTTAGTCCTGCGGCAAAAAGAAGCTTTAATCTTTCCTCCCTGGCTTCTGACCGCTCTTACATTCAAAACATAAGTTCATTTCCTCTCAATACCGAGATAAGAACTGTAAAAACGTATAATTCTTCGCCTGCATTTTTTGGCGGATTTTCATCCTTTCCTTCAAGCAATATTCCTGCTGCCAGTGCGGCAGGTGCTGTAACCATTGAGTTAAATACCTCGATGATCATGTTACCAGGAAATCCTATGGCTATCAGATACTGGGATCGCAGAGTAGGTTTTTTTCCGGAAAGATTTACAACCTACAGCGATAACCAGCAAAGAGTTGAAAGCAACACTTTTGCTGTACGTTGGAGACTGGAACCTAAAGATGAGGACATAGAAAAATGGAAAAGAGGCGAGGTCGTTGAACCTAAAAAACCAATCATATACTATATTGATCCTGCAACTCCGAAGAAATGGAGGAGTTACCTCATTGCAGGGGTTAATGACTGGCAGGCTGCATTTGAAAAGGCTGGTTTCAAGAATGCAATCATGGGGAAAGAATGGCCAGATACAGCTAAGACAATGAGTATGGAAGACGCGCGATATTCTGTTATAAGGTATTTTGCCTCTGATGTAGAAAACGCTTATGGTCCAAACGTTCATGATCCGAGAACAGGGGAAATATTAGAGAGTCATATCGGGTGGTATCATAACGTGATGAAACTGGTTCACAACTGGTACATGATCCAGGCAGCAGCTGTGGATCCGAAAGCCAGAAAAATGAAGTTCGATGATTCTCTCATGGGCCAGTTGATACGTTTTGTTTCATCGCACGAGTTAGGTCATACGCTCGGGCTAATGCATAATACGGGTAACAGCAGCCAGACACCTGTAGAAAAATTACGTGATAAGGCATGGGTAGAAGCGAATGGACACACAGCTTCAATAATGGATTATGC
>JAOQAJ010000018.1 GCA_025963675.1 Segetibacter sp.
AATACTGGATAAACCATCTCCTCCGTCAGAAGTATTTCCACCTCCTCTGACACCAATTGAATTATCAGATCCTACATTACCCGGGTTTGTTCCAAAATTGGTATTATCTACAGGAATACCGTTAATCACAATTAAAGGGTTGTTTTGACCTGAAATGGAAGATTGACCGCGAATCCTAATTTTAGATGTACCAGCAGGTCCCGTTCCCAAGCCACTAATATTAACTCCAGCAACTTTTCCTTGCAGTGCATTCATCAGGTTTGGGGTACGATTAACGGTAAGTTCATCAGCCTTTACATTGGTGGCAGAGTAACCTATGCTTCGCGATTGCCTGGTTATGCCTAATGCTGTTACGACTACTTCGCCAATGTTAGTTTCCTTCTGTATTAACGAAACAGCTCCAACAGATTGACCGGTTACCCTTATTTCCTGTGCTTCATAATTTACATACTCAACTAACAAAATGTCGCCGGAGACAGCGGCAATTTGAAAATTACCATTAGCATCAGAAACAACCGACCTGTTTTTTCCCTTTACCGTAATAGTGGCTCCTGCCAATGGCGTATTGTCTTTACTCATGACTCTTCCTCTCACAGGTTCCTGTCGCACTTCTTCAAAAACCGCAGTAATTTGATCGATTTTTTCTTCTCCTTTAATTTCTAATTGCATCCCAGCTTCTCGCGACACTTTTTTGTTTTGCTGGAACTTTGATGATTGACCACTAATAGATTGGACTGAGGAAGAAATTGTTTGCGATTTACAAATGGAGGAACTTACAATAATAACGGATAGGCTGAGAAGCCCCGTGATCGAACGTTTCTTAAAACTCATATGGCAAGTGTTAGTTGTTGGCAATCTTAATTCAACCTTTTCAATTCTTTCAAACTTTAAAAAGGCTCGAATTATTCTACAATTATTTTCTTCATCCTTCATAGCTGCGTTCGGATAAAGAAAGAAGAAAACAGTTTGTTAATATTACTTAAATAATCAATAAAAATGCAATTATTGATTCATTTTTTTCCGATAACCATTTAAACTAATGGGAGAGTTTTTATCACTTGTTATACGTTTCTGGAACAAAAGCAATAAACATTATAAAAAAACGTTAATTGAAAAACACGGTTTAATCTTTACTATGTTTGCTCAATCTACTTCAATGAATCCCGAATGAAATTCTTCTGCCACATAAGAGTCTGCGATGCAAATTATGCGAGAACCACTTACTTAGTGAAGCATTCTGATCATTCCGTTTTTGACGTTGAACCTGTTCAGCACCATCTTTTCGATAATGGCAATTTGGGTTCTTTTAAGCTGTATAAAATGAACGGCAACTGGAATGTGGAATTTGATGCGGAAGCAAAAAGGGTGTCAGAAAACATAATAGGTGATATTGTAGCTGAGCTCGACAAAAAGCTAGAACAAATGATTGCTTAGCAGCTAACACTATCCCCTAACTATTGCCGGGGTCTCCAGCAGTAATCCCGTGAATTGCAATATGAGGTTGCGGAAAAACAACACTAAAAACAGGATATTTAAGAATACCAGCAATCGAGAATAGAAGCAGGCCTTTTCATTACTATTAAACGTGCGGTGGATTACTCTGAATAATTTTATACTTGTTTCCGTCTGAAAGAATATGCATTCTTAAATCACGAATGCTTACCGGCTTATCACTGGTAAAATCGGCAATGTTACCTTCACTAATTTCATGACCATCAAGAATAATAATTGTACCCGTTCCAATTACCTCTACATCTAAACCGTTTCTAACAATTATCGCCGTATCTTCTTCAATACCCATTCCAATACATGTGGGGTTTGTAAAAACAACCTGAGCCATTCGCACAAATCGTCCTCGTTGCACAAAATGTGTATCAATACAAACATCCTTTAAAAACTCAAGTCCCGTGGTTACTTTTATCATACCACCAATTTCCTGCACTTCACTATTTCCGGCATAAATCATTGGTGTAGACATTGCCATTGCCCCCGCGCTTGTTCCTGCAACCACAACGTCCTCGTATATGTATCTTTCTTTCAACCTTGTAAGAAACGGAGTACCGCCATACTTAAAGGTGTATTTCAATTGATCGCCGCCAGCTAAAAAAATACCATCCGCTTTTTCCATCCTATCCAATAATGCTGTATCCTCAATTACTTCCTTTCTGCTGTTGTGATGAACGTGTCCCACATTAGTAATCTTCAACTCTTCAAACGCTTTTTTATAATCTTCAAAAGACTCATCGCCCTGGCTGCTTGCACTGGTAAAAACTTCGATAACCGGATTTTCTTTTCCAGTTAAAGCGATAAATGTTTTCAACACCTGCAACCTTTCAAAATCGCTTGGCGTTTGCTTCTTTTTTGCTTCGCCTTCCCCTTTATTTTCCGCGCCGCCAATGATAAGTAATACGCCCCGTGGAACCGGACAAGAACTAATGCTTCTTTCTGCCATAGGTATTTATTTGAATATATAATATTAGTGTTTAGCAATTATTAAACCACCGCATAAATGGGTAAAACATGAATTGCAAAATGAAAGAAATGTCTTCGAACTTGAAAAGCGAAAATGATGAAGCAGTCAGAGTAACTAATTTCAACATCGTTGTGTCACTCACTTGTACTTTTAACTGTGTATTGAGCCTACTATCTTCTCTAAAAAGATTAAAAATGGGAGAATTATAGCACAAATAAAAAAGCCCCGGAGACCGAGGCTTATGATTCGCTTTAATCGAATTACAAAAATGCCAGATTTTATTATTTACCTAATGGATACGCCATTAATCAAAAGGTAGTGCCGTCAATTACTTTAACCTTCTTTTTCCCTACTTTTTTCTCAAACTCCATCACTTCCTTCGGTTTAGTTTTAGCAGGTGCTTTAGCAGCTTTATTATCGGTAGCTACTTCTCCACTAGCCATTCCAGGTTTAAAAGGATCCTGTCGTTTATCCAGAAAATAGTTTTCACTTCTCTTAATCAAACCATCTTCGTAGTAATTCCATGTTCCGTGTTTTACAGAACTACCTTCCAATTTAATTATCTGCCTGTACATTTTATTCTGATCAACAGGGTCATAAACGTCAATGGTGTCGTAAGGGTTGTCAGGATTAACCGCCTTCCAGCTTTCTTCTCTGGCAAGCCCAGTGATATTATAGTATTGACTTTTACCATCTTTATTACCCCAGCGATAACTTTCAATTGCAAACAAATCGCCCATGGTAGTATATGTTCTCCAGATCCCTTCTTTTTTGCCATCTCTAAAGACCCCTTCTTCATCACGTCCTGGCTCACCACGAAGACCTTCTATTTTTATCGACCATCTTCCCTGTTTCAGCCCATTGTTATCTATACAATTAATCGTATCGTTATTACTGGTCAGGCGATAGCTTTTCCATTGAGCATTACCGGCGAAAGCAATAAATAAGAATGAAATAAATAACCACCTCATTTCCGTAAATTATTAAGGAACTAAATTAGATTTAATCTTAATGATTATAAGGAAAGTCATGTTAAATAACATTTAAGTTGCTTGAGGATTAATATCTGATAATTCATCTATTTGTCGATCAAGCTAATCAAAGCCAGTTCATATCCTTTTAAACCAAGGCCAGCAATTGTTCCTTTACTCTTGGCGGAAACGTGACTTATTTTACGAAAGTCTTCTCTTGCATGTACATTGCTAATGTGCACTTCTACAACAGGTGTAGTAATAGCAGCTATTGCGTCTCCCAATGCAACGGAGGTGTGTGTGTACCCACCAGGATTAATAATAATGCCATCATAACTAAACCCAAACTCCTGCAGCTTATTGATCAACTCTCCTTCTACATTACTTTGATAATAACTGAGATTTACTTGCGGATACTTTTTTTCGAGTTCTTCAAAATATTGTTCAAAATTGTTACTTCCGTATACTTCAGGTTCGCGTTTACCAAGTAAGTTTAAATTTGGGCCATTAATGATTGCTACTTTCATATTAAGAGATAAACTTTAAAAACTGATTTTCCAACAATGGTTATTGAGGTGGAAGATAAATAAGTAAAAATAAAAAAACCTCCTTAAAAAGGAGGTTTGATGGAGTTTCTATTTCATCATTTCTATAAAATCATCGAATAAATAGCGACTGTCATGCGGACCAGGAAAACTTTCGGGGTGATATTGAACACTAAAAGCTTGTTTGCCTTTCATTCTGATACCTTCAATGCTATCATCATTTAAGTTAACATGAGTAATCTCGATATTGGGATTATTCCTGACAGCTTCCGGATCTACTCCGAAACCGTGGTTTTGGGTAGTGATCTCACATAGCCCAGTGATTACATTTTTTACAGGATGGTTTAATCCTCTGTGCCCATGATGCATTTTGTAGGTAGGAATGTCGTTTGCGAGGGCCAATAGCTGGTGACCTAAACATATTCCAAATACTGGTTTATCTTCCTGTAATATTTCTTTTAGTGTAGTTACTGCGTACTCCATAGCACCCGGATCACCGGGACCATTTGATATGAAATAACCATTAGGATTAAAACTTTTCATATCGCTAAGCGTAGCACTAGCAGGGAAGACTTTTACATGAGCCCCTCTTGATGTCATACATGTAAGAATATTTTGCTTGACACCATAATCTACGACCGCAATTTTTATCAGAGAGTTTTTATCGCCTTGCTCGTAAGCCTCTTGTGTTGATACTTTAGAAGCGAGTTCCAGGCCGTCCATGCTTGGAACTTTAGCGAGTTCCTGTTTTAATTGTTCAACGTCTAAAATCTCTGAAGAGATAATACAGTTCATGGCACCTTTTGTACGCACATGCGCTACCAGTGCCCTTGTATCGACATCTTCGATAGATACAATACCGTTTTGTTTCAAATATTCATCAAGCGAACCCTGGGCCTGTTTACGGCTGTAAAGCTCTTCGAGATTTCGCCCGATAAGACCCTGAATTTTTACTGTAGCACTTTCTACATCACTTTCCTTCACTCCATAATTGCCAACGTGCACATTGTTCATTATAACAATCTGACCATAATAGCTTGGATCAGTGAACACTTCCTGGTAGCCCGTCATACCCGTATTGAAACAAATTTCACCTGTGGTAGTGCCTGTTTTCCCAAAGGATTTACCATAATAAGTTGTTCCATCTGCCAGAAGTAAAATTGCTGTTGATTGTTTGTTCATGTAGAGATTATGCTTAGTTCAATTTGTTGATTAAAATTATGTTGTACAAGAGTGCGACGCAAGAATGTTGCTATCGTTTGCTGAGCCGGGCCCAAAAATATCATTATCATTAAAAAGGTTATGCTAAAGTTACCAACAACAAAAAAGGCAAAGCCGTAATGACTTTGCCTTTTGATATTTTGTAAGCTAACATTATTCAGCAGCTTTCTCTTCTGGGTTATTATTGATAACGGCCGCATCAGCATTTGCATCAGTAGCAGCTGGAAGATCTGTAGCGGTGGTAACTTC
>JAOQAJ010000024.1 GCA_025963675.1 Segetibacter sp.
GCCAGCAAAGAGCTTGAAGCATCGGAAGTCCCTTCACTTACATAAAACTCCTGGAGACCGTTACGATCGCTTAAGGCAAGCTGATAAGTAAACATCTTTTTGTTTGATCCTTTTCTTTTCTCAAGTCGTTTATATATATCATTTAAAGGCTCAAAAGAATGAACTGTCCCACCTAATCTTTTTATTAATTCTATAGAATCTTCCCCATCATTTGCACCACAATCAATCATGACCGGATTTTTGGGTAGGTATTTTTTTAGGAGAACTTTAGATATTTTTTCATTCTTTGTTTTTGGAAACGCAAACTGTTCAAATGACAATTTAGCTATATGATATTCAATAGCCTTTAAAATACTTCTCATTTGTTTGATTGGATAATTTGAATGATATCGTTTTTAACAACTACCTGACGGATTGAGCTACTCCGTTTTACTATTGTTCTAACCTCCCTGTTTGTAGCGTAATCTTCTTTGCCATTAAACAGCCCGGCATCATCAAAAAGAATAACTTCCTCTCAATTTGCTCCAAGTATAATTTCCAATTCTTTCACAATGGATGTATTGATTTCCTCTTTTTGCCGGTTTAATAAATTCATCATTTACAACAGCCTCTTATGAGTAAAGTCTAAACAAAACAATATTGAATATTAAATTCTCCTAAAACTAGCGCAACCAATACACGTCAATCTCTAATCTTCATTTCAATAGCTTACTTCTCAGTTGTAAGCTTTTTTCCCTGCATTTAAAAGCAAAATATTCGATCTTATTTTCATACCTGTAAACCGGCTTATTTTTCTTTGACTCCTTAAATATATACTGGAAGAAATCAACAAACTTTTCAACCCGGAATCGTTCTGGTATTTCATTCGCAGGAAATGCACTTTCCCTTAAAATAGCTTTATAAGCTTCGTCGTTTTCGTCGAGGTATTGAATATATTCAACCAGTTCCTCATAAGTTTTATATCGGTGCATATTGAGAAAAGCTTTTTTATTAAAATCTTCCTCAATTCTTGGACTACCCCAGTAGATGGGTATACAATTTGTCAAAAAAGCATCAAAAATTTTCTCTGTGACGTAGCCTGGGTACGATTCATTCTCAAAAGCAACATTGAATTTAGATCCTCTCAAAAACTCCAATTTATCTGAAACTGGCCCCCCAATATTATTTAAAAATTTCCCTCCCGAGTCTACATTTTTATATTCGCTTAGCTTATAAAACAAGGCAATTCTTTCTTTCGCTGAATCATTGCTGACAACAAAAGAGCAAAATCTCTTTTTTTGAGCACATATAGCATCCGGATCTTTTTTTTCTAACAGATATTCCGGAATGTAACGGCCCATCAAATACAATGGCCACCTGAGATAATTTGGGCTATCATTAAAATCAAACCCTATATGAAAATCACTACGCGTAAAATCAGGTCTTGTATTTTCACCAGTAAAACAAATGCGACAACAATTATACTTCAGGTAGTTTTTGGTGTAGACAGAGTGTATTAAAAAATCAGGATCAGGACTCAGAATAATATTGAAGTATCGCTTCAAAATAATAGTAAAATAATTATCCTCGAAATCAAAGCCCTTCCACATATCCGTAAACCAAATCTTTATGGGTTTTCCTGCAATTTTATCTGGCTCCATAATATGTAACTATTTTTTGTAAAGTGCCTCGCTTCTTCCTCAATTAATTTTTAATTAGCGGTCTCGCATATATCTACAAATAACAGAAAAGTAGGAGCCTGCTTATATAATTTTTAAATGAAGCATTACATTCAATGTAGCATCGGTTAAGTCCCAAGAGCAGTGATCAATACAGGAATGCTTACATTATTTGCTTTCAGTATTTTGAGTGAGTGCTGCTATCATAAGTGGAAAGAATACAAAGTTTGTTAATGGTACAAAATGGTATTGTCTAGCGCAGGTATAAAATAAATTGAGAACTCATTTTGCAAAGAACAGATAACGTCAAACGAATGTTCTCTCTCGGCAATCGTTTACATAATTGCGTACGTTTTTAACATAAACGGCCACACCCACGTGGATGATCTAGTTGTAAAGCTATTACCGTCCAGCCCCTATTCAGAAAGCCAGTTCACCGTGTACACAAGCGTGTAGTCTCCTCGTTTCTTTAGGACCAAATTCACCTAGTATTTTAGAAAAAATTTAAGTAAAGAAGTGTTTTTCCTCATCGGATTAATGACACAACTAATCATTTATCTGACTTTAAAGCTATTTTCAACTTTTGCTTTAGATGTTGAAAATATTTTATTAGTAAACTCACTTTCAATTTAATCATCATGCCATACCGCTTCGAGTTTTTTTCATAAACTTCATCTGCCCCTAATATTTTGATCATTGAATAGCCATACCGTTTTAGATATTTTCTGATAGCAGGTGAACCATAGGCGTTTTCAATAGTAAAGAATCTAATGTAAATATTATTAAGGTTGATTGAATTTAAAACGTTCATTTCCCCACCTTCAACATCAATATTGCAGTAATCGATTTTTTTGATCTTACGATCTTCTAAAATTTCACTTAAAGGCATGGCAGGTATGTCAACTATCCTTTTATCTCCGCCATGCTCCCTGATCGTTTGATCAATCCTTTCAATATGTCTTTGGTCATACATATCTACCATCCCGCTTAACATGACCCCCCAACCACTGACTGATAAAAATTTTACTGTTTCCCTTTTATCTGAGATACAACAGTTAAGGCATGTACATTTCCTATTTACTTTTAAAAGTTCAAAGACATTTGGGTTAGGTTCAATGCATATTCCAGCCCAACCCAAATTTTTTTCAAGATAAAATGTATTACTTAACGCCACCCCATCAAATGCTCCTACATCTAAAAAAAAACCGCCTCTCATGCCATTACACAATTCCACCATACATTTATCCTGGCCGTCTTGCGAGTAAAAGTGCATCGGTATTGTGTTAAGAATTTTTAAATTACAAGGCCTCATTTCAATTGCCAATTCTGTCGTCCGTTACCTCTCAAAGTGCTTCATTGATTACTATTTTATTATCAGAATATAAAGCGAAGTAAATTTCAATAAAATTATCGGGGCTATTTTCAGTAGACCCTTATAGAATTATATAAGGGCTAAAGGTTCGTGTTTTTTTGCTAGACCGGGTTACCTTGAAGCATATTGCTGGATTTCAAAAGTGGCGGTTGCTTTTGACGCCGACTATCAATGAGAAAAGATAAGCTTGTCTCTTCTTCAGCAGGTATTTTTTAAACCCCTGAAATCCCTTCAATTCCTTGGAAGAATAAAAAAACATTTCCTTATTTATTCGATTTATTTCTTTACTTAGTAATTCTGCAAACCTGAAGTAGGAAACATTTCTAGACCTTAGTTTTTCAACAATACCCGGAATGATATTGTAATAACAATTCCTGCTTATTGCAATCTTAAATACCTCAAGTTCTCTACTAAGACTTCGCTGAACTGCGAAATCTCTATATTTAGTGTAAAGAAGGTTGTATTCATGTATAACGTTGTTTTGCGACCTGACCATTGTTGACTCTGCATGCAATCGGTAATTATACAAGGCTTTATTTACAATTATGGCTTTCTTAGCATAATGAATAAAATTCAAATTAAACAAAAGGTCTTCCCACATAATCATCTTTTCATTAAATTGGATGTGATGTTGGAGAATTACTTGTCTTTTATAAATTTTATTCCAATTTGCATAGTCATATTTAAAACTCATAAATTCCTTTATAACTTCCGCAGATTTACCAAATAAATCCAATTCTTCATTTTTTAATGATAGCCTCTGCTTCACGTCCGAATTATGAACAACATTGACATTGCATATACCTAAATCTGCACCTTCAGCAATTGCAGTACTATATAACACCTCTATCATGTTTTTTTCCATCCAATCATCTGCGTCTGCAAACACTATAAACTCTCCCTTTGACATCGCAATTCCCGAGTTACGGGCAGCACTAACACCCTTATTGGAACTATTTATAATGACGATCCTTTGGTCGGTTGCTGCAAAATGTTCAATAATCGGCAGGCTGTTATCCGTAGAACCGTCATTGATGAAGATGATCTCGATATCCTTTTTGGTTTGTGTGACAATAGACAGGATACATTCTTTAAGATAAGCTTCGGCATTGAACACCGGTATTATTACAGATACTTTCATCACATTTCTAGTCTCACACGTCCTGTTTATAAAAGAGTTTATTCATCTTTTTCTTCAAATAAGTAAAAGGCATTAAAAGAGATTTACCTAATTTAAAACTCATACTATTTTCATAAACAAATTTGATTTCATTCAAAATTTGAATGTTATACAACAAGGCTTCCTCACAACTTTGCAACTCTAATTCTTTTAAAAGGCCAAGGTTTTCTGCCGATAATACATCTATATTCTCATAAATGTCTTTATAAATTATTTTGGAAAGCAATTGCCAGGAGTATGCATATTTGGCGTTTTTTCCGGAAAATTGTAGGTGAGTAAAAGAGCCTTCCCTCAAATTGTAATTATACAAAACGTGGTCCAATGTTATCCCTTTAAAGTCTTTGAGGATACGATATACCCAGTGAATATCCTCCGCCACCTTGCCAGCAAAGTATGGATGATACCCGCCTGTCCTTTGCACTGCATCTCTGGAAATCATCATTGTAGGACAAACAGTCGGATCAAAACTAAAATTTCGGTTATTTCCAAACTCAATAAACTCTTTTCTTAACTCCTGGTCACTTAGTGCTATCCTGCCCGCTGACCTTTTTTTCATGCCCACATATCTGTAATTTGTAAAACAGATCCCCACACGACAATCATTGTCGAATTGTTCTAATTGCAGCGAAATCCGCTCTGGTTCCGACCAATCATCCGAATCCTGAAAACAAATAAAATCACCGTTAACCTTTTTTAAAACATCATTTACTGCACCTACTTTCCGGGTATTTTCTTCATAATGAATCACCCTGATCCTGTTATCAGTAAAACCATTAATTTTCGATAAGGTATCATCAGTAGATGCATCATCAATGATCCATATCTCCAGGTTAGTATAGGTTTGCGTGAGAATCGATCCCACTGCTTTTTGCACATGGGCACTTACATTATAACAAGGAATCACTACCGAAACTAGCGGGCTATTCATAGCGTAGAGATATGATCATTAATTTTGCGAAACTTTTTAAAAGGAACAGATCGAATGCTCGCTCCTTTATTAGTTTCTTCATGCCACCATATGCCTGCCCGGTTTTTTTTTCTATGAACTGCTTCAATACAAATTTTTGAATAAAGTAGATCCTCAATTTCCTTTTAGAAATAATACACTCATTTATCTTCCAGGCCCTGTTTAGGGGATAAATTTTGGGGCTTTTATAAACCTCTTCAATATAGTATTTAATAATGTTTTCGGGTACTCCTGTAAATCTCTGCAGGTCAATAATAATACTGCTTCTTTCAAACAAGAAATTATTTACGATAGTGTTGCTTGTTGTTTTTGATTTTTCGTGTAGGCGAAAATTAACGAGGACCTGCTGGATTTTTTTAAATTTATCTTGTCCACATAATAGTAACAGCTTAACCCAAATTTCTCCATCCATTATGTAATGCAAATCTTCCGAAACTCCTCCAATTTCTTTTATAACATTA
>JAOQAJ010000028.1 GCA_025963675.1 Segetibacter sp.
TTAGAATTTTTGAGCAGGGAAAAGGCCAGTTTAAAGAAGTATATGGTAACCAACTTTTGGTTAGGCGGTTGACATCGTTGTGTCACTCACTTCAACTGATACCGTGTGTACTCATCTTTTTTCTAAAAACAATAGAACACGGATGACACGGATGAAACTGATAAAAACCGATTTTAAAATTGTTTGCCCGGTAATATCACTTCGCTAACTCTGTTTTTCGGGATAAAAACGGATTGGTTCAGGTTTTCTTACCTGGATAATCTGCCTAATCCTCTCAATCTGTGTTATCGGTGTTCGAAAAAAAGTTGTGTACTGACCGTAGGTACAAGTGTGCGACGCAACGACAGTTGAAAAAAGTTATCTGGCTGGGACAAAAGAAATTCAATGAAAATGAAAAAGCTATGATTTAAACGCATTCCAACCTTGTGCTGTCAACGGATAAGTGCTGCCACCTTTTGTAGTGATATGAACGCCTTCTTCTATATCTGCGATGTAGCCTATCACGCTGATCTGCTCATTTAGAACCAATTTTTCATAATCGCTTTGAGGAACCGTAAAGACAAGCTCATAGTCTTCGCCTCCACTTAGAGCACATGCGGTAGGGTCTAACTCAAGTTTATAGGCATACTGCTTCGCATGGTCATTAACAGGAATTTTATCTTCGTAAAGCATACAGCCAACATTGCTTTGTTTACAAATGTGTAGAGTTTCGCTGCTAAGTCCGTCGCTTACATCCATCATGCTGGTGGGAAGTATGTTTGATTGTTCGAAAAACTCAATCACATCTTTCCTGGCTTCCGGTTTCAGCAACCTGCCAACAATGTATTGTTCATTTTCAAGATCTGGTTGTATGCCAGGATTTTCAAGGTAAATCTTCTTCTCTCTTTCTAAAAGAGTGAGCCCTAAGAAAGCACTACCTAAATCGCCACTCACGCAAAGAAGGTCACCTTTTTTTGCGCCGTTTCTTTTTACAATTTTATCTGGCGCTATTTCGCCAATTGCCGTAACACTTATGATAAATCCCTTTTGTGAAGTACTGGTATCACCACCAATAAGATCGATTCCATATTTCTCGCAAGCCGCGTATACGCCTTCGTAAAATTCGTCCAGCGCTTCTACACTAAATCGGTTGCTGAAAGCAATGTTTAAGGTAATATGAGTAGGTGTTGCATTCATAGCGTAGATGTCGCTTAGGTTTACAACAACGCTCTTATAACCAAGATGCTTAAGTGGAGTATACATTAGGTCGAAGTGAATGCCTTCGATAAGCATATCGGAAGAAATAACCGTTTGTTTTCCAAAATGATCGATCACTGCCGCATCGTCACCAATACTCAAAATGGTGGAGGCGTTCTGAATCTCGAAATTCTTTGTCAAATGTTCGATCAGTCCAAACTCTCCAAGTGACGCTATTTCTGTTCTGTTATTCATATAAATATTATGGATGTAAACATTTATCCCTTGTTGCTTTCGGGATTCCAGTTGCCGTTGATTGCCAAAAGTAAATCGTCGTGTATTTTTCCATTAGTCGCACAAATGTTTGGCTGATACGGTGAATAGTATTCGCCGCTGAAATCGGTGATTTTCCCTCCCGCCTCTTCCAATATTAAAAATCCCGCTGCGCTATCCCATGCATTTAAATTATGTTCGTAAAAACCATCGAATCTTCCGGATGCTACCCAGCAAATGTCGATTGCGGCACTGCCTAAGCGCCGTACAGGAATATTGTTACGAATTAGCTTTTCAAAAACCTGCAAAGGGCCGTTAGGAGCATCGAGGTATGAATACGGAAAGCCCGTAACCAGACAACTTCTAAGAAGATCAGATTTGTCACTGACTTTTATTGGTTGATCGTTAAGCGTTGCCCCGCATCCTCTCTCAGAAAAAAAGAACTCGTTTATAAAAGGATTGTAGACAGCTCCAAGAATCATTTTTCCATCTTTCTCAACTCCGATACTAACGCAACAAATGGGAATGCCGTTGGCGAAGTTTACAGTTCCATCAATTGGATCGATGATCCATTTGATGTTACTATCCATTTTAAGATCGCCAGCCTCTTCACTGAGAAGGTAATGGTCAGGATATGTTTCGCGGATAACTTTAAAAATTGCCTCTTCCGATTCTTTGTCTGCCTGTGTAACCAGGTCATTAATATTCGATTTGCTACTTACTGTAAAACTTCCATTGAAGTATTGCTGTAAAATTTTTGACCCGGCTAAGGTTGCATTGATGAGTGTTTGCTTAAGCATTTGCAAATATACTACCTACGCTGTGACGAGGAATTCGATTGTAAAACATTTACAGTTTTGTTGAATTATATAAAAACTCGTAATTCGTACCCTAAATGGCAGGCGATTTATTGCAGCTTTTACAAAATCATGAGGCCACGAAGTCTCATAAGTAAATGTTTTAAATTTCCTGATACCAACATTTCGTTTTCTGCGCATCATCGTTGCGACGCATTTCGTTCATCACCATCTCTTCGAGCAACTTTAGCCTTTGTGCGTGGTAGATTCTTTTATCGGAAAAAAGAAAAGCAAACGGATTCTTAAATACAAAGGGTCTTTAACCAAATTCCAGCATTGAAAAAATTAAAGTCTTCAGCGCCAGTGTGCGGTGGATCGCCCTGCATTAAACCTGTTTCATCTCATTTTACTGTAGTTTCGCCCTTAGTTTCTAACTCAAACATATGAATGGCCATATTTGAAATTAAGTTACCCAAACGCATAGCGAAGGCGCTCAGACTTCCTGAAAATAATGCGGGAAGACAACAGCAAAAAGTTCTAAAGAAACTTTTACGCAAGGCCAGGTTTACCGAATTCGGCCAGCAGTTCAGGTTCGATGAGATTTTAATGAGCAAGTATCCCGTAAAGAGATACCAGGAACTGGTTCCCGTATTTGATTACAACAAGATTTATAAAGACTGGTGGCATAAAACACTTGAAAATAAAACTGATGTTTGCTGGCCCGGTAAAATAAAATATTACGCGCTTAGTAGCGGAACAAGTGAATCCTCAAGCAAATACATTCCGGTAACAAAGGACCTTTTGAAAGGAAATAAAATGACGATGATTAAGCAATTGCTTACGCTTCGTCATTATCACCACCTTCCTGCAAGATCCATTGGAAAAGGTTGGTTAACTATTGGCGGAAGCACCCATTTACAAAAGCAAAAGGGATATTATGCCGGCGACTTAAGCGGCATCATTCAACTGAAAGCTCCCTTTTGGTTTCAACCATTTTATAAGCCGGGCAAAAAAATAGCGCGCAATCGTGACTGGGAGAAAAAGATAGATGAGATTGTGGAGAAAGCTCCTAAGTGGGATATCGGTATTATTGTAGGTGTGCCGGCATGGATTCAATTAACAATGGAGAAAATAATTGAACGCTATAAGGTTAACACGATACACGATATCTGGCCAAATCTTGCTTTTTTTATGCATGGCGGAGTTGCATTTGAACCCTACAAAAAAGGCTTCGAAAAACTACTCGCAAAACCGCTGGTCTATATTGAAACGTACCTGGCAAGTGAAGGATTTATTGCCTACCAGGAAAGTCAATATGCACAGGGAATGAGGCTGGTAACATCAGAGCACATTTTTCATGAATTTATTCCTTTTGACGAAAATAATTTTGATGCCAATGGAAACGTTGTGGAAAAGCCGGAGGTATTGACATTGCAGGAGGTTGAAGAAGGGAAAGATTATGCCTTACTTCTTACAACAAACGCCGGCACATGGAGGTACCTGATAGGTGACACAGTTCGGTTTGTAAACAAGGCCAAAACAGAGATCATAATCACCGGCAGAACGAAACACTTTTTAAGTCTTGCGGGTGAGCATTTAAGTGTCGACAACATGAACAAGGCTGTGCAACAAGTAAGTGAGGAAATGAACATTACTATTGGCGAGTTTACCGTTGTTGGTGTTCCCTTCGGTAATTTTTTTGCCCACCATTGGTATGTTGCTTGTGACGATGAAGTAGACAAACAAATTTTATTAAACAAAATAGATAGCAAATTAAAAGAGCTAAACGATGACTATGCCGTTGAACGAACAAGTGCTCTTAAAGAAGTGTTTTTAGATGTACTTCCTGAAGAAGAATTTATGAAGTTTATGAGACAGAAAGGAAAGATTGGAGGGCAACATAAATTTCCACGTGTGTTGAAAGGAGAAATGCTCGAAGACTGGCAAAAGTTTTTGAAAGGTGAAATGCTAAACAACTGAAACAGAAAAACATGTCACAAAAATGATAGCTGCTCTATTGCAAGGATTGGCTTTAGGCTTGATGCTCAGTATTTCTGTAGGACCAGTTATTTTTTCGATCATCAAGCAAAGTTTAAACCATGGGCATAAAGGCGGATTGGCTTTTATTGGCGGAGTTTCTGCGAGCGACATAACGATCGTAGTCATCAGTAATTTGTTTACTCAAATGTTTGACAACCTGCTTGACTACAAAGTACCAATTGGAATTGGTGGCAGTGCCTTATTAATTGCATTAGGTATTTATATAACTTTCTTCAAAAAAATAAAAGTAAACGCGGCGGGGTTGCAGGTGATAGAAATGGAAACTCACCATTATGTAAAGATCTTTTTAGCCGGGTATTTTATGAATATCCTAAACCCAAGCGTCATCGCATTTTGGCTCCTAACTTCTACTTCGTTGTTAGTTCATACACAAAACTATCGCCTTGTTGTTTATATCACCTGCCTTGTAATTGTTGCCGGCTTTGATCTTTTAAAAGTGATGCTTGCGGGTCGAATACGAGGCAAGCTTACCCCTCATAATATTCATATCATCAATCGGATTAGCGGACTGATTTTGATCGCCTTTGGGGTTGCACTCATTTGGGGTATTCTTGCGCTCGGTGACAAAATTCAGAATCTGAGCTTTTAAAAATAACAAGGCCATTTATTATAAAGAGAACTGCGGGGCAAACTACAGCTCCGCGACGCAATGCCGCTGAACGGAATGCGACGCAACAATTGTTGCCTGAAGATTCAATGTTTGAATCAAAACAATACTCTTTCAAAACCGGTAAGTAAATAAGTAATTATTGATGTGGGAAAATAAATAAGATTGAATCACATTTCGGCCAACATGTGAGAAAAAAACGGTAATTGATTTTTCGCCGGACATGTTCGATAAAGTATAGCACACTATCTTGCCACATATTCATCCATGACTGTTAAAGACCTTTTTAAGCGCGTTTTTCGAAAAATCCTAAAGTGGTTCCTTTGGGCGTTTCTTCTGTCGAATCTCTATTTGGTTTTATGTAAGTGGATGCTTCCCCCTGTTACGTTAACACAATTAGGCAGCCTTTTTACTGGTCATGGGTTAAAACGTGATTATGTAGATAATTACGAAATAGCGCCAGCGGCAAAGCTGGCAGCAATGGCAAGCGAGGATCAACTATTTCCCGATCATGGGGGTTTTGATTGGAAGTCAATTGAAAAAAGTTTACAGAACAAACCCGGAAAAAGGAAAAAATTAGCCGGAGCTGGTGCAAGTACCATTACTCAGCAAGTAGCTAAAAACGTGTTTTTATGGCAGGGCAGTGGTATTAGCAGATATATAAGAAAGTTGCCCGAAATCTACTATACTAAGATGATTGAATGGGTGTGGGGGAAACGAAGAATATTGGAAGTTTATTTAAATATTGCTGAAATGGGTGACGGCATTTTTGGAATTGAAGCGGCATCAGAAGCTTACTTTGGAAAGGAAGCTATTAAACTAAGCCGGCCGGAAGCAGCCATGATTATCGCATGTCTTCCAAGCCCAAAAAGATATACGGTGAAGCCTATGAGCAAATGGGTTGCCTGGAAATATCCAAGGATATTGGGACAAATGAGAGTGATAGAAGAAGACCCCGATGTAAGAAACCTGGTTTATAAACCTAAAGAATAGTTTCGTTTACAGCTTCGATAGCACATTGAATACGATCGGCAGAACTGCCTTTTACATGAGCCCACCGAACTTGCTGATTTATGAGAATGTCTTTATAAATATGATACAACTCTTCTCTTGATTTCAGGTCGGGATATTCGCGTAGTTCATCTTTTACCCATGGCAAATCGATGTTACACAACAGGTAAAGAGCACACTCACTTTCAACTAGGCTATCAAGAATGAAGTGAGGGCATTTACCAAAAACGTATTCACACCAGACTTTCATTACGTACATATCTGTATCTACAAATAGTAATGGCTTCGACGTTTGTTTTCCATTCGCTGCCCACTTATCGAAAGCAATCGCTGCATATTTTTCTTCTAAAGCAAGCTGGCCTTTCGCAATGGTAAGCAAGTCTTCAAAAGTATAATGGGTCCCGTTTGCAAGTAAGTATTCACGTGCATATTCGGGGCAAGCGATTGCGTTGTAGTGTTGGGCAAGCGATTCGCACAAACTGCTTTTACCGGTACTCTCAGGTCCGATTGCTACAACTTTACTAATCTCTTGCATATTGTGCTTTTTTATGCCACGATACTAACCCAACGAAAGCCATCACTAATAAAACGACAAACTGGAAACTCGTAAATACATAGCCTTTTACGAAATACAAAGGAATCGATGCTATATTGGTTATGATCCACCAATACCAGCTTTCGACTTTTTTCCTGGCCATTAGTAACATGCCTGTATAGGCTGAGGCAGACGCCAGGGCATCACCCGCCGGGATTGCTCCAGGAGCAAAGTCCTTCTTAAGGTAGGATAATGAAAGGTAGATCGCCAGATAAATTACGCCAAAAAACAGCAGGTTTAAGACCCATTCTTTGGTGGTACTATACCTGATCTTTAATACAGCTTTATTTGATGCATCTTTTTTTAACCACAGCATCCAACCATAAATACTCATCAGCGTGTAAAAAATGTTTACACTTGCCTCACCAAAAAGATTGCCCTTGAAGCTGATGTAAATAAAAATGACAGTGTTTAAAATCCCCGTAGGATAAACCCAAATATTTGCTTTTTGCGAAAACCATACACTTACAATTCCTGAAGCAACTGCAATGAATTCTAAGGCGGTTGTTTGCTGTATGCCCGTGATGAATTGGTTATAGATTTCCGGTAGAGTCAAATTAAATATTTGTCAAATTAATCAGAGGAAACATTGAGATCGCTGTATGGCAAAAAGTGAAAGTTAAGAATAGGCCTGCATCAAAATTTTTTGCCCTTGCTTTTGATGTTTAATTCTATTCTCTATTTTATCTAAGGCTTTGTGAAATGCGATGAACAAATCTTCTTTGTCTTCATGTACATAAGGCAAATTACAAACAACCATTAAAACCACACTTTCCAAAAATTTTCTCCCCCCTGGTTTATTGAATAAAGCTTCTGCCGCAGACGTGTCTCCCTTTGAAATTATATTTACTATTTGATCTAACTTTTCTATATCCATAGCCTTGCAAAGGTGCGAATCTTAAAACAAAGAAATTGTTACTGTTTTTATTTTTTTGGTAATCGTCATTTGTATTTCACGCGGCTTTGGTTGTGTCACTCACTTGTACAGTTTATTCTTTTATCAACTTTTACATAAGATAACTGTTTGGTTCCATTTGTTGTGGAACCAAACAGTTTGAGTTACAAAGCGATTGAGCCTTTATAACTGAGCGAAGAAAAATCAGTCAATAACACATTAAAAATTATATCCGAGGCGTAGTCCGACAAGTGGTAAAGTGCCGCCTTTATTCGATATACCTGTATACTTTAATTCAGCATCTATGTTCGGTGACAGTTTTACGCCAAGACCGGGAGAATAGGCAAAACTGGTACCTGCTGTTTGACCAAACGCGTTCTTAGTAGTTCCGATTGCAGCACCTAGCTGTGCATGAAAAAAAGCACTTGGAGTAAAATAATATTTTACACCTCCCATCAGTGGAATAAAGCCGGTACTATTCGGGCCGGAAGTGGTCTGATAAATTTTCTTAAGAGGAAAATGTAAATACCCTGCGCTTAATGTTATTCCTAACTCCGCGTCGGGTAAAATCTCATACTGCAAATTGCCACCAAAAGCAGCTGAATAAATTTTTCCGTTTTCGCCAACCGGCAAACCAGCTTCCAAACCAATTCCAAAATGAGATGTAGTAGTGGATGCACTTGTTGTTCCGGTTCTTGATCTGGCTACTCTTTCCCGTTGGGCATTTGTTGCATAAAACAACATTGATAACATCACAAGCAAAAATGTCTTTTTCATAAGTTATAATTTAGAACACCTCTTTGCAATTTTGAAACCACAATAAGCTCTGCAGTCACAGTGCCCGGATTCTTTTAACAATTTTAATATCAGGTGTTTACGTCTAAAATGTATAAAAAGAGTAGGATTTTAGTGCCGTGAGTGAGAACAATCAATTATGGTAGGGTAATTGTATTTAGTTCGAAAATTTAAATAGCCATGAAAAAGATCAATTCAAAAATGTTGATGTCTGCTTGCCTTGCAGCAGGATCAATTTTATTATCGGCTGACGCTAATAGCCAGGAAAGAAAATTACCAGATGGCACCATTGTCTATAGTGATGGAACAAGAAGGCTTCCAAACGGAACTGTTATTTATAAAGGCGGTAATAATGGAAACAATAATGACAATCGTAATAATAGCGGCGTTGTGACCTTACCTGATGGTACCGTAGTGTACCCGGACGGTTCAAGAAGATATCCGAACCAGGAAAGAAGGACGCACCGAAGAACCCGTGGTAATGACGGTGAGTGGTTACCGCCAGGACAAGCAAGGAAAACTTATGGTGGCAGAGGTAAAGACTATAACCACGGACAACAAAAGAAATGGAAAGGAAATGGCCACGGTAAAGGAAATCGCAATGGCCATGGCGATAGAGATGATGATTAACCTATAAGAAATACGAGCAAGCTGCTTTAAAAGGCAGCTTTTTTTATGCCTTGTTTGATTAAGTAACCTTAAAAATAATTTTAATAGATTAGTTAGAAGCTTCAAAACCTGGCTGTCGTTAATTTAATATTCGCATTTCTTCAACAGTTCTTCCCGACAAGAAGTTACACTTCCTTGTATATTGGAAGTTATAGCGGTACAAAAGTTATTTCCACTTTTGCTACTTATTAATAGATAAAGATCGATTTGAATTGACAGGAGGCATTATGTTAGAAGATAGGTAGAATGGAACATTAAGGATATGATTTTTCATTCTACCAAAACAGCATTTATAAATTAGGTTTAATTATCTACGTCAGAAATTGAAGGGCGGGTATCCTTTTTATCTCTTTGTTCATAAGTGATTTTGAAATCTGAAAGATTAGCCTTAAAAGCTCGTTTTCGTCTCAGTTCAAATTGATACATTGTTTGACCCAGGTTATAAAAAAAGGGATACCCTATTGATTCATATTCATATTTGTTATCATTCAGAATTTCGTCACTGTTTACATACAGCGTAGCTGATAACATAAATTCAACATTGTTGGTAAAGTCTGCGATATAGGAAACGTCGGTCATAAATCCATAAGCCCAACCAACCTTATTGAACACTCTTATATTTTCCGGCATTTTATGGCTACTGTCTCTAAAGAAAAACTTGACGTAAGTATCATAATATTTCGATGTATCGTATTTAGGGTAATTAGTTTCAGAGGGAAATTGAGATAAGTATTGCAATAGAAATCTTTGATCTTCCTGGCTGATATTGAACCTCTGCTTTCTTGGAACACTCTCCGGAAATAATACCGATTGCAGCATTTGCTGAAGATCGTCAAGCGAAAGATTGTTATGCACCGTAAAATCAAAAGGCTTATTGACCAGGCTATCGTTCTTGTCTAAGTAGCTCTTTCCCAGTTTAATATCACGGCTAAAATCAAAGCTGTCTGTATTGTAAGCAGGAGGCTGGGTATATACAGCAGTTCCGTCTTCATTTATAAATCTCACCTGGTTTGTGTGCCTGTTTTGCTCAGTAGTCAGCCCCATAAATTGTCGGGTTATTCTAACATCTTTATATCCTTTATCGAGCAGATCTCTATTAATGTTCTGCGGTCCAACAAATTGATACATGCGGTTATACGCTTCGTTGTCACTTACCAGAAAAGCTTTTTTAATATAGTGTTCGATTGAAGGAAATCCATTTGCTGAAGTAGGGTCTTTATATGCTGCTTTTTGCCACTCACTTGAACTGTCAATTTGAAGAGGTGTATTTCTTTTCACTCCCTTACTTGCCAGTGGTTTCAACTTTTGTAACGACAGAAATGCAAGGGGCATTTTTACTGTTGAAGCAGGATTAAAATATACCTGGGGATCGTAGTTAAAGTAATAGTTAATGAATTTGGGTAAGTTATTCTTGTCACGGTTTATTTGAGTGTAAATTATTTGGCAGCGATACGTTTTTGCATGATTTAAAACATCCTTGTATGAGGTATTTTTGTTGGAGTGTAAGATAGAATATAAGATGGCATCTGATTTAGGCTGGGCATTGATAATATTAGTATATGACATTGCTAATAATATTAAAATGACATCGATTTTTCGCATCATGAAAGCTACAAAAATGTCGTTACTTCTCTGCTATTTATTTGTTTGCGTTTGTCTATAGCAATGCGTTATTTTCATTTAGCGAATAGGGCAGATAATTTGTAATTTTCGATTTTTCGCGTTATCATTCGTACCAATATTTTAGTAGTGAGAAGTTTTCATTCTTGTTATATTTTCTGTTGTTGTTTTATCTGAACTTCTAATTAATTACTTTTAAGGAAACTGAATTGGATAATTTTTATGGCAATTTTTTCAATTACCGGAATTCTCATTTTAATAAATTTCATAGTTTCTTATCGAGGTTTTAAGGATAGTATTTTCTTTGAAAAATATGCCTTTCAAATTGATCGTGTTTTAATTCATAAAGATTATAAAGTCTTGGTTACGTCCGGCTTTTTACATGTTAGCTGGACACACCTTCTTTTCAACATGTTTTCTTTATACATCTTCAGTAGTAATCTTGAAAGTTCCATAGGTCCGGTCAACTACCTTATCATATATACTGCTGGTCTTGTTGGCGGTAATTTATTAAGTCTGTTCATTCATCGATATCATGGGGATTACAGTGCTGCAGGTGCTTCCGGAGCAATTTTC
>JAOQAJ010000038.1 GCA_025963675.1 Segetibacter sp.
CAATGTGTAATCAAAACCGGCCCCGGTCTGAAAACCATTTCTTGCAATCTTACCCAATCCGTCCTGGTGTAAATTAACTATAGTACTTGCACCGGTATCTGTTGTTATTCGGTCAGAATAAAAAGGAGTGCTTGCACGTAATCGCGTATTGCCGCTGACAAAAGCGTTGACAGCAAATTTACCTTTTCGTGCATTAAAGTTAAATGAGCCATTTTCTGTTCTGGTGCCGCCGGTGAACGAAAGATTTCCATTAATACCCTGTGCATTACTCTTTTTCAGAATGATATTGATAATCCCACCCATACCCTGCGCATCGTATTTTGCGCCCGGGTTGGTGATCACTTCTATACTCTTGATCTGGTTTGCCGGTATTGATTGTAATACGTCAGCAACGCTGCTTCCGAAAGCTGAGGAGGGTTTACCATTTATCAAAAATCTAATTCCTGCGCTGCCAGCCAGTTCCACATTTCCATCGATACCTACTGTTACCTGCGGCACTTTTCTCAATATATCTGTCGCCACCCCTGTTTGCGATGTAATGTCTTTTTCGGCATTAAATACCATTTTATCAATTTTGTTCTCGATCAACCTTCCCTGTGTAGTAACGGTCACGTTCTGCAGGGTGGTAGCTGTCGCAAACAATGCAATATTTTTAAGATCTATAACATCGTTCCTTTTTACTATCGACACCTGGTTTATCATTCGTGCTTTGTACCCGATAAATTCTGCCTCCACGTTATAAATACCAGGAGATACGTTGGTAATTGTAAAGGTGCCGGTAGCGCTGGAGGTAGTTCCGTTTACCACTTTCCCGGTAGCCGGATCAATTAGGCTGATAGTAGCATATTCGATAGCTTTCTTAGAAACCGAGTCTATAACGGTGCCGCTAATCTTGCCATTACCTGTACTTTTTTCCTGTGCAGTTGCAACCAGCCCGATGAACAATATTATAAGGGAAAGTGTAAATTTCTGAATCATTATAAAGTATTCTTTTTACTAAGCCAATGGCAAAAGTATTCCTGAAATCTGTGGCATTTTTGTATTTTTGATTTTATTTTTATTCATCGGACAGTTATTTTTTTTGTTACCGGCATCTGTACTTCTTTCTGCCTCCGTTGTGTCACACTCTTGTACTTGTAAATCTTTATTCAACTTCTTGTGAATTTGATTTTATAGGTCCGGTAACCTACCCTCTATCATTAACCTGCCACTGATCAAACTTTGCAAAAGTTTCACACCAGTCACTTGTAATCGTACCCGCTTTTGCCAAGCTTTATAGAAAAATAAGCCTATGCCTCTTCAACATCTACTCACCATTTGCTTCATTTCTTTACTTCTGTTCTTGTTGCCCGCTGTTGGATTATCAAAAATGTTTCAAAAAGCAGGCATTCCAATCTGGAAAGCTTTTGTTCCCTTCTACAACACATGGATGATAGTGACGATTGGTAAACGTTCTCGTCATTGGGTTTTTTGGCAAGCAATTCCTATCGTAGGTTGGTTCATCACATTAAGCATCTACATAGAGTTTGTCAAGCTGTTTGGGAAGTTCAGCTTAGGGCAACACATCCTGACGACTTTTTTTTCTCCCATATATTTCCTTTATCTGGGTTATTCGCCTGGTGTCAGCTATCGCGGGGTAGCAGATGTACAACGTTATCAAAAACCAGCGTGGCGCGAATGGGTCGATGCAGCGGTATTTGCAACTATTGCTGCAACCATAATCAGGTCTTTTGTTTTTGAGGCTTATGCCATTCCTTCCGGCTCCATGGAGAAAACCCTCTTGATAAACGATTACTTGTTCGTTAATAAAATCAGCTACGGACCTCGCATTCCAAACTCACCACTTGCCATCCCTTTTATACACAATTATATTCCCGGCACTCCTTTTAAATCTTATAGTGATGTTCTACAACTGGGCTATGTCAGGTGGTTTGCTTCAGCCGTGAAAAGAGGTGACGTTGTAGTTTTCAATATGCCGGTGGGAGATACCGTGATTAACAAAGACGAGTTTCAGACAGCAAGGTTATATTATGATATACAAAGAGCCGCAGTTGGGGGAGATGAAAACGCACGAAGCATTTTGTCAACCCCGCAGGAGTATCCAATTGCGGTGCACCCATTCGATAAAACAGACAATTATGTAAAACGTTGTACAGGAGTTGCGGGCGATAGTTTGTCAATTAGAAACGGATATGTTTATATCAATGGAAGTAAACAGCCAATGCCTGCAAAGTCCCTCATGCTTTACCAGGTAATAACGCATGGTCAGCAATTGGATGAAGATCTGATGAAAGAGGAATACGAGTTAGATGTATCGGATCCCGCGCAGTTGACCATAGCCGGCGATAATGTTTTTGCCATGTCATTGACACCCGAGGCTGCTGAAAAGATGAAGAGTAGTGGGTTTGCCGCGGAAGTAAAGTTGCTAACGGACACCCCCGGAGATATACACTATAAGGGCATATTGTTTCCGTATGATTCTGGTCACCGGTGGACTCTAGATGATTATGGACCTGTTTGGATTCCGAAAAAAGGAGCAAGCCTTACGATTACACAGGAAAATTATCCGATGTATGAAAGGGTCATTAGGGTATACGAGCACAACCGATTAGAGAACAAAAACGGTCGTTTTTATATAAATGCAAAAGAAACAACTTCCTACACTTTTAAGATGGATTACTACTGGATGATGGGTGATAACAGGCACAATTCTCAGGACTCGCGCTTTTGGGGATTTGTTCCTGAGGATAGAATTGTAGGGAAGCCTTCTCTTATTTGGTTTAGCGCCGACAAGGGTCCAAGATGGAACAGAATATTTAAAGCGATTAAGTAGTGGTTAAGGAAATGTTTCTGCAAATTCTTACAAGTTGTAAGCATCGTCAATTTAAGTAACTTGTTATTTTTCTATAAGAAGATTGAGCTGCAAAAATTGGTTGAACAAAACCTGTAAATAATTCGAGAGACTAAGCCATGAAAAACGTTTTACTTGTTTCGTTGTTTTTGATACTTAATTCGTTCATACTTCAAAAGGATGATAGAACGGCTAACTTCCCAAGGATCAGAGAGCCGGTTGAAAAAGTTACGGGTAAAAATAACGTTTGGGTTTTTATAATGGCTGGTCAATCTAATATGGCAGGTCGCGGATTAGTTGAACCACAAGACACTATTTCCGACACCCGTATTCTAACCATTAATTCAGACGGCCGATTGGTTTACGCGAAAGAACCGTTGCATTTTTATGAGCCAAACTTAACCGGTTTAGATTGCGGTTTATCTTTTGGAAAAACCTTGCTTAAGAATATTCCGAAAAACATTTCGATTTTAATCATTCCAACTGCTGTCGGTGGAAGCTCAATTAATCAATGGCTTAAAGATTCGACTTATCGAAACGTACAATTGTTGTCGAATTTTAAAGAGAAAGTCGAGCTTGGAAAAAAATATGGGACGATAAAAGCTGTGTTATGGCACCAGGGTGAGAGTGATGCAAACGCAACATCAATACCGCTATATGAAAACCGGCTGGCAGCACTTTTTTCTGTTTTTCGAAAAACGGTACAAAATAAATCATTACCAATACTGGTAGGTGAACTCGGGTCTTATTCTACAACCAGCGAAGACTGGAATTCAATTAATCGGATAATTAATCATTATTCTCTCAAAGACCGTAATACTGCAGTAGTTCGGACAGCAGATTTTAAAGACAAAGGCGATCACGTCCATTTCGATTCTGATGGACAAAGACAGCTAGGTGTAAGATATGCTGAAGCTTACCTAAACTATTCAGGAAGAGTAAAATATTAACCGAAAGCGAATTGAGGCTTTTCGAATAAGCTAATTTCCACCCTTACTTTATCTTTGATAAAACAAACCTCTTAGTTTTTTGTAATAGTTAGAGATCGTTTAATTAAAATTCAACTCATGAAACTAAAATTCGTATTCGCGCTAGGGCTTTCGATGGCCATGTTGTCTGCACAAGCGCAGTTGCCACAGCCAGATGTTGAAAAGGTGAGGGGTGGAGACCTTACTATTCAACCGGTAAATCATGCTACAATGGTGCTTAGCTACCACAAAAAGAACATTTATATTGATCCTACCGGTGGAGCTGAAGCATTTAAAGGACTAGCTGCTCCGGACATGATTGTAGTTACAGATATTCATGGCGATCATTTTGATCCTAAGACTATTCAAGCCATAAATACAGGTAAGGCAACATTAGTAGTACCGCAGGCAGTAGCTGATAAATTTCCACCTGAAATGGATAAGGGTAAAGTGGTCATTTTAAAAAATGGTGATAGCAAGACCCTTGAAGGAATATCGATCGAAGCAATTCCAATGTATAATCTTCCTGAAGCAGCCGATGCTTTTCACACGAAAGGGAGAGGAAACGGTTATGTGCTAACCATTGGTGACAAAAGAATATACATCTCCGGTGACACAGAAGATATTGCTGAAATGCGTGCGTTAAAAAATATAGACTTTGCTTTTGTATGTATGAACCTGCCGTACACAATGGATGTAACCCAGGCAGCCCAGGGCGTATTAGCATTTAGACCGAAAGTCATTTATCCTTATCATTACCGGGGACAAGATGTAAATGCGTTTAAAAGCCTGGTAAATGAAGGCGATAAAAATATAGAAGTTCGTTTGCGCAGCTGGTACCCTGCAGCCAAATAAGTATGACGGTTGATAACTATAATTTAAAAGCAAAGAGCGATATAAGCTCTTTGTTTTTTTTATTTAGATATTTTCATTTCTTTGAAATCATGTGTAAAAGATAAGTCCGATAAGACGCTGTAAACAGTAATTGTTCTACCTTCTTCCGAATTGTTTTGACTCATCTCGTTTCTTCCGTTGCTTCTCCAATTTTTCCAAATGCATCAACACAGCAGTACATAATTTCGATAGCTGCTGAACTTCAAGATCTAAAAAATCATAACCATACTTGGTTCTGGCACTGGTTTCATACATTCTAAATACATTATCTACAAAAGTGTTTTCAACCAATCGTATTCCTTCAAACGGTTTTGGTTGCAGCTTAGTCCATATTTTAATTCTGTAGTAAGGCATGGAGTAAAATTACTAAAATTTTTAGCAAAAAGAAGGCTTTTAAATCAGTCATACCATTTCTATTTCTAATGATCGTGTTTTGCCTTCCTTTTTTCTTCATAAAAAAGAAACAAAAAATCAAAGCCTGTCCCGCTTTTTGCGGGAACCGCATAAAAAAGGCTAAAAATTACCAGCTCAGGCGAAAATGAAATAAGTCACAGCAGTTGAATAATATAGAAGTAAGTATGACTTACGAGCCGAGAATATTCTCTGACATTTGTAACAACATTTCATTTCTTAACGCCTGAACAGGTAATTTTCTTAACGCCTTTTTTATGAGATCGTTCCGCACTTAATGAATTTTCGTCTATTCTATTTTTTACTTGAATCTTTTTTCTATCAAATGATTTTGACTACGAAGCCCAGCGGCTTGAGCGTTAACTTGAGATTGAATCTAATTTTAAAAGGTAAAGTTAGACGTGATCACAAACGGGTGTGACCGGAATGAACCGGCTTACAATACTGCATCACAGTCTTTCTAATTAGTCTCATCAACGTAATTGAGATCTTTTTTAAAAGTTTCTTCTAAAAAGAAA
>JAOQAJ010000045.1 GCA_025963675.1 Segetibacter sp.
GTAGAATGCCGAATAGTCGAATGAAGAATTGCGGTACAAGGGCTACGGTGAGCACCCAAGTTTTTTTGGAACACGGATAACACAGATTGAGAGGATTAGGCAGATGACCCAAGGTAAGAAAACCTGAACCAATGCGTTTTTATCCGGAAAAACAGAGTTAGCGAAGTGATATTACCAGGAAAACAATTTAAAAATCGGTTTTTATCAGTTTGATCCGTGTCATCCGTGATCTATTGTTTTGAGAAAAAAGATGAGTACACACGGTAGGTACAAGAGTGCGACGCAACGATGTCTAATAGCAGCAATTGGTCGGGCTCAATCTAAAAGAACATGTTGAAACAAGGCAAACTAAGGAATTTCATAATAAAAAAAACGAAAGCTTATGCTGAAAATTGGTGAACTAAAAGAAGGGGATCTTGTATTGGCAGAATACGATGGACAATGGAAAGAAGGCGAAATTACAAATGTGGATCGTCTTGATGGTAAGGTTTGTATTCCATCAGTAGAAGATGAGGAATTTTGGTACGATGCCAAACATCTCAAACCTATTTTGATGGACGAGTCTTATTTGTTTAAACTAGGTTTTCAAAAGCAGCCTAATGATGACGGATCAATCAAATATTTAAAAGGCGCTTTCAGAGTACTTCTTCATCAACCTAATGATTTTTCAAATTTTGAGATGTGGTATAGGGAAGATAAGCGTCATATTTCACATCCTATATATGTGCATGAGTTTCAAAATAACTTCCAGGATATGACTAAAGTTCCTTTGACAAAAGCTGAATAAGGCAAGCGTTAGCCCCAGCTCCAGGGACAAGAGATCGACCTGTTTTTAAAAGCTCCCGGAGCCGGGGCTATTCATTCTAAATGCACTACAGTTTGCGCTATTTTTCCTTATTTGTTATCCTGGTTTTTTATGCCGTTTATGCTAAAGCGCAGGTGTTCGGGGGCAATCCATCTTCAGTAAAATGGAGACAGGTTAATACAGACACGGCAAGGATAATCTTTCCGGCCGGACTGGAAGATGCCGGAAAAAGGGTGGCTTCGGTCATACATGAACTTCAAAAAAATCATACTTCAACTATTGGTAATAAGCTGAGAAAAATAGATATTCTCTTACAACATCAACCGACCATTTCTAATGCCTACGTTGCACTTGGCCCTTACCGCAGCGAGTTTTATTTATTTGCACCACAAAACTCTTTTGAACTCGGTTCATTAAGCTGGACTGATCTTCTATCGTTGCATGAATACAGGCATGTAGAACAACTGGCTAATTTCAATATTGGACTATCTAAAGCTGCAAGCATTTTATTTGGACAACAAGGCCAGGACCTCGCAAACTCTGCCTCAGTTCCTGACTGGTTTTTTGAAGGCGACGCTGTTTTTAATGAAACCTCTTTGAGCAGGCAGGGCAGGGGAAGATTGCCTTACTTTTTTAAAGGTTACGAGTCGTTGTTTAAGGAAGGCAAAAAGTATTCTTATATGAAGCTGCGCAATGGCTCATTAACTGATTACGTTCCTGATCATTACCAACTCGGTTATTTGCTGGTTGCTTATGGTCGTGAAAAATATGGCCCTGATTTTTGGCGGAAAGTGTCTCACGATGCTGCTGCATTTAAACCCCTCATTTATCCATGGCAGGGAGCAGTTAAAAAGTATGCAGGTATTCCATACAAAAAATTTGTTTCTGATGCCTTTTCTTTTTATCACAACATGTGGACCCTGGCCAAAGGAGAAGGTGTCGAATATCTTACCCCGGCTCATAAAAATTATGTTGCCGACTACAAGTATCCGTATTTAGCCGGGGATGGTTCTGTTGTTGTGCTAAAAAGGAGTTATCGCCGAATTCCTGCATTTTACAAAATATTGCCGGGTGGCAAAGAGAAAAGAATCGGTGTTCGGGGCATAGCCAACGATGATTACTTTTCTTATAACGCCGGCAAAATTGTTTATTCAAATTATAGGGCTGACAAAAGATGGGGTTATCGTGAATACAGTGATATACATGTAGTAGACATTTCTTCGGGTAAGACTGAAAAAATAACGAATAAGCAAAGGTTTTTCTCTCCCGACATTTCACACTCGGGCGATAAAGTGGTCGCAGTTGAAATGGGTACCAATCAAAAGTCTGAACTGGTTGCAATGAACCTGAAGGGAGAAACATGGTTTCGTTCTAAGGCTACCAGGGGATTGATCTACACCTATCCCAAGTTCTCATAAAACGACTCGATTGTTTATACACCGGCAAGAAATGCAGATGGAAAAATGGCATTGCTAAAGATCGAACTTGCTACTGGCAAAGAGACACAGTTGATCCCTTTTTCTGATCGTGTGATTGGTCTTCCAACAGTACAGGGAGACACGATTTTTTTTACCAGCTCTTACCGCAGTAGCGATGAAACATGGGCCTTTGTTGAAAGTAGCAAACAAACATTTAGAGTGGCAACTCATCCTACCGGTTTTTACCAGGCGGTTTATGATGCAAACAGCAAACGATTGATTGCATCAAATTTTACTGCTGATGGCTACAGGTTGGCTGCAATTAGAAATGCGTCATTGGGCTGGTATCCACTTCAAAGTAAGGAAGATGCTTTGCCAGACATCTATGCAGTTAAAGCGCTTCAACAAGAGAAATATACTACCCTTGAAAATATTGCTACCAGGGATTTTCCTGTTAAAAAGTACCGAAAGACTTTTAACCTGTTAAACTTCCATAGTTGGAGGCCGGAGTATAGCGACCCCGAAATAACTGTAACCCTGCTGGGCCAGAACGTACTTAATACGCTGCAGACTGACTTGTATTATACTTACAACCGCAACGAAAGCAGTCACAAAGCAGGGGGCAACGTTATCTATGGAGGATGGTTTGTTCAGCCGCTGGCAGGGGCAAGCCAAACGTGGGATAGAACAGTAGCTTTAAACAGAACACCAAACTCAAACGTCGACACATCCGTTACATATAAAGAGTTTAATGTAAACGCCGGCTTAAGACTTCCATTGAATTTTTCGTCTGGCAAACAGTATCGTTATTTAACTGCAACTGCTACTATCAATAGCCAATCAGTAGCGGGAACAGGAGCTTACAAAAGATTTATAAACAACCAGACTTTCAATTACTGGCAGGGCCGGTTGCAATATTCAGGGCAAATTCAAAAAGCGGTACAGCAAATTTATCCGCATTGGGCACAAACGCTGTTGCTGCAGTATCGCCGCACGGTTACCCGCTTAACCGCAAATCAATTTCTTGCTAATGGTTCGCTTTATTTGCCCGGTTTTCATTTAACGCACAATATTATTGTAACTGCCGCTTACCAGCATCGCGATACTTTGCGTCAATATGCTTTTGCTAATAATTTTCCTTTCTCGCGGGGCTATTCCGCCGTTGATTTTCCCCGCATGTTCAGGCTTGGTTCCAATTATCATTTTCCTTTGGTTTATCCTGATTGGGGGGTTGCCAACATCGTTTATTTTAAACGCCTTCGTGCAAATGCATTCCATGATGTTAGCTGGGCAAAAAGTCTTCGTACCGGCAGCACGTTCACCTTTAATTCTGTTGGCGGAGAATTGTTTTTCGATACAAAATGGTGGAACCAGCAGGATGTCTCTTTTGGCGTTCGATACAGCCGCTTGCTCGATTACAAGACTTTAGGAATTAGTCAGGCAAATCATTGGGAAATTATTTTGCCCATTGGCTTATTTCAATAGTTTTTTGATACGGGCATTATTTCTTCGATTGGTCATCGTTGCGTCGCATTTCGTTTAGGCTTTTGAAGTACTATTTGACTTTTATCATCTTTTGCCACCACTGAGGTAATTTTTATTGATCTCCGATTCTGTCAGATACTTCTACTACGACAGAAAAATCAACCTATTTATCTGTCTGGCTTTAAAGCCCCGTTAGGGGTTGGGGGTTTCTCTTGCGTCGCATTTCGTTTAAGCTTTTGAAGTACTATTTGACTTTTATCATCTTTTGCCACCACTGAGGTAATTTTTATTGATCTCCGATTCTGTCAGATACTTCTACTACGACAGAAAAATCAACCCATTTATCTGTCTGGCTTTAAAGCCCCTTTAGGGGTCGGGGGTTTCTCTTGCGTCGCATTTCGTTTAGCTTTCTAAGTACTACTTACCTTTCCCTCATTATTTGTTACCATTCAATTAATTCTATCGACTTCTTTAAATGCGGTTTAATGAAAACTTTAGATTTTTTTTGCTAAACGTATAGTGGTAAACAAGGACGCTTAAGCAATCAGGCAAAAACAGAAATCTTATCATTAAATGTTGATTTAAATTATGGAAACAGGTTATCTCGAAAGCGTAAGGAAACAATTTGAGTTGTATAAATTACTTGCCGAAAAAACCTTTTCGCAAGTTCCGGATGACAAATTATTCTGGCAGTATAATGAGGAAAGCAATAGTATTGCAACAATTGTAAAACACCTTGCAGGAAACATGCTTTCGCGCTGGACTGATTTCCTAAACTCCGACGGAGAGAAAGAATGGCGACAAAGGGATGCTGAATTCGAAAATGATGTTACAGGCAGAAACGAACTTTTAGCTAAATGGAATGAAGGATGGTCTTGTCTTTTTAATGCTTTAGATTCCATAACAGAGGTGGACCTGCAAAGAGAAATTTTTATCAGAAACCAGGGACATACTGTAATGGAAGCAATAAGCAGGCAATTGGCTCATTACCCGTATCATGTAGGGCAAATTGTTTTTATTGGAAAAATGGTTTGCAACGATAAATGGAGTTCACTTTCAATTCCACGAGGAAATTCGAAGGAATATAACGCGGATAAATTTTCGAAGCCTAAGGGGAAGCAGCATTTTACAGACGAATTTATCAACAAGAAATAGTTGATGACTTGTACAACAGAGATTGACAATACAAGTATGGTTTAGATGGTAATACAATTTCACATAAATAATAAAAAAGGCCTGAAAACCTGCAAACAGCAATGACAGACGAAATAAACCAGGCTTTTCCGGCAACTTATCTTCAGATCGACGAAGCAACTAAGGTATCAGGTTTTACTATGGCTTCTGATCCGCTGACTTGTTCTTTGCTGCGTACTTTGGCTGCCAGCAAACCAGCCGGTAAATTTCTTGAACTCGGAACGGGAACAGGACTGTCAACAGCATGGATACTTGATGGAATGGACTTTAGTTCGACACTGGTTTCGATAGACAATGAAGCCAGGTTCCTGGAAATTGCAGAGAGTTTTTTAGGCAACGACCAGAGACTGGAGTTAATAACTACAGACGGCGGAGAATGGGTTGAGAATAACCGTAACAAAAAATACGATTACATTTTTGCTGACACATGGCATGGCAAGTACCTGCTTTTAGATGAAGTCTTATCAATGCTAACGACCGGTGGACTTTACATAATTGATGATATGTTGCCGCAACCAAACTGGCCCGAAGGACATGCTGAAAAGGCCACCAATCTTATAAAGGTTTTGGAAATGAGAGAAGATCTGTTCGTTACAAAACAACTTTGGGCGACAGGAGTAATACTGGCCGTAAAAAAATAGGTCGCTTAAATATATCTCAACGATGGATACAAAATTTCATATTACAACAGACAAATCCACTTTAGACATAGATATGATAGTTGGCTACCTTAGTGACCGTTCTTATTGGGCAAAGGGTAGGAGCAGGGAGACTATTGAAAAGTCAATTGATAACTCGGTATGTTTTGGTGTGTATGACCACGAGAATAAGCAAGTCGGTTTCGGACGCGTTGTTACCGATTTCTGCGTATTAGCATGGTTGATGGATGTTTTTATTTTAGAAGAATATAGAAGCCGGGGACTCGGTAAAATGCTTATGCAGGAAATTTTGTCTTATAAAGAATTTGAAGGCATAAGAAGATGGGCACTTGGTACAAAAGATGCGCATTCATTGTATAAGCGGTTTGGGTTTAAACCTATAGAGAAGCCGGAAAATATGATGGATCGGATTATAGAAACCATGTGAGGGTTTATGGAAAGAAACTCGAATAATGGTAGTTGACGGATGACTGAGAGAACTCAACTTTCACCCCTCAAAACTTCTAATGGGCTTCTTTTTAAAACACCTCTTATATTCATCAATCCAATTGCTACTGTTAATAAACAGATCGAGGCAAAGGCAATTACCAGTGGCAGGACACTTACGCTAAATACGGTTTTAAAGGTATATGTCGCCAGCGCCCAGGAAGCCAACAGCGATAATACGATGCCAGTCAGGGAAGCAAGAGCGCCAAGGAAGAAATATTCCAGGGCTGTGATCGTGAGTATTTGTTTTCTACTGGCGCCTAGTGTTCTTAACAACACACTTTCCTGCATCCGTTGGTACTTACTTATCAGTACTGAGGCGATCAGTACTACCAGTCCTGTTATAATACTGAAGCCTGCCATGAAGCGAATTACAAAACCTATTTTCCCAAGGATCTCGTCAAGCGTTTTTAGAACAAGGCCAAGATCGATAATTGAGACATTAGGAAAGCTTTTAACCATAGCCCGCTGAAAATGGGCTGAAGCTTCGTCTGAACTGACACGTGTCAGCAAAACATTAAACTGGGGAGCATTTTCAAGCACACCTGTTGGAAACACAACAAGGAAGTTGGTTTGTACCCTGCTCCAGTCTACATCACGAAAACTGCCAACAATGGTTGATACAGGTGCGCCCTGAACGTTAAAAACGAGTGTGTCACCAATCTCCAGTCGCTGCCGTTTTGCCCATCCTTCTTCTATTGACACGTAAACTGTTTGCGCTGCACCTTCAACCGTTCCATGCCATTGGCCCTGTGTAATTTTCTCTGATGTTGTCAACCCTTTTCGGTAAGTAACACGATACTCGCGCGTAAAAGCACCACGTCTAAAACCACTGTCTTTGTTCTGAATTTTTTCGTTATTGTTTCCGTTTATAGACTCAAGACGCATGTTTACTATTGGTACCTGCTGCAGTACGGGGAGCTTGAATTGTTTTGCGAGTGCAGCCACCTGGTCTTTCTGCGCCGATTGAATGTCGAATAAGATCATGTTAGGCTGATTGCCACTTGCGGATAAAGAAATGCGACTTAATAAAATAGATTGAATAGAAAATAAAGTGCAGATAAAGAAAGTTCCAAGGCCGATGGAAACGATGAGAATAATGGTCTGGTTATTTGGCCGGTAAAGATTCGCGAGCCCTTGTCGCCATAAATAACTCCATGAAGAAGGGAAAAATTTTCTTACAGCCCACATTGTTAGCCTCGCCATACCGGTAAGTAATCCAAAAGCCACTAATAATCCGGCAGTAAAAAAAAGGGCTTCCATCCAGGTAGGTAATTGTTGCTTCGTAAAAAAGAAAATGAAAACAAGGATTAATAAGTAGACGGCCCACTTTAACTTATCGCGCTTCATAGTTGTATCCGTAAAGGAAATGCGAAGTGTATTTAGCGGTGAAATTTTTCGCAGGGAAACAAGAGGCAATAATGCAAACAAGAGTGAAATGCAAATGCCAAGAAGAATGCCCTGCCCAATGGCAGACCAGGATAGCGAAGTGGTGATTTCGACAGGAAGAAGATCCTTTAATACAATTGGAAGAAATTGTTGAATAACGGTTCCCAGTACGGCGCCGATAATTGAACCGGCTAAACCGATTCCCAGTATTTGAATAAGGTATATTAAAAAGGCTTGTTTTGCCTTTACTCCAAGACATCTTAGTATAGCTATGGAACCAACCTTTTCTTTTATGTAAATATGAATCGCACTTGCCACTCCAATGCACCCAAGTAACAGCGCGATAAAACCAACCAGTGATAAAAACTTAGTCAGATCACTGAAAGATCTTCCAGTATTTTCTTTTTGATTTTCAATTGTGTTGTAATTAATTCCTTCCTTATCAAGCCTTGGTTCAAGTGTTTTTACAAGTTGTTGAATATTGACTGGTCTGTCGTACTTATAATAGAATTTGTAATTGATACGGCTACCTTTTTGACTGAGACCTGTTTGTTCGAGGTAGCTAAGCGGAATATAAACTGTTGGGGCAACAGATGCTGCAAGTCCGGTTTGGCCGGGAGCTTTAAGTAAGGAGCCTGCAATTAAAAAAGACAAGTTGCCGATCTTTATACTATCACCAACTTTTACATTGTATTGAAGCATTAGTGTTTTGTCAACTATAGCTGACTGACCTGTCCGGAAAATTTTTGCTGCTTCCAGAGGGCTTGTTTCTAATGAACCGTAATAAGGGAAATCTCCGTTCAATGCTTTTATTTGTGCGAGTCGTGTTCCCTGGCTTTTTGGAAAGAACACCATAGAAGCGAAAGAGCGTTCTTCAGACTTTCGGTCGCCCAACGAATCAAACATGTTTCTCAAAGCAGGATCAATTGCTTTGTTGGATGAAATTTCAAGGTCGGCACCAACTAAGCTTGCTGCCTGCTCATCAATATCTTTTCTTAAGTTATCTCCTAAAGAATAAATCGCTACCAGCGCTGCAATACCCAAAATGACAGATGATACAAACAACAACAAGCGGGACCGATTGCGCCTGCTGTCTCGCCATGCCATTAGAAAAAGCCAGGAGCCAGGGGGGCCAGAGGCAGTTTTGCCCCCTGTCTTGCCCCCAGCCCTAAACGGAGCTGTGATTTCGTCAACTATGTAATTACTCATCTTGTAAGCAGTTTTGTCTTTTCAATTAATGAATCCTACTCTCTTCTCCCTTTAGGGCCGGGGCTTGTGGTTCGTCCGCTACTATTTTTCCGCCTTTGATCCTTATGATTCTTTGCGTTTTAGAAGCAAGGTCATTATCATGGGTAACTAGAATTAATGTAGTGCCTGCCTCTTTATTTAATCCAAAGATTAGTTCAATAACCTTTTCGCTTGTTTCAGCATCAAGGCTGCCTGTAGGTTCATCGGCAAATAAGATTCGTGGTTTGTTTGAAAATGCTCTTGCCAGTGAAACTCTTTGTTGTTCACCGCCGCTTAACTGGGTGGGATAGTGATGTGCCCGATCGGCAAGTCCAACTTTTTCAAGCAGATCCATAGCTACCGGTTTTATTTTTCTCTCACCGCGTAGTTCCATTGGCACCATTACATTTTCAAGTGCAGTTAGCGTTGGCATTAACTGGAAGTTTTGAAATATGAAACCCACATACTGGTTTCGTACATGTGCCCGTTGGTCTTCGTTCAGGTCATCAAGTTTTATGTCATGCAATTCTACGCTTCCTGCACTCGATCTGTCAAGACCTGCACATAAACCCAGCAGTGTTGTTTTCCCGCTTCCTGATGGGCCAACAATAGACATGGTTGTTCCTGCCTCCACCGAAAAGTTAATGTTGTCTAACACAGTCAACGTACGGCCTGTGCTTTGATATGTTTTGCTAACGTTTTTTATGTTTAGTATAATCACCTTAAAATTTTATCTGTTTGTATTGAACTAAAATTAGTTGTTTAATGAATGAGTAACAGTTTGTTCTTGTGAAAGTTGACAGCAAATTCGATTTTAGGAATGGAGACGGTAAAATTGTTGTTCGTAAAATAAATCGGAGTAATATATATGGCAGCTTTTTTTGAAATGGATGGAAGTAGGAGAGACCCGCAGCAAACACAATTACATGAAGCATCAAACAACGGAAAGTCTTCTTCAGATCAACGAGTTAAGACCATTTTATTTTTTGGCGATAGTCTTACAGCGGGGTATGGATTAAAGCCTGCTCAGTCTTTTCCTGCTTTGATACAGGAAAAAATCGATCGGCTACGATTACCTTTCAAATCTATAAATGCAGGCGTAAGCGGTGAGACAACCTTTGGAGGAAATAATAGGATTGATTGGCTTTTACAAGAACATATAGATGTCTTTGTATTAGAGCTTGGAGTGAATGATGGCCTACGTGGAATTCCCGTAGCTGACACGAAGAGCAATCTTCAATCAATCATTGATAAGGTGAAAGCGAGATATCCGAAAGTGACATTGGTAATGGCTGGAATGCAAGTGCCACCTTATCTTGGTCAGAAGTTCGCTAATGATTTTCGTGACATTTTTCCCGATTTGGCTAAAAGAAATAATATGGCACTTATTCCTTTTTTGCTGGAGGGAGTAGCCGGAAGAAGATTGCTCAACCTTCCTGATGGGGCACATCCATCAGCCGAGGGGCAGAAGATAGTTGCTGAAAATGTTTGGGCAGTACTTGAAAGCGTTGTCAGGAGTAGCATCGATAGTTCAGCGTAGTCGACTCATTAGTTTCAGATTTGATATTACATCAACAAGTCAGTGGTGTAATTTTGGTTTAAATGAAATGTTGCAAGAAAAAGACGCAAGCCAGGTGTCGAGAAAAGAATAACCACATTTAAAAAGCTATAAGGTTGATTTAATAAAGCCCTCAAAGTTGAAAATTATGCGTCGAAAATTATTTAGGATAGAACGGTTGATTTTGGCTATTGTCATTTCTTTACCGTTGATTTTATTGGCTTGTGGTGATGCCAGCAATACTGCAAAGACTGAAGCAAAGAAAGGAACAAGCGATACATCAGCTACAATCAACCAACCGGTAAAAACCATTCTTTACTTTGGTAATAGTCTTACCGCCGGTTATGGTTTAGATCCTTCTGAAGCCTTTTCATCTTTGATACAGCACAAAATAGATTCGGCAAAACTTAAGTATAAATCAATAAATGCGGGAGTAAGCGGCGAGACATCAGCGGGAGGTAAGGGCCGGATAGACTGGATTTTAAAACAACCTGTCGATGTGTTTGTTCTGGAACTTGGAGCGAATGATGGGCTTCGGGGAATACCTGTTGATGAAACAAAGAAAAATCTGCAGGAGATTATTGATAAAGTAAAAGCGAAATATCCCTCTGCAAAATTAGTTTTAGCGGGAATGCAAATTCCGCCAAATATGGGGCAGGAGTATTCGTTGAAGTTCAGGCAAATATTTCCAGACCTGGCAAAGAAAAATAACATGGCCCTTGTGCCTTTTTTACTTGAAGGTGTCGGAGGCGTCAGAGAATTAAATCAGCCGGACGGTATTCACCCTACTGCTGCCGGTGCAAAGATAGTTGCTGAAAATGTTTGGACAGTTTTGCAAACCGTTTTATAGCAATGACCATTTGCAGCCCTTTTGTGTTTATTAGTTATCTTTTTTCATTTAACCGAAATTTTATGAAAGGTATAGTCACTTGTACGGTCATCTGCATAGCCCTTTGTTTCAGCGCATGTATCTCTGCGCCCGAAGTGAATGCTCAAAAAACAGCGGGAGATTCATTATATCAACATGGTACAGCGTCTTCCGGTGGAACCGGGAAATTTTATTTAGGAAGGGAAATAGCGCATGTGATGGGTGCATCAAATTCTTCATGGCTTGACAGGAATAGCCGGCCGCAGGAAGAAAATACTCAGCTTGCTATAGACAAAATCAGCGTGCCGGCAACAGCGGTAATTGCAGATATTGGTGCCGGTACGGGATATTATACTTTTAAACTTGCGCCTAAAGTTCCAAAGGGAAAAGTATATGCTGTAGAAATTCAGGACGAAATGATTGAGATAGTAAAGGAAAGAATTAAGAAGATGAATGTTGCAAATATTGAGGTGATTAAGGGCGGCTTTACATCTCCAAATCTTCCTGACAATTCAGTTGACCTCGCTATCATGGTAGATGTGTATCATGAATTTGAATACCCGGTGGAGATGCTGCAGGCAATTAGAAAATCACTTAAGAAAGGTGGAAAAATTTTGTTGATAGAATATAAAGGTGAAGATCCGGCAGTTGCCATAAGGCCGTTACATAAAACAACCGTTTCACAACTGAGTAAGGAGTTGGGAGCAAATGGATTCAAGCTGGATTATAACGGTCAATTTATGCCCATCCAACATTTTCTGCTTTTTAAGAAAGTTGATTAAATAAAGCAATCCGGCAGTGCTTCGTGTTGCCATGAAAAACTGAATGTGAACCGAGCGTGGCAACGATGATAAATAGATGTACAGATGTTGGCTACCAAAATAATAGCAGCAAATAGACAGCCGCAGAATTGCTTTTAACTTAAAGATGTATAAACGTTTTTGATCTCAATTCCCGTTTTATTTTTCCATACGTTACCTTTGCGCGGCAAAAGGATTAAGGTGTAAGGTATAGGGTGGAAGGAAACCCTGTTTTGTCATTATACCCTAAGCCCTTAACCTTTTACGTTAAAAAATGAAATACGAAAAAGAAATAAACCGCCGCAAAACGTTTGCAATCATCAGCCATCCGGATGCCGGTAAGACTACATTGACTGAAAAGTTTTTGTTGTTTGGTGGTGCGATACAAACGGCCGGTGCTGTTAAGAGTAATAAAATAAAGAAGCATGCGACCAGCGACTTTATGGAGATTGAGCGCCAGAGAGGTATCTCTGTGGCAACATCTGTAATGAGCTTTGAGTACAAAGACATGCTGATAAATTTGTTAGATACACCTGGTCACAAAGACTTTGCAGAAGATACTTACCGCACACTTACTGCGGTTGATAGCGTTGTGCTGGTGGTAGATAGCGTAAACGGAGTTGAGGAACAAACGCGTCGCCTAATGGAAGTATGCCGGATGCGTGATACACCGGTGATCGTTTTTATCAACAAGATGGACCGCGATGGTAAGAACCGTTTTGACCTGCTTGAGGAGATTGAAAATGAGTTGAAGATTTCGCTTCACCCGATGACGTGGCCAATTAACCAGGGGAAGGATTTTAAGGGCGTGTATAATCTGCATGATAAAAACCTGGTGCTTTTTACTGCAAGCACAAAAGGTGGGGATGAAAATACAGTTGAGATTAAAGAGCTTGGCGATAAGGTACTGGAAGAAAAAATAGGGGAGCGCGACGCAGAAACTTTACGTGAAGATGTGGAACTGATTGATGGAGTATATGGAGAATTGAAGGCAGAGGATTATCTGTCTGGTAAAATTGCTCCTGTTTTCTTCGGTAGTGCCGTTAATAATTTTGGTGTAAAAGAATTGCTGGATACGTTCATACGCATTGCGCCAACTCCGCGTGACAGGCAAACAAATGCACGGGCAGTGAGTGTGGCCGAGCCAAAGTTTAGCGGATTTATTTTTAAGATTCACGCGAACCTTGACCCAAAACATCGTGATAGAATTGCGTTCTTACGGGTATGTAGCGGCAAGTTTGAACGCAACAAATATTTTCATCACGTTCGTATTGATAAGGATGTTCGCTTCAGCAATCCATACAGTTTTTTAGCGAGAGATAAAGAAGTGGTTGACGAGGCTTTTCCGGGTGATGTGGTTGGGCTTTTTGATACAGGGAACTTTAAAATCGGTGATACGCTTACTGAAGGTGAAGATTTTTATTTTACCGGTATTCCAACTTTCTCTCCTGAAATCTTCAAAGAGGTGGTGAACAAAGACCCGATGAAAACGAAGCAACTTGAGAAGGGTTTGATACAGTTAACCGATGAAGGCGTTGCGCAGTTGTTCACCCAGTTTGGCGGTACCAAAAAGATCATCGGTTGTGTAGGTGAGTTGCAGTTTGAAGTGATACAATATCGACTGTTGCACGAGTATGGCGCTTCCGTGCAATTCAATCACCTTCCTTTTTATAAGGCTTGCTGGCTTACTTCTAAAGATGCTAAAAAGCTGGAAGATTTTGCACGTTTTAAATTGGCAAACACGGGTGAAGACAAAGATGGCAACATGGTGTACCTGGCTAACAGTGAGTGGTTCTTGAATACTGAAATGCAAAACAACCCGGATATCGAATTTCATTTTACAAGTGAGATACATAAGTAGAACCGGGATTTTACGGATGTAAGAGGATAAGAAGGAAATAAGATTGAGACCAGTGGAATAACGTAGATAGAAACAGGACTTTTTGAAAAGTATTATGCAGCTTCGAATAATTTTCGAGGCTGTTTTTTTTTGGCCAACTTCAGTTCGTTCTTCCGCCTGGGTTGTGTCACTCACTTATACGGCATCTTTGTAATCAACTTCAGTTCGCCGGGTAATAGCTTTTTCCTGCAAGATTTTCGTAAAAGTCAAAAAGGGTTGTAAAAGCGACATCAACTGTTAACTGTTTTATTATTAACTCTACTTATACTTAACACCGATAACTATCATCCGGTTAGGTGCTCCATTAAAAAAAGCTTTATGCTTCTTTGCTTTTCCTTTATTTTATTATATTGCTAATTGTCTGGCTGTAGATCATTAAAAACTATAACTGCTTATGAGAAGGAATTCCTTCCTGCTCAATCCTTATGATGGAAAAAGACGGGTTGAAAACGCCTTCACTTCCCATATACAGCAGTGCTTTTCATTTGTACTAGTACCACTCGTTTTATTAATTGGCTCAGTGCAGCTAAATGCGCAGTCTCTGGCATCCGTTATTAAAGCAAATGATAAAATTTTAAGTACTAAGGACACAATACAGGTTTGCAAAGGTGGTATTATCTCTTACGATAACACTACAGTTGGCAATACCAGTATTACATGGGCGTTTAAAAATGGAACGCCTGCTTCTTCAAATTCGTCTTTCCCGAATACAATTACTGTCACCTATAATACTGTAGGTATTGATAGTACAATCAACACGATTTTTAATTCCACTGATACATCGTCAACGTATGTTTTTGTTCAAGTAAATGACCAGAAACCAAAGCCGACCTTCACTTATACCCAGTCAGACAGTTGCGGTAACATTCCAATTATTTTTAATAGTAATGGCTCAACTGGCAACCCTGATCCTTTATCTTACAAATGGACTTTTGGTGATGGCGGTACAGATACTTCCGCGAATCCATCTTACCAGTTTTTAAATGCTACCGGTACATCAGGTACCCAAGCTTACAACGTAAAATTGTTGGTTACAAATTCTCTCAATTGTTCCGATTCGACCATAAAATCCATTGTCGTAAAAAAGATACCTGATGCATCTTTGGGAAATGCGGATGCTCCTGCAGTAGGCTTATATTCTTATAATGGAGTTATGACTTTTGCCAGGTGTACGACCAGTCCTAGTTATGTTTTCAGGTTTAAAAATGCTTCAAACACAACTTCGATAAATACTCTTTATACGATAAAATGGGGCGATGGTTCTCCGGATAGTGTCTTTGCAAGCTGGTCTTCAGCTTCTATTATTAGTCATGCATATACTATAGGCCAGCATACCTTAACACTTAATGTCACTGGCTCAACGGGTTGTATTGGCATAAGGAAATATAATATTTTTCTTGGTACAACTCCGGCAGGCGGTTTTGCCAGCCCTGGTAATACCGATGTGTGTGCTCCCGGAGGTTTGAACTTTGTTATTTCAGGATACGCAAAAAATACTACCGGAACTACTTACTCCATTTCAGTAAATGATGGAACTCCGATATCAACTTTTAATCATCCACCTCCTGATACGGTCACTCATTTTTTTGCAAGTACTTCTTGTGGTACTTACAGTAACACTTACAGTAATGCTTTCAGCGCGACTTTAATTATTGCGAATCCTTGCCTTACTACAAGCGTCGATGTGAAGCCGATTTTTGTTTCAACAAAGCCACAAGCAGGAATGTACATATCCCCGTCGCCTTATGTATGCACTAACTCAACAGTCTATTTTTACAACACATCATCTGGTGGCAACACCGTCTTGTCGCAGGGAAATACAACCATATGTACTAACAATGGAAAACAGGTTTGGAGTATTTCTCCGGCTACCGGGTATACGATTGCGTACGGAGCCACGGGTAATACGAATGGCAGTCCTGATAATTCAAATCTTTGGAATAATGGTACCCATCCGCTCGGTATCACTTTTAGAACTGCCGGAACATATACAATCAAAATGATCACCGGAACTGATCGTTGTGGTACGACTGAGATTGTCAAGACGGTTTGCGTAAGAGATCCACCGAAAGCTTCTTTCACGATGAGCAAACACTGGAGCTGCGGCATCGACACAGCTTTATTTACGAACACATCACCTGTCGGGGGTTGCCTTGGTGACTCATACAGTTGGGACGTAGCCTATTCTGATCCATCTAACTGTAGCACAGGTAGCGCAGGTGGATACTTTTTTGTAAATAATACTTTCGCATCTAGTATCAACCCTTATATCCGTTTTACAAAACCAGGCCGATATATCATAACACTGACGGTTACAGCCAACAGTCCTACTTCTTCTTGCTCCCCTGCATATTTTAGAGACACATTCTATGTGAAGGACAAACCTAAATCCAAAATCAATCCCATAAATGCCGTTTGCGTGGGTAATGCCATTTCACCGACAGCCGCAGTTGCTAATTGTTATGGAACCGATCCCTTAACCTACGCCTGGACCTTTAATAACGGCTCACCTTCATCGTCAACCCTGCTGGTTCCCGGTGCTGTGATGTATAATAGTATAGGCAGCCACCAGGTAATTTTAGATGTAACAAATGAATGTGGTGTAACTCATGATACGGCGTATGCAAGCATAACTTCTACCCCAACGGCAAACGCGGGGCAAGACACCATCCTCTGTAGCGGTGTACCGGTCAAAATCGGATCGACGGCTATTCCGGGTTATAGTTATCAATGGAAACCGTCAACTGGTTTAAGTAGTTCAACTGCTGCCAACCCCACCGCAACGCTAACTTATTCCGGACCAAATAACGATACCACCCTTACCTATGTGGTCACCGTTTCCGCCGGGCAAAATTGTTCATCTACCGACACCACAATTTTAACTGTAAAGAAGAAGCCTGTTGTAATTGTGACCCCGTCAACTGCACAAGTATGTGCAGGAGCTGGTGCAACATTGGTAGCAAGCGGAGCTGATACTTATGTTTGGATTCCTGCAACAGGTTTAGACAATACAACAACTAATACAGTTATCGCTTCGCCGGCTTCAAACGCAACTTATACTGTTGCCGGAACAGCAAATGGTTGTTCTTCAACTGCTACTGCCTCAGTAACGGTTATTCCATTTCCAACCGTATCTGCCGGTGCCGATACAACTGTTTGTAATACCAGTAATACTGTTAGACTAACAGGTTCTCCCGCCCGGGGAACCTGGAGTGGAAGTGCGTTTATAACAGCGGCAGGTGTATTCGATTCGAAATCTGCCGGCAACGGAAGCTATAAATTAGCCTACTCAGTTTCAAACGGAAATTGTACCAGAACGGATACAGTGGTTGTGGATGTAATAGACCCACCGGTTGCAAATGCTGGTAATGATACAATTGTTTGTCAGGGAACAACCGCTATTTCCCTTTCCGGACTACCTGTAGGAGGACGGTGGACTGGAAGTACTTTTATAGATGCTTCCGGTGTGTTTGCACCAACAACAGCAGGAAGGTATACGCTCATTTACTCCATTGGGGCTGGAACATGTGTTGGATCAGATACAATGATTATCACTGTTGCCGGCGGAGTGACAAACAATACCATATCAAACGATCAAAGCATTTGTACCGGTGTACAGCCTGCAACTATAACAGGCCAGGTTGCAACTGGTGGTAATGGCACTGCTAATTATCAATGGCAGTCAAGCTTAGATAATAATAACTGGCAAGACATTGTAGGAGCCACATCTAAAGATTACACTCCTGGTGTACTTACTCAAACCATCTTCTTCAAACGAATTGCTTCAACCACACTTTGTTCTGGTTCCCAGTCAAACATCAGCAATGTTATAAAGATCACTGTCAATCCAAACGCAAAGGCAACGTTTAATCCTTCGATATCAAAAGGATGCGTTCCATTTGTTATAACGCCTGGGATAATTAACCTTGTACCTGATAATAATAATATAAGCGAATATCGCTGGTTTGTTAACAACAGTTATATCGGAAGCGGCCAGAATTTTCCTGGCTATACAATGAACAATGCCGGCGACAGCATTACAATTAAGCTAGTAACGATAAGTAAGTTTGGTTGCAAAAATGATAGTACGGCCCATGGATTTATAACTGTTGAAAGGCCGGTTCCATCCTTCACTCAAACGATTACAGATGCTTGCGGTCCGATAGCCGTTACATTTACCAACACGACACCCAATGCTTCACGATACACTTTTATATGGAACTTTGGACAAGGTCAAACAACAACTTCACAACAACCGCCGGTAATCACCTTTCCTACAAATCCTAATAGCGGCGATACAATTTATACGGTTACTATCAAAGCGGTCAGTAGCTGTGATACAATTACCAGTACATCTTTTGTGAAGGTTAAATCAAAACCGAAGGTATTATTTACCCCTGACAGGTCCGAGGGTTGCAGCCCGATGAGAGTTACATTTAGCAACACGAGCCGTGGCAATAATGCAAGTTACGTTTGGGATTTTGGCGATGGTACAGCACCCGTTTTTTCTAATAGCGCCACTGTTCAACATACCTTCACAGTTGGAGTTAAACAAACTTTTTATGTAAAGTTGAAAGGAACAAATGAATGCGGTTCAGATTCGCTGACCTATGCAATTGTGGTAAATCCAAATTCTATCCGTCTTGATTTTGCTGTTAATGGCAATGAACGTTTTGGTTGCGCGCCACATACAGTTAGTTTTATAAACAATACTACCGGCGCTAATAGTTTTACCTGGAATTTCGGAGATGGCAATACTTTAAACACATCAAAAGGAATTGATACTGTTGTCCACACTTTCACTGCCTCAGGCGACTTTACAGTAAATCTTTTGGCTGCAAACGCATGTAACGATACGAGTGATGTTGAAATGATTACTGTCGCTTTAAAACCTAATGTGACTTTTACTGCATCGTCTCTCAATACGTGTATAACCGATCCCATTCGGTTTACCAATACAAGTGACCCCGGTATTGTCAACCGTTGGACTTTTGGAGATGCTACAACTTCATCAGTTCGCAATCCGGTTAAGTCATATTCTGTAGCCGGTAATTATAAAGTTTGGTTGACAGGAAGCAGGGTAGTTTCACAGGGTTTAAGTTGTAGCGATAGTACCTATGCCGACATCGTTATCCGTGACACGCTTGCTGGTAAAATTCTGCTAAGTGATTCTATTGGTAGTTGTACTCCCTTCACTGTGCTGTTGAAAAATGGCAACCTTGCTTCCTCGCAGGCGACATGGACTTTTGGCGATGGCACTATTGCATCCGGGGATAGCGTGTCACATACTTATACAGCCTCGGGCAATTACAATGTGGTAATGTATAGCAAGGGCAATACGGGATGTACGTTTAAAAGTAATAACTCAATTATAGTCACTGCTCCTGAAGGTGCCCTAACCTACAAAGGTGGTTTCGTTTGCCCCGGTAATTCTACCAAATTTGAAGTGAGGGCAACGAACACCACTCGATACAGATTTATTTTTGGTGATGGTGATTCCTTAATTACGACAAATTCTACTGTTTTTCATCAATACACTAAACCGGGCAAATATGTACCTTTTGCATATCTCGAAGCTGGCAATTGTCTTATTAAAGTTTTTACGGGTGATACTATAAAAGTTGAAAGTATTCGTGCCGGATTTAAGATTTCTCCGCAATACACCTGTGCATCAACTACCATTCAATTTACGGATACATCTTTTGCTTACTTCGGTTTAAAAACCCGGCAGTGGAATTTTGGAGACGGTACAACTTCAACACTTAGCAACCCTATAAAAACATTTAACCAAAGTGGAACCACCTATGTTCGTTTAATTGTTGCCAGTGAAAGTGGTTGCACAGATACCGTTACCATTCCTGTAACAATAGCGGTAAGAAACTTTCCTGTTAGCAGTATTCGTGCTGATAGTGTCGGTTGTACCGGCCAGCCGTTAGCAGTAAGTGCCCTTGTCGTTTCAAACGACACTATTGCAAGGTATAGTTGGAACTTTGGAAATAATGCAACAGCTAGCGGAGTGAATGCAACGGCTGTTTATAACAGCCCTGGTATTTACACGATCAGGCTAATTACTTCGACCATTTACGGATGTGCTGATACGGTTTATAAAGTCGTTAATATAAGACCTTCACCAAATATTAATGCTGGTGCTGATGTACGTATTTGTAAAGGTCAATCAATACAATTACAGGCTGCTGGTGCATCTGGTTGGCAGTGGTCTCCATTGCAGCATTTAAGCTGCATTGCCTGTGCAAATCCGGTTGCCAATCCTGCAGTAACTACTACATACGTTGCTAAAGGCACAAACAATTTTGGCTGTAGTGTATCAGACACACTTATAGTAAATGTTGTGCAACCGGTTGATGTTACGGTATCAGGAAATGACACGATTTGTATAGATCAGCAAACACAATTATTTGCGGCGGGGGCGAGCAATTATGCCTGGAGCCCAGCTTCCGGATTAAGTAGCAGTACAATTGCAAATCCTATAGCAAAACCTGCTACGACAACACAATACATGGTCATCGGAAGCGATCAATATAAGTGCTTTTCTGATACGGCTTATGTAACTGTTGCTGTTGGAAGTTATCCAACTGTCAACCTTGGAAGCGGCGCGCTGGTCGTTGCCGGAACACCTGTTGTCATGGATCCGATTCTAACAAATGGCCCATTCCTTAATTATACATGGACACCTGTTCAAAATCTTAGTTGTACCAATTGCCCAAAGCCGATTGCAACAATAAATACAAACATCACCTACAAGCTCGAAGTTGAAAATGTATACGGCTGTATGGCAAGTGATACGATCAGTTATACAGTGCAATGTGAGGAAGCTTCACAGCTATTTGTTCCCAATGCTTTTAGCCCCGACAACGATGGATTGAATGATGTGTTGATGGTAAGAGGTAAAGGTCTTGCATCAGTAAAGTACTTCCGCATCTTTAACCGGTGGGGACAATTGGTATTCGAGAAAAATAACTTTAACCCCAACGATCCTAATCATGGATGGGATGGTAAAGTAAACGGAGTGCCTGCAAATCCTGAAGTGTACGTGTATACGGCGGAAGTAGTTTGTACTGCGGGTGGTGTATTTGTGAAGAAAGGAAACGTGACTTTGTTTAGGTAGCCGGATGTTTATACGACCTGATTTTATTAGAGGTTTTGCAGAAAAGGCTAAAGATGCAAGAAGATGCGAAGATGAACGAAATGCGACGCAACGATGATTCCATGGAAGACGAATGCTTGTGTCAAAAAAATAAGCAAGCGTGTCGTTCACGCTTTCTGATGATTTAAGTAATTAGTGAAAACGATAAGAAAAGAGCCTGTTTGATAAAATTGTCTAATTGATTTCTGTTACCAGCTTTTGTTTTTTTATTCAACATCGTTGTGTCACTCACTTGTACTATCAGAACAATTGCGGCAAAGCGCTAAAGTAATTGCAGAAGAAACAACAAGATTGTAGCGGCTAAAATTTGATCTCATGAAAACAACATTTGTAATAATTGCATTGTTATTTGCGGGTATAATTGCAAGAAGCCAGGATTTAAACTTTTCGCAGTTTTATGAGCAACCGCTTTTGCGCAATCCTGCTTTGGGTGGCATTTTCGATTGCAACTTCCGGGTAAAGTCTGTTTTTAGAAATCAATGGCAAAGCGTTACGGTTCCCTATAGAACAGGGGGCTTAAGTGCAGAAATGAAGTTTCCCGGAAATGCAGGCAGTTGGCACAACGTGGGGTTACAATTGATGTACGATGTTGCCGGCGACAGTAAGTTGCAACGCACGATGGTTTTGCCGGGGTATAGCTTTCATGTTCAAATTGCAGAAGGCAATTACCTTTCAATGGGTGCCATGGCAGGATTCGTTAGCAGTCAATTCGACCCAACTAAACTAACGTGGGATGATCAATTTGTAAACGGACAGTATTCGTCCGTTAATCCTACCAGGCAGTTGATAAAAAATGCTAATCGAACCTATGCCGACTTTGCAATGGGTATGGTCTTTTCCCGGCCTTTGGGTGAGTTGGGGGACTTGTATGTTGGTGCAAGCATGTATCACATCAACAGGCCTGTTGTTTCGTTTGATAACGATCAAAACCATCGGCTTGACCGCAAGTATGGCATAAACGCCGGCGTGACCGTTCCTTCCGGTGGTCGTAATGCAGTTACCTTTTATGGCGATGGATTTGCGCAAGGCGGCCATCGACAAGTAATGTTTGGAAGCTTTTATTCGTTTTCACTTGCGGACGAATACTATGATGACAAGAATAAAACAAACATTCATTTTGGTGGCGTTTATCGTTGGGACGATGCTTTCATTCCGGTAGTAAAATTAGATATAAGCCAGTTCAGCGTTGGATTGAGCTACGATGCAAACGTGTCAAAACTAAAAACTGCCTCACAAGGCAGGGGTGGTTTTGAGCTTACCCTTAGTTATCGAAACTGTTCGGTGGGCGCTGATAGAAGTGGTTTGCCATGTCCTAAATTTGGAAGTAACTTTTAGTGATACAATTAGCAATTTCTCAAAAATGCCGCTTCTTTCTTCTATTTGATTTTATCTTTCAGCCTCCCTTTACGCCGCCGAATTCATCGTTAGTACCTTGACGTTTATTGTGTCGCGGTATTAAAAAGCGGATTCCCCCCAAAAAAAGTCGTACTGCACAATATCAGGATTTAATTTTTGTTTTAGAGGGGTAACAAATTCCAGTCATCAATGCTGTGGTGCTAAAAGCCGTTTTTTTAATATGTTATTTAAATTATCGTTTAAAAACATCGGAATATTCGCCTTCATTTGGTTAAATATTGGTTTTGCCTTAGGGTTTACTTTTCTTATCGGACCGGTTAGATGGGCTGCTACTTACTCAAGAGAAAATAATTTTTCTGATAGTACTGAGAGCCGTTTGGTTAAAGTAGTAATACTGCTTTTTGTCATTGTTTCTTTTATAATATCAATGCTGCTGGCAACAGGCACTATTAAAGCAAAAGCAAAAGTTACCAGGATTCTAATTCCTGTTATTTGTCTTGCTTTGGGCAGCGCCGCATTATATCAACTTCTACATCCACAAAATCTTAAAGGTCTTACAACGCAGGCAAGGGATACGGAATTTAAGCAGTTTACATTTGGTTCTTACCCCACGTTAGAGGAATTGAAAAGTTTTAAAGAGGAAGGTTATACCAGCGTTATTTCTCTGTTGCACCCGGCAGTTACTCCGTTTGAGCCAGTGTTATTAAAAGAGGAGGAAGACAATTGCCGTAAAGCTGGCCTTACGCTCATCAGCGTTCCTATGCTTCCATGGGTTAGTGAGAATAAAGACGCGCTTGATAGAATAAGACAATTTGCAGAACATCCTCAAGGGAAATATTATGTGCATTGTTATCTTGGCAAGGATAGGGTAAATCTTGTAAAAAGATTGATTTCCACTTATAATAAGTCAATCGTTGTAGAAGCCCCTGAAACGAAAGGCAGAAGTCTTGAAGGGATTTCACAATTTGAAAGAGGTGCGATCACAAAGATCAGCCAGGATGTGTATTACATTCCTTATCCCACTGATGAAGAGTACAGCGGTTATATAATAGGCGGAGGTGTGCAACAAGTAGTATCTCTAATGGATCCAACTGACCCGGAGCAAAAAACCAGGATAGATGAAGAGACCGGCTTTCTTAGAACCTATCGAATTCCATTTGAAAACATCCCTTTAGGTTCTACAAAGAACAAAAAAGAACTCGATAAACTAAAAGAGAAGATTAGCAAAATGCCAAAGCCTTTGGTTATCCATCGCTTCTTTTCGAATACTGCTGATGATCTTGCAATCATCGACGAGCTCAAAAAATAATAATACTTTCTAAAAATCTCCTTTAAATAGTTCGATACAACCAGCCTTTGATTCAAAATCAGGCTGAAGTATTCTTGGTTTATCTTTGCGCTTAATTTATAGTATTCGCGTAATTGAACCTTATGTACGAACCGGAGAATAATTCAACTTTAACCAGCTCCCCTTCAGTAGCTTCGAAGTTTGATCTTGTAATAATTGGCGGCGGACCTATTGGCTTGAATTGTGGATTGGAAGCAAAAAAAGCCGGGCTTAGTTATGTTATTTTAGAAAAAGGGGCATTGGTTAATTCATTATACAATTATCCGATAAACATGTCCTTTTTCTCTACAAGCGAAAGGCTTGAGATTGGAGGGGTTCCGTTTGTATCAAACAATCCTAAACCTACGCGTCCAGAAGCATTGGAGTATTATAGGCGTGTTGCTATATCAGGTGGGTTACATGTGAAGTTGTTTGAAGAGGTATTGAAGGTTGAAAAACAAGATAGCGGCTTTACCGTCGTTACAACAAAACAGAATTATGCTGCGAAAAATATCATTATAGCTACCGGCTTTTATGATATTCCTTATTTGCTCAACGTTGCAGGTGAAGACCTGCCTAAGGTAAAACATTACTACAAGGACCCTCACTATTATGCCTTTCAAAAAGTATTGACAGTGGGCGCGGCCAACTCGGCGATCGATGTCGCGCTTGAAACGTGGCGAAAAGGTGCAGAGGTTACAATGGTTATCAAAGGAGATAAAATCAGTGACAGGGTAAAATATTGGGTGAAGCCTGATATCGATAACAGAATAGCAGAGGGATCAATCAAAGCCTACTTCAATTCATCAGTGGCCGAAATAAGGGAACATGAAGTAGACATCAATACACCTGGTGGTTTGGTAACCATTCAAAATGATTGGGTGCTTGCAATGACTGGCTATCAGCCAAACATGAAGTTTTTAAGAGACGTCGGCATTCAGTTATCTGACGATGCTGTTCTTTGCCCCACGATAAATGAAGAAACGCAGGAGACCAATGTGCCGGGAGTTTATTTAGCAGGCGTCATTTGTGGCGGTATGAACACACACAGATTGTTTATTGAAAATTCAAGGGTTCATGCCGAGAAGATTGTGAAGCATATTTGCTCTTTGCAACACTAAAATCCGTCGTCTTTCAAAAAATGTCTCCAAATATTATTCAACTGAAGTGAGATTTTACACTTTTCATTCAATTGAAAGTCTACTATATTGTCACAGGCTTTTGATTTATACTTGCCATCAACCAATTCACATATTTCAATTTGCCTTTTTCTCCAGTCGGCCATTATGTAGTATTTTACACCTTCCTGTTCGTAATAATCATACTTAACACCTCTGTCTTTTTCTTCCGTTGATTTTGATAAAACTTCAACAACTAATGCAGGGGGAAAGTCTAAATAAGGTTTATTGATTTTACCGCAGACAATTAAAAGATCGGGTTGAAAAATAGTGTCAGCAGAAATTTTGTAATCCAACGGCAGATAGGTTTCACAATCTGTGCATCCTTCTTCCAGCGCCCTCCGGAATTTATAATATAAATCGCCAGCCGTTTGTTGGTGGCTGGGGACTGGCATGGGGCTCATCGCAAAAGGCACACCATCGATCAATTCCCATTGCCCTTCCCAGTGAAGCCAGTCTTCATAAGTATAATGAGGTATATATTTTAAAGCTGAGGCCATATCTAAAATTACATCATTTTATATTCATCTAAAACTCTGCCATTACACCAACATAGTTTTGCGGTGTTATATCTCTTAGTTCATTTTTCACCCCTTCGTTTACGTTCAATGTTTCAATAAACTCTTGTATATCATTTTTACTGATAGACGTCTTGCCGCGGGTCAATTCTTTTAAAGCCTCATAAGGCGACGGGTAGTTTTCGCGACGAAGGATTGTCTGGATTGCTTCAGCAACGACTGCCCAGTTATTTTCAAGGTCTTCGTTTATTTTGGCTTCGTTCAATAAAAGTTTGCCTAAGCCTTTTTCAATAGATTTTATTGCAATTAGCGTATGGGCAATTGGTACGCCGAGATTACGTAAGACAGTACTATCCGTAAGATCTCTTTGTAAACGGCTTATTGGCAGCTTCGCCGAAAGGTGCTCCAAAAGTGCATTTGCTACGCCAAGGTTTCCCTCTGCATTTTCAAAATCGATTGGGTTTACTTTATGCGGCATCGCACTGCTGCCAACTTCACCTTTTTTTGTTTTTTGCTTAAAGTATTCCATGCTGATGTATGTCCATGCATCGCGGCAAAAATCCACCAGGATGTTGTTGGTGCGTTTGATGCAATCAAAATGAGCAGCAAGGTTATCGTAATGTTCTATCTGCGTGGTGAACTGCATACGCTGCAAACCCAGTACATCTTCTACAAATTGATTTCCTAATTCTATCCAGTTTCTATTTGGATACGCGACGTTGTGCGCATTAAAATTACCGGTCGCTCCACCAAACTTTGCAGCATAGGGCACGTGCGAAAACAAGTTGACTTGATTTTGAAGCCTTTCTACAAAAACCATTATTTCCTTGCCTAATGTAGTTGGAGACGCAGGTTGCCCGTGTGTTTTGGCAAGCATAGGAATACGTTTCCATTGGACAGCCAACTCTTTGAAACTTTTTTGAAGATTCACCAATGTCGGCAAATATTCATGCTCCATACACGCCTTCCAACTTAGCGGAATGGAAGTATTATTGATGTCTTGTGATGTTAGGCCAAAATGTATCCATTCTTTTACATTTCCCACACCTGCCTTTTCAAGCTGATCTTTTAAAAAGTACTCGACGGCTTTAACGTCATGGTTCGTAATCTTTTCAATCTCTTTTATCTGTTCTGCATTTTCTACGCTGAAGTCTTCCGCTACTTTTTTAAACGCGTCCCGGCTTTTGATATCCAACTCAAAAAAATTGTTATCGGCCAAAAAGAAGAAATATTCCACTTCAACCAAAACGCGGTATTTCATTAATGCGTACTCGCTAAAATATTCGTCCAGTATTTCTACTTGGTTTCTATAACGACCATCGATTGGTGAGATGGCTGTGAGATTGGATAACTGCATGTATTAAAAGGCTAAATTTTGAAGTGTTTTTTGTTTTTTGTAAAAAATCTTTTGGTTGCCGGCTTTAGTAATTCTATTGATCTTTTCTTGCGTCGCACTCTTGTACATTTTTTATTCTATTTAGCCACTAAGGCACGAAAGCACGTTTTAGACTTAGTGCCTTAGTGGCTAAACCATTCGCTTAAGAAAAGTTCAATAAAGCTTTACAAGTACAAGTGAGTGACACAACGATGTTTAACAGTAGGACTAAGGCCGGTTACATAAAAATCGTTTTTCTTTGCAGCCTCAAAATTAGATGAATTGAACAAGACTATAAAGGTAGGAGCTGTAAGTTATTTGAATACTAAGCCGCTGATGTATGCATTTAAACATGGTTTTAAGATAGAGGGAATGGAGATCGTAGAGCAATACCCGGCAAAAGTTGCATCGATGTTACTAAGCGATGAAATAGATGTTGGGCTGGTGCCCGTAGCAATTATACCAAAGTTGAAAGAACATTATATCATCAGTAATTACTGCATAGGAGCAGAGCAGGAAGTTGCATCGGTTTGTTTATTTAGTGAGGTGCCACTTGAAAAAATTGAAAAAATTATATTGGATTACCAAAGCAGAACATCAGTAGCATTGGCAAGAATATTAATAAAGAATTATTGGAAGTTGCCGGTAGTTTTTGAGGAAGCCAAAGAAAATTTCAGGGAAGAGATCAAAGGGACAACTGCGGCGGTGGTAATAGGAGACAGGGCTTTTGAGCAAAGGAAAATATCTGCATACAAATATGATTTAGCAGAAGCATGGATACAATTTACAGGGCTTCCGTTTGTGTTTGCAGCATGGGTGTCCAACAAAAAACTACCAGAAGATTTCGTAGAGCAATTTAATGAAGCAAACAAAAAAGGCCTGGAAACTATCGATTTAGTAGTATCAGAAAATGTATCTCCGCATTACGATTTAAAGAAATATTATACGGAGAATATTAGTTATGATTTAACGGTTGAAAAGCAGAAGGGACTTGAGAAGTTTTTGTCCTTTCTCATTTGAAATACTGATCGACTTTACTTGCTTTTAAACATTGCTTTAACCGTGTTTACTGACGTTAGTATCATTCCGTTTATTTCTTCAGAAATTTTAGTGAAGTAAATAACAGGAACAAATATGGCCATGAAAACAGTCGTTCGAAAAATGGTATCAAAAACCGGGGATGCATTTTTAGGAAGGTAATATGTAATAGCTGTGGAAACAACTGCAATCACTATGACCAATAAATGCGTTAATGAATAAGGCTGCATCTTAAACTTGTACCAGAGAAAACCAAATCGCATTACGTTGTAGAAAGTCAGGGATATTAGTGAAGAATAGGCGGCACCAATTAAACCGTATTTTGAGATGAGCACATAGTTTAAAGGCAGTGCGAGGACTGTATAAATAACATTGGTCGTAAAATCTACTCTCCAGTAATTTGATGTTCCAATGATTTGTGAGTTTGCTCCTGTTCCAAGATCGATCAACTTACCTACGCCCATTAACAAAACAACTATTTCTATACCTGTGAAGTCTTTTCCCAGGTAAGAACCGAGGTTATGGACGTTAAGCCAAATCACCGAAAACATAGTCAATCCTATGATGAGCAAATTGCTCACACTTTTGCTATAGATATGATTTATGTTTTTCATGTCTTTATTCTTCCACGACTCGGCGAGCACAGGAATAGTTATCGCATTGATGCTTCTTTGGGGCACTTCCATGAGCGTGACGACATAGGTTGCAATAGTAAAAACAGCAGCATCACTTAAGCCACGTGAAGATTTTGCTGACAATATGAAGGTGTCGACTGTGCGCGAAAGAAGGTTGAGAAACTGAGCGCCGAACACAAAAAGACCAAAATTTATCATTCGTCCTTTTAGCCGAAGTGTTACCGAACTTAAGGTAGCATTGAACTGGAATTGTTTGGTTCTTCTTATTACCACAAATAACAGCGCGGCGGGTATCAGGTACGACAGTAAAAATGCGTTGAGGAGCTGGTTTAGATTGATCAATTGAAAAGCCATCATTACCAAGAGAAAAGTAAATACAATTCTTACTACTACTTCTTTTAATGTGTTTGAAATAACGCCCTTCTTAAACGACCAGCTAAAATTTTCTAACCATAGAAATATCAGCATTGAGAAAGCAAAAGGGTAGACGAGGTAGCTATATTCTACAAAGAGTGGAGATTTACCACTAAACTTTCTAACGATTAGATCCTTCATTGCAAATCCCACTGTACACATTATCAAAAATCCAAAAAGGCAAACCAAAAGTGTTATTAACGGAAGGTCGTTTTTTTCTGGTTTTAAGTAATTTTTATAAAAGGGGAAAAATTTATTAATTACCGGAAAAGAACCGAAAGTACACATGGTGGCAAGAGTGATACCTGCGTCAGTGATTATCCTGGTCAATCCTATCTGCTCTGCGGTAAGAACCTTTGGAGCGATTAAAACTATATTGACTGCACCTATAGCAAAGCCAATCATAATGACGACTGACGACTGAATGCTTTGCTTTTGAATAATGCCCATGGAAATTAAATATCAGCAAAACAACATAAATAAAATAAAAAGCCTGATTTTATTATAGCGCGAGGTTTGTTGCTAAGGCGAATGTTTTGAGGGTAATTTTTAGATTGTGAAAACTAATAACTGCTTTTTTTTAGTACATTTTTCGTAATAACGTTTTTGATTAATTTAAAAGGGAAAGTGAGAATGCCTAATAAAAAGTTCATGTAAAATGATGGATGATCTCCATACATTCTTCTGTTAACCTTTATATGTTTTATAATTGCTCCAAACTCGAGATAACATAAAAGATTGTAAACAATATTTTGGGTTGTTTTAAACTGTAAAGGAATTGACTGATTAAAGCGTTTCCGTGCTGATTGGAAATCTTTAGTTGCTTCAACTACGCAGTTCACAATTTTCGTCTCATCAAAGTCTGTCAACTCAATAACTTTTTCGACTGGCAGATTATATCTTTCAAAATCTCTTGAAATAGGATTTACCCAAACTGTGTGGGGGTTAAAAATTTGAACCATCGGCAATAGGTTGGCTGCGGTGGATGTAGTTATCCAGGTAATACCTGATGAACAGCCAAGTAACAAAGTGCAGTGATGAGATAGCGCTGCGGTTTCCCTCAAGGTAAGAATGCTGCCATCTATTATGGCTTTGTTGGGATGAACTATTTTATTGGCTGAAGAAAGAATAATCGCAGTATCAGAAGATACTACAACAGCTTCAGCAATTCGAACGGCAATTTCTTTGGTGATTTTTAATTGCCCGCTCTGCGGCGCAAACTCAAACAGGATGACGTTTTTGTAATTACTTAGCTGGTGCTTATCTGCAAACGCATCACTCTTTTCTACTTCCTCAGCAGTTAATTGTAGCACAGGTGTTACCGGGACTGTAATGGGATTTGGATAAGCTCTTAAAATGCTGCTGCGAATACAACCATCATAATAGGCATTATTGGTATCGATATTATGAACGATAAAAACTTCATCAAATACTCCTTCTCTTTTTTGCTGAATTACTTTTCTTCTAAACCTTCTGAATGCAACAACATCATTCTTTTTGATATCGACTTCCATCACTTCATCTACATAAGGATTATTAGCGATGATATTTTTACAAAAAGATGCAATAGCCCAGGTGAGGTGACATCCTGTATAGTCTTCTTTTATTTGTCTTGCTACCGCCGTAGCATACAGGCAGTCTCCATTAGAGTATAGCTGAACAAGTAATATTTTATCTGCTTTGCCGCTCATGATTCTTATTGCATCATCATTTCTGCTAACTGCTTAAATGATACTTCCGGCTTCCAGCCCAGTGAAAAAATAAGACTTGGGTCTGCAACCAGTTGACTATATTCTGCTTTAAAGTCATTTTTAAGCAATACATATTGCCGCCAATCCTTACCGATAAAAGTAAAGCACACTTCAAGCCATTGTTCGATTGAGTAACCGCGGCCTGATGCAATATTTGCTTCCAGTACATCATCCTGGTTAATGAGGGTCCATATGCCTTTTACCACGTCCCCTGCATACGTCCATTCTTTAATCACCGATATGTCACCAATTTCTAATTTTTCAAGGCTTCCTTCGGCAATGCGCTTTGCTGCAGCCGTTATTTTTTTAGCCATATGTCGTTCTGTTCTTCCTGGACTGTCGTGGTTAAAGAAGTAGCCTACATAAACTTTTAACCCAAAAGATCGGTAGTAACGCGCAGCGTAAACACTGTGTATTCTACTGACCGAATATGCATCTCTTGCCTCAAATTCATCTGTTTCTTTTATCGGCTTATTTCCATTTTTAAATTGCAATCCGCTTCCTGAAATAAAAACCCTGGTAGAAGGAGAGAAATTTTTAACAGCCTCGAGAATATTTAAGGTGCCTGTACTAATGGTAGCATGATTTTCAAATAATGCGTCGTGCCGGGTAGTTGAATTGGCGGCTAAATGGAAAATGTAATCAGGTGTTTTGTTTTTGATTAAATCAGAAACATCCTGATATTTGGTTATATCAATAAAAAATCCTGCAGATCTTGAAATGCCAATAACGGAACAACCCTCCTGTTCCAAGAGGTTTTTTAGATAATATCCATCCTGACCGTTAGCGCCAAAAATAATTGCTGTCATTTCTTAAAAAGATCTTTTCTACAGAATATTGTGTTTACCCTGGTGTCAGCGTAAATTTCATAATCTTTTGTAAGCATGTAATTGATGATGTCGGTTAATTTATAGCTTTCCTGGTTATCATCGTATCCCAGTGTCTCCACGCAAATCACGTCGGGTTTGAATTTGGAAAAGTTCAATGACTTCAAAATTTCCAAATCAAGGCCTTCTACATCCAGAGAAATCAGATTGAGGTGGTGATCGGGAAAATGTTTTTCGAGAATAGTGTTTACAGGAATCAAAGGCATTTTAATCACTTTTTCTACAGCAATTTTACCCAGCCCTTTCATTCCTGTTTCTACCCAATGGTCAGCTTCTTTTTTAGAAAATGTACTTAAACCATTTGCTTTGTTTGGAAATAAATAGAAGTCGGCTTCAGTAACATTATTCATTCCGATTCCGGTATTTAAAACGATATCGCGTGGTCGCTGCGCTTGCAATTTTCTGAAAAGATGGGGATTGGGTTCAATTAATACTCCGGTACTACCACGCTCATAAAAAAAATAAGTATTACTTATATATTTTGGCTCGTTAGCACCGATATCCAAATAAGTTGGTTTTGCGATGCCCAGTAGAGCAAACAAATGACTAATAATTAGGTCCTCTCCAAATTGAGAATAGCTTAGCTGCGCATTGGGAGCCAAAACCCGTTTCGCAAGTTTTCTAAATAATCTCTTTCGGATGTTTTGAATCATTATTTTTAAATAAAGTAATGAAGTAGTTTTTTACTTTTCGTTTGTATTTTTTACTTCTATGTTCAATAAAGTTTTGAAAAGAGTTCTGTTTGAGTGCCAGTTCATATATAAGACCACTGGAACCAGGAGATCTCCTTTCAATTTCCTTCCTATTTTCTTCGATAACTCCTTCAAAGATTCGCGCAAAGTTATCCTGTGACCAATCCTCGCGAATTTTTTTTACAATTGGAGATGATTTTGAAATTGATTCTTTTAAACTTATTCGCGGATAGGGAGGTAAATAACGGGTAATATGACGAAACGTATCATTGTTTGAGACGGCCAAGGCCTGCCCCGATGATACGGCCTGATCAGTAGTTGCAGCCAATCCAGGCATGTTTCTATCATAGAGAAAGCAGTTAAGTGTATTGGCAGCACACCAGCTTATCAGTTCCTTCTTGCTCATAAAATCGTGCGTAACCTGAACCTCGATACCATCTTTTGCTCTTTGTTTGCAAACGTCAGCTAAAAAAAAAGCGTATTCTTTCGAATTAGCAACAAAATCACCATAGGGAATATTAATCTTTACAATTGCCTCATCGAATTCTTTGTTCACTGCTTCAACAACATGCTGAAAACCTTTTCCCTTAGTTGCAAACCCAAAAGTTCCAATTACAGGAATGGGATTATTTGCGACAGGTAAAGTGAAGTCTACCTTTTCGAGCGGACGAGGAAAAACATAAACGTTTTTATTGTTTAGTTTAACAGTAGGATCTAAGACACAGTATGCATTGAAGTGGCTAGACGGGCAATAAACAAACGGATCATTTGGGGCAACTTCCAACACCATCGTTATACAAAATCCAAGATATTTTTTCAGTGTTCTGGTTTCTAACCATGGCATCGTGAAAGGATGGTAATTAAAAAAATAAAAATCATAGCCTTTCGGAATTTGCCTGTTACTTATGTCAATCTCTATATAATCCCATTTTAGATGCTTGCAAAGCAAAAGACATTCATAGACCATAAAACCAGACTCATAAATACTGTCTTTGGCTTTTTTATTATTTATAAATAGTCCTTTCATCAAATCGTCGTAGCTCTTATTTTTGATACTATAGGAATTGAACTTCAGATAGTATCAAAAATAGTCAGCTTTTAAAAGTCCTATATTCCTTTTTTTATGTACCGGGGAGCCAGGCGGAAAAATGTATTATTTCTTATAAATATCAATTGTAGGCACAGGAAATATAAAGCCTGTTCCCTTGTCAAGCGCCTCTTGCTCCCTTTCTAAAAACTCCTTCTTAAAATGCCATGGCAACACCAGATAGTAATCAGGGTTCATTGCTCTGCTTTCTTGTTCACTTATAATTGGAATGTTTGTCCCAAGTGTATAAGCTCCCCATTTTTCCGGGTTTCTTTCTGCCGCATATTCTACAAGCATGTTATTCAGATCACACCATTGAAGTATCGTATTTCCTTTCGTTGATGCGCCATAAATATGAACTCTTTTTCCTTCTTTCCTTAACTGTACCATTAAGTCGTGTAGTTCCTTCTTAACTTTTTCGATCCGATACTGGAAAGCGACATACGGTTTGTCGGTGTCTAGCTCAAGATCAAACTCCTTTTGGCGAATTTCATTCATAAACTTGTGAGCGTCTTTATCATAATATAAGCCACTTTCTTTATGGGTCGCAAAGCATCGAATACTTCCACCGTTTATATCGTTGAATGAAATTTTAAAAATCTTCATGTCCGCCAATGCTGCAATTTTTTCTAACACAGCCAGGCTATAAAACTCGAGGTGTTCGTGGCAGATGGTATCGTAGCTATCCAGTTCAAGCATATGAGGCATATAACTCATTTCAAAAACCCAGATACCTTCCGGAGAAAGAAAACGCTTTACATCTTTTACAAACGCAACCGGGCTTTCTAAATCGTAGAACATGGCAATGGAAGTAATAATATCCATTTTTCTGTTGTCTAACACATTGCTCAACTCTGCCGATGGAAAAATATCCTGCACAACTGTTGCGCCTGTTACTTCCTGTGCCACGTCGCTTGGATCACAGCCGAATTTTTCAAAGCTTTCCGGATAATAGTTTAATAAGGTGCCATCGTTACACCCAATATCCAACACGTTACATTTGTCTTTTTTGATTAATCCTAATGTGTTGTCAACAATATCTTTTAGGTGATCTCTCATTGTTGTATTCGTTCCACTGCGGTACCAATAGGCTGCATAGAGTATTTCAGGAGGTACACTGTGTTCCATTTGTAGAAGTCCGCAAGCATTCTCATCAATCTGCGGATTGCACCTTACCAACGTACAATTTATTTTACGTTGTGAAGGCATTTCTTTGCCTGGCTTTACAAATGATCCTTGTAAATATTGTGGACCTAAATCTATTACCGGAGTTAGTGATGAAGAACCACAAACACGGCAAGTAGTCCTTTTGCGAATATGCATTTATTAGATTTTATTTTTTTTGTTAACTATTTCTACTAATTGTAAATCGATAGCATCGATACATTTGTTCCTCTCGAGGTTCAGCACAGCCAGCATCTTTACAAGATTGTCTTTTTCAGCTACGGGTACGTTTTCAATATCATAACCTTTTTCAACCGCGTGCCACAACCTGCAGTTGACATCGGCAAGTTGAAAGAAAAGTTCACCAATATTTCCGTTTATTTCGGCAACTTCATTGCCTTCTTTCTTAAATACTTTATTTGCTGCGAAGGTGAGTCTTTCTACAGGAATATCACCTGAAACTGCGCCTGCAACAAACTGGTCGATTTCCTCCTGCAACTGTTTTGCCTGTTGATCCAGGCTTTTCAACCTGTTTTCGTCTTCCGAATGATATTGCTTCAGCTTAACAATCGTAAGTTTATCGCATAACATTCCTAATGTTTCAGCCATTGACTTTTTTTAAGTAATAATTTTAGAATCAATAAAGGTAACCACCAAAGCTATTGGTTTAGTTTCGCGAAGGTAGAAGATAACATAACATTTTTTAAAAAATTGTTGGTAATCGTATGTGCTAATTGTCGGGATAACAGCTCACGCTTTTATAATAATTGTAGATATATAAATCAATATATTATCCTGTTAATTTTTCTTCAACACCTTTCCCAACCATAGAGCGCCGTATTGTTTTGTATAAAAAATAGCGGCGAAAATGTACCATCTCCAGTCGGGATAATACTTTTTCATAAACTTTGCGTGGTTTTTTATACTTGTCGTTCGGATGGTTATCCATTTGTCTTTTGAGACACTGCCTTTATGTACATGCATGACTTGAGCCTGCGGGAGAAAGTGAATTTCATAGCCTAATTGCTTAAAGTCCCAGCACCATAAAACGTCTTCGCAATACATAAAGAAATCGTCGGATAATTTGTGCCCTGCCAATTGCCCGATAATCTTTTTTGGAAAAAACATGTAAGCGCCCCACACCCAATCGCAATTTGCAAAGCTTTTATGGTCGAAGTAATGGTGGAGCATCAGTTGCTCTCTTTTCTTTTTCGGTAACAGTTTGTATAAGGGGATAATTTCCAGTAGCTCCCAGGTTATCGTTCTAAAGCGTCTGCAGGTAAACTGAATTCGACCATCAGGATATTGAAGTTGGGCTGTGCTCATTCCGACTTCAGGATGTTGCTGCATGTAGTCGTAACAAATTTTGGGAGCGTTATTGATTAGCTCAGTGTCGCTGTTCAGTAAAAGAAGATATTCACCTTTTGCCCTGGCGATGCCCATATTATTACCACCTGTGAACCCAGTATTTACGGTGCTGGCAATTAAGTTTATGTCAGTAAACTTTTGAAGAAATAAATCAGGATCACATTCAGTAGAAGCATTGTCAACCAAAATAATTTCATACGTCATCCCCAGCAATTTTTGCTTAATGGAAGCAATGCAATTGCAAGTGAGTTGAAAGGTATTATAGTTAATAATGATAATTGAAAGTTGCATAAGGGATCAATACACTTTGTAAAAGAAAGGCTTGTTCTGAATAATCTTAAAAAAATACTTTAGCAGGCAGCGAATATTGCTTAAGTACCCTGACACATTTTGCCACGAAAACCTCGATTTTCCTTTCTTGAATACTTTTTCAACTAACAAGCCGATAATAAAAATTGGAATTTCAATTATAAAAAATACACAGATAACCAGGAACCAAAAAACGCCAAATTGCTTTCTTATCCTCAGCATTTGCGAAACAATAATTTGTCTTGCCTTTTTGTTCCAAAGGTTTTTGCCATTTTCATTTTCTTCGGTTGCGTAATAATCACTGCTGGTACCACCGCCCAGGTGAATAACTTTTGGTTCTTCGAATAAGTATAGTTTACCTACTTTTCTCAAGCGGCTGCACCATTCAATTTCTTCGGCATACATAAAAAAGTCTTCGTCCAGTAAACCTGCTTTTTGAAGGGTCTCTTTGCGAATCATTATAAAAGCACCTACAATCCAATCTACTTCGACCTTATCTGATACCGTTTGAATACTAGGTACTCTTGTTTTTAATTTATAACCGAGATACCTGACAAAGCGGCCAAGATAGGGAAGGGGCAACAGGAAGTTGAGTCCGCCTTGCACAAAATGTGCTCCGGAAATTTGGTGAGTTCCGTCTGGATTTAGTAATTGAACTCCACACCCTGCCGCCGCTGGTATTTCATTAAAAAGCGAAATTGTCTTATCTAAAGCACCATCTAAAATAATTGTATCGGCGTTTAATAGTAACAAAAAACTTCCTTTCGCCTTCCGGAGTCCTTCGTTATTAGCCCTGGCAAAACCGGCGTTGTAGCCGGTTTGTATCCAGATGACGTCGGGATATTTCGAGTGAATCTGTGTTGCACTGTTATCCTGCGAATCGTTGTCGACCACAATAATTTCAAAGCTGTATTTGTTCGTTTCCCGATAAATACTTTCAATACAATTCAACACATGTTGCGCGGATTTGTAATTGATAATAATTATGGATAGAACTACTTGCATTATGTTTTAACCGGCTTCACATTTTATTATTCCTGCACCTTAGTGTTTTAGCAGATAAGTTTTGCTACTGTCGATTTGCAGAACAAAGATTAAACTGTACAAGAGTGCGACGCAACGATGTCTGATAGTAGTAAATGCGTCGGGCTCCAAAAATATCTATACTCCTTTTTATTTTTTCAGACTGCTTGATTTTTACTTAACTCCTTTGTTCTATAACTCATGAAGAGACCGCCTAAAAGAACGATGTATAAAAGTATACCGGCAATCATTGCAATCTTAGAACTAATTGCATAAGACTCGGGCTCGAACCTAAAGCTTATAGTATGTTGGCCTGGCGCGACTGGCATACCTCGCAGCAAGTAATCAACTTTATAATGATCCGTCTTCTTGCCATCAACATAAGCATTCCAACCTGCAGGATAATAAATTTCACTAAAAACCGCAAACTGTTCGGTATTGGTGTTGGTGACGTACTCGGCAGTGTCGTTGTTATATTTTGTTAGTTTAATACTTGCGGAAGGGTCGGCACTATAAGATTTGATTTGAGCCTTTTGAGAATTTATATCAATTAAAGCTGTTTGCTGTGGATTGAAATTATTCAACGCCTTCATCTCTTCAACGGGGCCTTTTAGCGGCTGTAAATTTTGTACAAACCACGCTGCACCTAATGCACTGTCGTTCTTTTGCACATTCGGTTCTTTCCCTTGCTGATCAGGAATTAAAAAGTAGCGGGTATCAAGCATGTTTAAAACAGGCATATTTATACCAGAGGTGGAAAGCTGGTTCTCAATCAGATCCTGGTACAACCTCAACTTCGCAGGGTGATAACCACCCAACGAACGATGAAAATAAGATGTTTTAGATTCGCTAAACCTGTCAGGCGCCAGATTATAGACTCTGAAATGAGGATCCTTATCATTTAAAATGGCAGCATCAGCATTTGAAGGTTTGAAGTTAAAATCAGTATATGACTCGCTCTCGATATAATTATTTTCATTGAGATACTTTTTATCGATCGCTAACAGGTCAAAAGAGTTTACTGCTATTAGAATTACGATAACAACTACAGGTGATAACACTTTCCGTGTATAAAGAAATATCAGGCCTACAAACAAGAGTGCGAATCCAATTAACCTAAACCAATCACTTATAAACATTGATTTGCGTGCAGCTATCAGGCTGTTTACAATTGTTTTACCCATTTCCTCGCCACCTTGCTGACCGCTGTAAGCTTTCAAAACTTCCTTATCTACCAAAGCACGATAATCATTGACCAAATAAATAAGCCCAATGAAAACTGCGAGACCTGCTATCGTGTACAGGATATTTTTTAGCAATTTCTTTTTTTCTGCGTCATTTCTTTCGGTAAACAAAAGTTGTTGCAATGTTATGACTGCGAGAATGGGAGCCAGGATTTGTACAATAGTTAAGGACATGGAAGGCGCTCTGAATTTATTATACAAAGGCATGTGATGAAAGAGGAACGAATTAAATTCTATGAAGTATTGACCCCAGCTTAAGAAGATGCCGAATATTGCAGCGGCTATAATCCACCACTTATGATGTGATTTACTAACTACGCAACCGACGATAAACAAGAGCCCGATAATAGCACCAAAATAAAACGGTCCTGAAGTACTATATAAACCACCCCAATACTTTGGGAGTTGGCTGCCTAACTGGGCGGCAGCATTCTCAGGAATGTTTTTTTCTGCAAGCTCCTGTACAAATTTAGAATCTTCTTCAAAAGTCTCGGCACTGCTTCCGCCATATGCATTAGGCATTATTGTAGTTAGCGTTTCACCTTTTCCATAACTGTATTGAAAAGCATAATCTATATCTAATCCTTTGGTTTTTTTCTCAACGATTCCAGTTCCGGTATTTTCAATTGTTTTACCTCCACGCATGGTGTATTTCGAATAATCATAGGTAGTCATAAGCGTCACCGCTGCGTTGCCGACTCCAATTAAAGCTCCAAATATGACTAATGATAAAACAATGGCCAGGTGTTTCCATTCTTTATTTCTTATCCACTTCACCATGTAACCAATAGTCATGAAGCTGATAATGATAAAAAGATAAAAGTTGATCTGCGGATGATTTGCTGTTACCTCGACGGTCGCAAAAAATGCTGTAAGGGCAAGGCCAAGCCAGTACTTTTTATCATACAGCCATATAATTCCTGCAAGTAGTCCTGGTGCCCATGCAACTGCAAACATTTGGGTATCGTGACCTGCATTTATGATAACGGGATTGTATGTACTAAACGCATAAGCCAGCCCGCCTAAAATACCGATATAAGGATTTGTTCTTAAAGCGATACAAAGAAGATAAAAAGTCAGGCAGGCAAGAAAAAAGAAACTGATTGGTTTAGGAAGACCGAGGGTAAAGATTCCTGAAAAATCAAGCAAGGGATGAGGCCAGCTGATCAACACCTGGAAGTTAGGCATACCGCTAAACAAGTTGCTATTCCACAAAGGCAAGTGGCCATACTTCTCATTAAAGTCCAGTGCATTTTTGGCCATCCCCTGAGAGCCTACAATATCATGTTGCTGTAATACTTTTCCATTTAATGCCGGGCTACAAAACATAATAGACACCAATAAAAAAACTATAACGGCAATCACGTGCGGTAAAACTTTCTTCCAATCGAAATTCTTCATGTTGATATTTTATGCAGATGGCAAAATAATACTATTTTACACGAAATAATTTCATGCGTTGGCTTTTATTTATAGGGCGGGTAGCTTTCATTTGTAACCTGTTCTTTGTTATTTGCTTATTATTGCGTCACACACATTTCACTATTCCGTCGGCATTTAATGAATTCGTTATCATTGTAGGATGGGTGTTATCGATTTTGTTAAATTTTATTTTTGTTCTTAGTGTCATTATTCTTGTGCTGAGAAAAAGGAACATTTTAGTACCTAAATGGGTTTTGATTGTAAACAGTTTCTTTTTCATATTTCAGGTTTCCTATCGCTTACTATTTACTTTTTAATGAATGATGCAAAATATTATTAAAGACAAGCCTACAAAACTCTTTGTAGCTATTACTGCTTTTTTTGTCGCAAATGCTTTAATTGCCGAATGTATTGGAGGGAAGATTTTTTCACTTGAGAAATTATTAGGGTTACAACCTGCCAACTTAACGATTTTCGGAGAAACAGGTTTATCGTTCAACCTATCGTGCGGAGTCTTGCTTTGGCCGCTTGAGTTTATCATAACCGATATCGTTAACGAATACTATGGACCGAAAGCTGTAAAAAGAATTTCTTACATAGCCGTCGCATTGATCTCTTATGCTTTTCTCATTTTTTACCTTGCCATCAATTTTCCTCCTGCCGATTTTTGGATTGGTACCGGCACCCCAAATCGTATTCCAAATATGAATGATGCTTTCACCTCTATTTTCGGCCAGGGCATGTGGATCATCGTCGCAAGCATTTTGGCATTTTTAGTAAGCCAGTTGGTTGACGTTACAATATTTCATAAGATAAAAAAGGCCACCGGTGAAAAGAAGGTGTGGCTAAGGGCTACAGGTTCCACCGTAATATCGCAGCTTGTTGATAGTTTTATTGTAGTATTTGTTGCCTTTAAAATAGGAAAAGGATGGAGCTGGCCAACAGTACTTTCTATTTCCCTGCTTGGTTATAGTTATAAATTTCTGGTAGCCATCTTAATGACGCCAGTCATTTATTTTGTGGAAGGTCGTATAGCAAATTATTTTGGTAGTGAAACGGCAAGGCAGATGAAGTTATCGGCAATGGGTAATGAGTAGGAATTTTTTTTGTAGCCAACCGGAGTAACCTTTTTAAACTCCCGTTGCGTCGCACTCTTGTACTTTTTAAGATTCTATTCAGCTTTTTGGATGTCTGGTAAAAATGCGTTTCAATAAATGCTCTCTCGGTGCACTTCGTGTAAACCTTAGTGTCCTTTGTGCTCCTTTTTTGGAACACGAAGGACACTAAGGACCACGAAGAACACTACGATTATCACGAGAATTGATATAAGCATCATAACGGGTGAAACGACTGTTTGGAAGTCGCCGTATGCAAAAGAAAGTTTACTCCACTCGTTTACCATTCTCCAGCTTTATAAACTTTGTTACGCACTCGGGAATTTCATGAGCATAATGTGAAACGTATATGAGCGTTTTGTTGCCCGTTATACAGATCTCATTAATGATCTCTTTAAAGGTTGAAGTCTGTTCTTCATCCAATCCCTGGCATGGTTCGTCGAGGATGAGTAGGGGTGGGTTTTTTACAAGCGCACGTGCAAGCAATACCAATCGTTGTTGGCTATTAGATAATTGGTTTAAAAACTTTCGCTGCAGATTTTCTATTTTCAGTAATTGCATCCATTTTACTACAAGCGCTGATTGTTGTTCATTTATTCTTCTAAACAATCCAATTGTATCAAATAAACCGGAAGCAACTACATCGAAGCAATTCGTTCCCTTTTCAAAATACAGGTGAAGCTCAGGTGACACGAAGCCTGTCTTCTTTTTTATATCCCAAATACTTTCGCCGGTACCACGCTTTCTGTCGAACAAATAAATGTCGTTAGCGTAGGCCTGTGGATTATCTGCATTAACGAGGCTAAGTAAAGTTGACTTACCAGAACCATTCGGACCAGATAAGGACCACCTTTCACCATTTCGAATTTCCCAATTAATGTCATCTAAGATCTTGTGGTCATACTGAATGTTTACGTGATTCATTTTTACGGCATACTCAAAAGAAGCATGTTTATTAATGGAAGTTAGCTGCCGTAATAGTTCATGATCAAAAGTAAATGTTGCGGCGGGCCTGGCATGTGGTTCATTCCATACAGATGGTGAGATTGCCTCGGTTGTATAAGTTCCGTCTGCAGAAAGCGATAAAACATGGGTAATAAAAAAAGGCAAGTGAGCGGCAGACGTAACCATAATAATATGAATGCCTTTTTTACCAACTTCGTCTAAAACCTGTTCAAGTCTTTGACGACTATTTACATCAAGGCCAATAAATGGGTTATCCAATAGAAGAAAAGCTGGCTGTAACAAAAGAGCTTTTACAATTTGCAGCCGTTTGTTTTCCCCGTTTGATAATTGAATTAGCCTTTCCGAATACAATTTTCTAATATCGAATAATTCCACCAGTTCTGTCAGCTGGTCTTTTGCTGCCGGGTTTTTTGAAGTCGCAATTTGTAAATCCTCTTCAACAGTGATAGCATCTTCAGAATCCTGCGAATTGAAGCGTTGCTGGTAATAGAAATTAGTTGTATTTGAAAGATTTTTGAAATGATGTTGCTGTTCTACTAAAACAACTTTTTTTCTTACAGCAGGATTATTGTCATGAAACGTGACATGACCAGAATGATGCTGTCTTCCTGCGATCGCTTTCAGTAAAGTTGTTTTACCAGATCCGGCCGGCCCTACAACCGCCCATTGTTCCCCGGTTTGAATACTAAATGAGATCGCGTTTAATATCGTTTGCCCTGCCTGTTGTACAGTTAATCGCTCCGCTTTTAGAACCTCCATAGACTGGCTTTTTCAAGATGAAAATCGCAAAACTATTAAATGTATTACGTGTTGCAGAAATTTTGAACAAGATGAATTTGAAAACAACAGTACAAGTGAGTGACACAACAATGTTGAAAGAGGTTATGTAGCTTGTTCCGCAAAAATAAAAGACTTCGATTACAGAAAGAAGATGTTTTTTTAATGTATCGATGCTGTCTTTACTTCCCTGGCAATTTGCTCTTTAAGCATTTTGACAACAACCTTATCAATCGGTAATGAAACGCAATCTTCATTTACATCATTCCATTTAATCCATCTGAAAACTTCGGCTTCGCCTCGTGGGTCTGCCACTTGCTCTGGTTGAAAATCGAAAAGGGTTGTTTTAGTGACAAGATCTATCGGTTCGGTAGCATGAACAAAATAATAGATACTGATGATTTGATCCACATTATTAAAGGCGGAGATTTGAAAAAAATCAGTTGTATAAATGTGGTTGCCAATGGTTACATCGAGATTAGTCTCTTCCTTAAATTCTCTCTTAAGGCAGTCACGCGTTCCTTCTCCAAACTCTAAACCACCGCCGGGAAACTTTGTGAAATAGTTGCCTCTGATAAATTCATCGCTGACCAATAATCTTTTCTTGCTGTCTATCAAAATGCCATAGACCCTAACATTGAACATCGCCATTATTTAGATTTTGTTTTTCGGATCCAATTGAAGTAAGCAAAGCCTGTTGCAATTAATATGATAAAAGAAATGATAACAGGAAACCAAAAAGTATATGGAGAGTTCTGTTTTGGAATTGCAACGCTCATACAATAAATGCCTATAAGAAAAGCAGGAACAGCCAACAATAAAATAAGCCCCATCAGCTTTTTTAGAATGTCGTTTTGATTGTTTGCTGCAATGCTGGCAAATGTATTAAGCGTAGAACTTAAAAGGTTGCTGTATGTATTTGCCATTTCAAGCGCCTGGGAGTTATCAATGATGAGGTCATTTAAAACCTCGAGTTCGTCTTCATTCAAACTTAAAAAGTTTGTTCTTTCGAGCTTCATCATTAGCAGCTCATTACTACGTAAGGCTGTAACAAAATAAACGAGGCTTTTTTGTATTCGAACTAATTCCAACAGTTCTTCGTTGCGGTTCGTATCGTATAATTTCTGCTCGAGCGAGTTTCTTTGGTGGTTGATCTCTTTCAGGTAATCCATGAAATTACTCACCACTTTGTCGAAAATCTTCAACACCATCAGGTTGCGTTTGTCCGGGTGTCGCTTCTGAAAAGAGTTAAGAAACTTTTTAATAGCGCCATTATCAAAAGAGTTTACAGTTACAATATGGTTGTGTGTTAAAATAATACAGATGGGGATGGTGATATAAAAAGCATCGCTGTCGTTGAAGGAATTGTTTTCAGTTGGTGTCTTAATTACAATGAATTTCACATTGTCTTCTATCTCGTAACGTGGCCTTTCGTCAATGTCTAACGAGTCGCGTAAAAACTGTATGGGGATATCGAGCTCTTCTCCCAGGTCGAGAAATTCTTCTTCTTTAAAGGGCGGCACAAGGTTGACCCAGATACCATTTTCAGGCTTGTCGACTTCGACAGTTTCGTTATTAATGTTTTTGAAATATTGTATCATATGGTAATTGAGGTAAACATAAATCGGCCTGTTGCTCTAAAGCTTCTTAGAGTTTAATTTCACCTTTAAAGACATATGTCGCCGGGCCACACAGCCAGATATCAGAGAAATGATCTTTTTCATCTTTTTGAAATTCCACAGCAAGTTCCCCCCCTAAAGTTTGTACCTCCACATGATTAAAGCCCCTGTTCCGGGCGCATGCAAGGGCACTAGCGGTTACACCGGTTCCACAACTGTAAGTCTCATTTTCAACCCCTCTCTCATAAGTACGTACATAAATGTGACCATGTTCTATCTGAACAAAGTTCACATTAATACCTTCCTCCTTATATTTTTTGCTGTAACGGATTCGCTTGCCTTCATCAAAAACATTGTAAAGTTTTACATCATTTACAATTTTCACATAATGCGGTGAACCTGTGTCAACAACGCAATTTCCGCTGTCTTCATCCAGCTCACTCACGTCTTTCATTTTTAATCGCACCCAACCATTGTCGGCAAAAGAAGCTTCATGAGGGCCATCAATAGCCCGAAAATGATAAGATGATTTGGCTATTCCCATATCCTTTGCAAACTTTACCAGGCATCGTCCTCCATTACCACACATGCTGCTTTCAGTTCCATCGGCATTGTAATACTTCATTTCAAAGTCATAACCATCTAATAGATTTAATTGCATTAGTCCATCAGCTCCAATACCAAAACGCCGGTCACATATGAATCTTATTTGCGGCGTTGTTAATTCACTGTATTGTCCATTTCGATTATCTAAGATAACAAAATCGTTTCCCGTTCCCTGGTATTTATAAAATTGTATGTTCATTTGTTATTTTATTACGGTAGTGGCAAGTTCTTATTCGTTAGTCGCAAGTTTTGATTCGTTAGTCGCGAGTTTTTGGTCGTTAATCGCAAGTTTTGATTCGTTAGTCGCAAGTTTTTAGTCGCAAGTTGTTCTTGTTCGTTGGATAGCTGTCATTCATAGAGACTACACTGGCGATTGACGATCACTATCGATAAATGATCCCTTGCGATTAACAACCACTTTTCATCAACGATCTCTTATCGACTTCCGTTAGATATTTCCCCATCAATTTTTTCCATAAGCTTTGTAAGCATCATAAAGACTCTTTCTAAATACGACTCTAATTCGGCAATTTGCTTTTTCTGTAAATATTCAATTACAAGTGCTATTTCAATTTGAGTATCTATTTCTACCAGAGAGCTTCTTGAAATTTCAAAAAACCTTCTTTTGTCTGGTTTTGTTTTCCTTGATGATCCTTCTGCAATGTTGCTGCAAACTGAAATAGCTGCCCGTCTTAGTTGAGAAGTCAATACATACCTTTCTTCAGCCGGAAGCTCCTTAGTTATTGTATAGACTTCTTTCACCAGCTTCATAGCAATGGCGTAAACATCCAACTTTTTATGAGAAAGATTAAGCATTGAAAGATATTTAGAGTGTGAAAATGTGTTCGTTAATCACAAGTTCTTGTTCGTTAATCGCAAGTTCTTGTTCGTCAATCGCAAGTTTTATTCGTTAGTCGCCAGTTTTGATTGGTTAGTCGCATCCATCATTCACAGCACATGACACTTGCGATAAACGATCACTTGCGACTACCGATCTATCTAATGGAATTTTTCCCCTCATCGTTCTACTCCCGATTAACGATCCTGGCGACGGTCGATTAACCGGCAATCCACTTGCGATTAACGATTACTCGCCATTACCCTACATACCCACAATTATCCCCAACGCCTTTTCAATCATATGTTCAACTGCTGCATTCCCGTCTTTACTAAATTCTTTTTTTATTCTGTTAGCTACAATTGCACTTAAGCTTAAGCATTGATGACCGAGTAATCTTCCCAACCCATAGATCGCACTGGTTTCCATTTCGAAATTCGTAATTCTATGTTGCCCGAATGTGAACTCTGTCAGACGGTCTATTAAGTCCGGGTTTGTTAGTCCAAGTCGCAGAACCCTGCCTTGTGGGCCGTAAAAACCGGGGCAGGTTATAGTGATGCCATGATAAAAACCATTGACAAAATGTTTTAAAACACCTGAGCCGGCAGTGCTTATATATGGATGAGAAAAATTACTGTTCAACTGGGTATGTGCAACAAACTGTTGAATGATCTGCATCTCTTCATCGTTGTTGTCGTGCTTGTAGTAGTTCAAAAGGTTGTCGATGCCTAGTCCGTGAGTAGATACAACAATACTATCAACCGGAATGTCTTCCTGCAGGGCACCGGAAGTGCCTAAACGAATAATATTTAACCTGGTTAATTGCGGCTTAACAGTCCTCGTTTCAAAATCAATGTTTGCCAGCGCATCCAGTTCATTTACTACGATGTCAATGTTGTCGGGTCCTATGCCTGTTGATACAACTGATATTCTTTTATTACCTATCGTACCTGTGTGTGTTACAAATTCCCTGTGTTGAGATTTATATTCAATATAATCAAAATGCTTGCTTACTTCCTTTACCCGGTCCGGGTCGCCGACAGTAATCACTGTTGCCGCCAGTTCTTCCGGCCTTACATCTAAATGATAAATAGCACCCCTGCTATTTATAATTAATTCACTCTCGGCAATTCTAACCATAGTATTTTTTGAAGTAGTAATGTAAGATATTGTTTTGCTTTTTATTTTCTTTTGATACCGGCATTTGTTCCTTACTGTTGCATTGTTGCGTCGCATTTCATTCATCTTAAAATCTTTGGGCAACTTTTATCATCATTTGCAAACAGCCTGCATATTGGTGAATACAACTTAGCAAAAATAAGATAGATAACGGGGAATATAAGATTTGATACAAGATCAACGAAGAAACCGAAAGCACAAGAGAGTGACACAACAGTGTTGAGAGAAGGTCTTCAGTTGGTTACATAATAAGTACAACACAACTCTATTTAGTTAGATCGAAAATTTATTAATTGTTTTTGCCTTTTGTTGAAAATCGCCTCTTGATAATTTAGCTGTTTGCATTTAGTTTCAATCTTCTAATTTTACGCAAAATAATTTGTTTGAAGACCATCTTAACTGAACAGCAAATTTCTTTAACCATTAAGCGCCTGGCTCACCAGGTGCTCGAAAATCATCTGCACTTAATTGATACGGTCATCATTGGTTTACAGCCCCGGGGTATTTATGTAAGCGACAAAATTGTTGAGGAACTAAGAAGCATTTTGAAGGGCGAAACGGTTAATTATGGAATTCTGGATATTACGTTTTACCGCGATGACGTAAGGCGTGAAATTAAAGTTCCAAATAAGACCGACATCAGCTTTAGTATCGAAAACAAGAATGTTGTTTTGATTGATGATGTTTTATACACGGGTAGGACTATACGGGCTGCATTAGATGCGCTGCTTGATTTTGGCAGGCCTGCGAAAGTGGAATTATGTGTATTAATCGACAGGAGATTTAGCCGGCAATTACCCATTCAACCTGATTATGCAGGTAAAGTAATTGATGCACTTATATCTCAAAAAGTAATTGTGAAGTGGAAGGAAAAAGATTCGGAGACCGAAGTGGTTATAACAGAATAGCATTTATTTCCTTTTCCGATAACAGCACCTTCTCATTTTTAAACGATACCTATTAACTTTGCCTCTTGAAATGACACTTTCCACTCCGCACTTATTGGGCATTAAAGACCTTTTGCCAACAGATATCCGCTTAATTCTCGATACGGCTCAGCAATTTAAAGACGTTTTACAAAGACCGGTTAAAAAAGTTCCATCACTGAGGGATGTAACCATTGTTAACCTCTTTTTTGAGAATTCAACACGTACCCGCATCTCATTTGAACTGGCTGAAAAACGATTAAGCGCCGATGTTTTAAATTTTACTACAAGCTCATCTTCTGTTGCAAAAGGCGAGACCATGCTCGACACGGTAAACAATATTTTGAGCATGAAGGTCGACATGGTCGTGCTGCGACACAGTGCCAGCGGAGCGCCACATTTTTTGGCCAAACACATTCCTGCTGCCATTGTAAATGCCGGTGATGGTATCAATGAACATCCGACCCAGGCTTTGCTCGATGCCTTTTCTATACAGGAAGCCACTGGCGGGTTGGAAGGAAAAAAAGTTGCAATTATTGGCGATATCATGCATAGCCGGGTAGCTCTAAGTAATATTTACCTGCTTGGTAAAATGGGAGCCGAAGTCACAGTTGCTGGTCCGCCAACTTTAATTCCAAAATATATAAAAGAGGCATTCGGCGTAAATGTGACGTATAATGTAAAAGAAGCTTTAGAGTGGTGTGATGTAGCGAATGTCTTACGCATTCAGCTTGAAAGACAAAATCAGCCCTTATTTTCTTCATTACGTGAATACAACCTCGCATTCGGTATCAGCAGAAAACTGCTGGATAGTATTCAAAAGAATATTGTGATCATGCATCCCGGCCCTATTAACCGTGGTGTGGAATTGGATAGTGATGTAGCTGATGGAAATGAAAGTATCATACTGCAACAGGTAGAAAACGGTGTTGCCGTGCGTATGGCGGTTTTATACCTTTTGTCGAATAGAGAAAGCTAGCGAAAATGGCCAGTTGGACCGATCGCGAGTCGCGAGTAAACGAAAATCGCGAGTTGGAGCACGAGAGTTAAACTGGCGATTAACGACTTGCGGTTAACTGAACTTTTCGAAAAACGTGGTATTTCTTATTTACCATTTAACCCCCTTATTATGTCCAGAATTTGTCTTTTTCCCGGAACATTTGACCCTGTCACTTTAGGTCACGTTGATATTATAAACAGGTCTTTAAATTTATTTGATAAAGTTGTCATTGGTATAGGAAAGAACTCTAACAAGACTCCTTTGTATTCGGCAGAAGAAAGATTGTACTGGGTGAAAGAAATTTACAAGGACGAACCTAAAGTCGATGCACTTGTATATGAAGGATTAACAGCCGATTGCTGCAAAAGGGTAGGAGCGAAATTTATCTTAAGAGGGATCCGTTACGTAAACGATTTTGAATACGAAAAAGCAATCGCCGACATGAACAGAAGTCTTGATGCATCTATTGAGACGATCTTTTTAACCTGCCTTCCTCAGTATACTTCAGTTGCATCAACGTTGGTGAGAGACGTTATCAGGAACGGTGGAGATGTATCCCAGTTCCTACCTCAGGTAGTACTGAACTCGATAAAGGAAGTGGAATTAGAGCAGCGTTGAATTGCAGAGTCGTAAGTCGCAAGTGAACCGTAAGTCGCAAGTGAACGGAAATCGCAAGTTGGAGCACCACGATTAAACTAGCGATTAACGACTAGCGATTAACGATCAGAGTCGTAAGTCGCTAGTGAACGGAAAATCGCAAGTTGGACCACCACGATAAACTGGCGATTAACGACTAGCGATTAACGATCAGAGTCGCAAGTGAGCGGGAAATCGCAAGTTGGAGCACCACGATTAAACTAGCGATTAACGATCAGTTCCCAGCAGAACAGCTCTACGCCTCCCTCGTCACATCCCAGTTTTCAAATTCTTTAGCGACTTCAGTAAGAAAGCTTGCACCAACACTTCCATCAACCACCCGGTGATCGTAGCTCAATGAGAGGTACATCATATGCCGGATTCCAATTGCATCACCTTCTGACGTTTCTATCACCATTGGTCGTTTCTTTATAAGGCCCACTGCAAGAATAGCAACCTGGGGCTGGTTGATAATCGGTGTTCCGGTTAAGCTTCCAAATGAGCCTACGTTGGTAATGGTAAAAGTTCCTCCATTGGTATCGTCGGGTTTTAAACGGTTATTACGTGCCGCGTCCGCAAGGTTATTTACCATTTTGCTTAAACCGACAAGGTTAAGATAATCTGCATTTTTAATAACCGGTACAATCAGGTTGCCAGATGGAAGGGCAGTAGCCATTCCTATATTAATGTCTTTCTTCAGAATGATACGATCCCCTTCGACAGAACAATTTACATAAGGGTATCTTTTTATCACCTTCGTTATGCAGGCAATAAACATTGGGGTAAAAGTTATTTTTACTCCTTCCTGCCTTTCAAACTGTTTTTTTACTCTTTCTCTCCACATCACCATATTCGTTACATCTGCTTCTGAGAAACTGGTAACATGCGGGCTTGTCTGCTTACTGTTTACCATGTGTTTGGCAATCATTTTCCGCATCCTGTCCATTTCTATTATCTCTACATTTCCTGTTGTAGTAAGTGGTTGCGGCGATTCTTCCCAATCTGTAGCTGTAGCTGGCCCCGGCGAGTTCTCTTTTTGTGTTTGAGCAACTTTTTGAGCTTGCTCAGATTCAACCTTTAAAAATTTACCTTCTTTTGTATCCGCTACATATTGCAAAATGTCTTTTTTCGTAACCCTTCCTTCATTACCGGTGCCTGGGATGTTTTCAAGTTCGCTCATTGCAATTCCTTCGCTATTGGCAATGTTTAGAACCAGCGGGGAATAAAACTTATGATTTCCCTGCCCAGGTAAGTTAATGTTTGTGGGTAAATGTGGTATAAATGGAACAGGCTCATCAAAGGTGTCATCATCTGCCCGGTCTTCCACATGTTCATGAGTAAAAGGTTCAAGTGGCTCGTTTGTTTCTGCAATCACCTCAATTTCTGAGTTGGCTTCTAATGCTTCAGCTGTAGCTTCGGTGCCTGTTTCTATACGTGCTATAACAGTACCAATAGACACGACATCGTTCTCATTATACAATATTTCAGCCAATACGCCTTCTGTTGTAGATGGAACTTCACTGTCTACTTTATCGGTTGCAATTTCCAATACCGTATCATCCATCTTCACTGTGTCTCCAACTTTTTTTGTCCACTTCAAAACAGTGGCTTCCATGATACCTTCACCCAGTTTTGGCATTACTAAATCAACTATCGCCATATCAATTATTTGTTTTTAAAAGAAAGAATGATGAACCCGGCTTTATTCTTTCAATGAATCATCCTTGCGTCGCACTCTTGTACTTTACATCTTTATGCAGCAAAAACATGCATCCGTATCTACTGTCGCGAGTGCAAAGATGTTCGATTTACAGGATATAACAAAAGATGGCTGTTTTATACAGGAGCTATTGTCTGGCGAATTTCTTTTCATTAACCCAATACCAATACAAAGACATATAATTCCCATTACAATGTTTATTGTTCTTTTATATTTTCGCCCGAATTTTCACGATGGTATTGTCGCGGTAAAAACTAATGCCCTCACTAACCACCTGCAGCGGAGGTAGATGGGTGAGTTAGTAAAAAGCATCAAAAATACAACGTCAGAAAGCGATTAAGCAATTGCGGAAAAAGCATTAGGTTTTGTATTTCTGGTAAATGCTTCAAGGATCCGCATCACTTCTACTCCCTCTTCAGCCGGTGAAGGGTTTGGGCCTTCGCCTAAAAAATATTTAACCACTTTTTCTATCATCGGCTGTTGAACATGTTCGAGTTTCGGAAAAGTAGTTTTTGAAGAGATGCCGTTTTTTGTAACAGTAATTTGCGGATCGCCAAAAATACTCACGCTGATTCTACCTTTAGAACCCGTTATCTCGCAGTTATCTTTCTC
>JAOQAJ010000053.1 GCA_025963675.1 Segetibacter sp.
ATAGAATACCTTGCCGGGTTGTGTAACCGAAGAGGGATGGTTGTGCAACTTTCAACAGTTGTAAAAGAGATCAGGTGGGCAAAAGGCCAGGTGGAAATCATAGATGAAATGGGCAATACTTATACATCGCAAAGGGTGATCATAACAGTACCATTAGGCGCTTGGACAGCAGAAGAAAATGCGAAAGGAGCGATCGGCTACTCACCTGCCTTACCGGCGAAAATGGAAGCGGCAAAACAATTGGGATTTGGGTCCGTCATAAAAGTTTTGCTACGTTTCAATCAGAAGTTCTATGACGAGAAGATTTTATCGGGTCCTGGTATAGATCTGTCTTCACTACACATGGCTATCTCTGACAAAACAATTCCTACCTGGTGGACACAACATCCTTCCAAATGTTCGTTACTAACAGGTTGGTTGTCGGGACCGAAGGCAGCAGCAATGAAAGACGAAACTGATGAAGTTATTTTGATGGAAAGCCTTGCTTCATTAGAAGGCATTTTTAAGGTGCCAATTTCAGATTTAAAGGGAAACCTGTTGTCGTCTAAAATCTTCAACTGGACAATGGACCCTTACACCAGGGGCTCGTACTCCTACTCTACTTTGCATACAGGAAAGGCGCGCAAAGTATTGATGGAGCCTGTTGACAATACCCTGTTCTTTGCAGGCGAAGCTTTATACGATGGTACGGAAATGGGAACGGTAGAAGCCGCATTAACAAGTGGAAGAGATGTGGCTTTTAAAATTATTGAAGGCTAAGAAGTACTCTCTTTTGAAACTTATGATCTATAACCTTTTACACAACCTCAAAATTGTTTACCTGCTTTAATGGCAATACTTTATAATAGTTATAACTGTCTACAAACCATTAGTAGTTACATTTGTTCCGTTTTTTTGTTGTAGGTAAACCATCGAAATTAATAAAATCAAAGGCACTGCCGCCAGAATTGTATGTCTAGTAATCCTTTTAGTTCTTTTTGGATGGCCGGTTATGAATGTACCGACAAGTTAAATGCTTTTGGTAACCGGGTTGATTTTTTACATGAGACGGGTCATCTTACACTAATTGATGATGACTACCAGCTTCTCGCGCCTTTCAATATCAAAACAGTGCGCGAAGGAATTCGGTGGAGTAAGGTAGAAACGCGACCGTACCATTATGATTGGACAGCGGTAAAGTTTATGCTTGAACGTGGAAAAGCTAATGGCATACAACAGATATGGGACATTTGCCACTTTGGTTTTCCTGACGATCTTACGCCGCTTCACCCCATGTTTGCAAGACGTTTTGCTGCAGTTTGCAGAGCTTTCGTTAAAATGTATCGCGACTTCGATCCTTACGGAACATTAATAGTTACTCCAATAAACGAGGTCAGTTTTTTATCATGGCTAGGTGGCGATCAATGTGGCACTTCGCCATACTGCACCGGTTATGGCTGGCAGGTTAAATATGCGTTAATGCGTGCTTATATAGAAGGTGTTGCCGCTTTGAAAGAAGCTGATCCGACAATAAAAATACTTACTACAGAACCGTTGATTAATGCAGTACCCGAACCGGGGGCATCTGATGAAAGGTGGGATGAAGTACGCATCTGGCACAACTATCAATACCAGGCTGTCGACATGCTTTGCGGCACCGTCAGCCCTGAATTGGGTGGCAAGCCTGACTACCTTGATATAGTTGGTGTAAATTATTACTACCAAAACCAGTGGGAATTTGAAACCTGGCTGCCGCTGCCCTGGACGAATGAACCTGAAGACCCGCGTTTTGTTCCGTTACGACATTTATATATGGAGATTTACGAACGGTACGAAAAGCCCCTCGCACTTACCGAGACCAGCCATCCCAAAGAAGACCGGCCCAAATGGATCAATATGATTGCGGAAGAAACTGCGGCAGTTATAGCGCATGGAATTCCTTTTTATGGTATCTGCCTCTACCCTATTATTGACCGGCCCGATTGGGATCATTTAACTCCCTGGCACAATGCGGGACTTTGGGACGCGCAGCTGCGCGAAAACCATCCACCTGCAAGAATTCTTTATGAACCCTACGCCTCTGCATTGTTGGAATGCCAGGATTTGATTGATGATGCGCTCGACCAGGCCAACGTAAAAGTGGCTTAGAGTGGCACAAATTTTTTAAGGATTGTGCTAAACAAGCGTATGAGTACCAATGATAATGCAGCCGTTCCGAATAATGCTTCAAATAACAGCGATGTAAATGTTACCCGCCAAAATAAGCTGATGGGAGAAGATATTCATGATTCACCTGAAGATGAAGAGAAAATGAAATCTGAAACGGTGATAATCGATCTTCCTGATGTAAGTGACATACCGGGCCAGGAAAATATAGTTGTTCCGGTGTTTGGTGAAATGGCAGATACAACCATCTCTTCTGATGACGAAGAAGGAGTTGGACTTTTTGGCGATGATGAAGGCGACGAAGACACAGATCTTGTAATGGGCACAGAAGCTGATGTTTCGGAAACGGAGAAAACGATGTTGAAAAGGGCTGACGAAGACATGCCGGACGAAGATGATCCGTTACTGCGGACTGCAGAGTTAGACAATACAGATAACGAAGGAGAAATGCTAAACGAGGGTAGCCTGGCTACAGATGTTGGCGGTGGCGATTTAGACACTGCAACCAACCAGGAAGACCTTGACAACGATGCAATGGGACAAGGTGACGAGGAAAATGCGAGCTACAGTTTAGGAAGCGACAGTAACGACAATGTTACCGAGGGCACGCCATAAACAAGTTCACAACTCTTACAGATCTTTTATAAAGCCTGGTAATTGCCGGGCTTTTATTTTAGGGTTTTTTCAAAATGCTTTTAAAAATTATCTTTCTATAAAACCAGCTTTTGATCTCATATCATCATCTTTGCGTCGCAATCCTTTCATCGGTAGGACAATCTTCAGCTTCAGCCTTAATTATAAATAGCAAAGATTATTTAAGAGTGCCATAGATAAGTCTTTTATCGATGTTAGTCATCAACTTACTTTGGTCTGTTTTACTATATTATCTTTATCCTTCTTTTCAATAAAAAAGGCATTGTAAAACAATTATATGGCAGACGAGCAGTTTAAAACTTCATCTTCAATGAGACCTTTAGTAGGAATAGTCATGGGCAGCGACAGCGATCTACCTGTGATGAAAGCAGCGGCTGAAATTTTAAAAGATTTCGAAATAGCATTTGAGTTAACAGTTGTATCAGCACACCGAACTCCGTTAAGAATGGTTGATTATGCAAAGACAGCAAAAGAAAGGGGCCTGAAAATAATCATAGCGGGTGCAGGAGGGGCCGCTCATCTTCCCGGAATGATTGCAGCTATTACAACTCTACCGGTTATCGGCGTGCCTGTAAAATCTTCAAATAGTATTGACGGATGGGACTCTGTCTTATCAATACTGCAAATGCCAAACGGTGTTCCGGTTGCAACTGTTGCGCTCAATGCAGCAAAAAATGCAGGTATACTTGCCGGCCAAATACTTGCAACGGCTAATGAAGAACTTTCTGAGAAAATACAACAATACAAAAATGAATTGCAGCAAACCGTGCTGGACAAAGTGGAAAAGCTGGCTGGCGATGGCTGGAATAATACTTATGACAAATTGTAACGATAATTCATTTTCCATTTCTCTTATAAAGAAGGTTGTTTTAAAAGATTTCCCTTCCGGTTCTTCAATCGAATTTCATGACAACCAAATTTTTTTAATCGGAGACGATGCCAATTATATTTCAATCTTAGATCAAAATTATATTCCTGTAGATAGCATAACCCTTTTTTCAGGTGCCGACAAAAGGATTCCAAAACATAAGAAAATGGATCTCGAATGTTCCGGGTTATTAAAATCCGGTGAGAAAACAAAACTTCTGGTGTTTGGTTCTGCTGCTACTCCTACTCGGGAAGTTGTCCTCGAAATTTCTCTTGACACTTCTCACCATCTATCAACTATAAACACCGCGGTATTCACAGCACGATTGAAACAAGCCGGAATCAAAGAGGTTAACCTCGAAGGTGCCGCAATCGTTAAAGATGTGCTTGTGCTAGCAAACCGGGCCAATGAGTCAAATACTATAAACAATTTTATAACTACTAATACTCAGTTTTATAATAATCAGGCTACAAGTACGATTACTATTTCAGAAATTGAAATACCACGACATAAAAACGTAACCGGCATTTCGGGGCTGGCATATGTTCCGGAAAACGACATGTTATTATTTACAGCATCTACCGAATTAACAGGTAACGCATACGACGATGGCGAGATTGGCGACAGTTATTTAGGATGGATAAAAAACATTAGTACTAAGTTAAAGGCGCCGAAAATTACGACTGACGGAATGATCAATCTGGCAACAGTAGACAGAGAAATTTCAGCAGAAAAAATAGAGTCCATTTGTGTGGAAGAATACAAGGATGGTATTTTTTATATTCACCTCACATCTGATAATGACAAAGGCGAGACCGGGTTATTCAAGTTGAAACTCGAGCTACCTTAAGTAGTTAATCCAGTTGAAGTAAACAGAACTGCTGATCAAGAGCAGAGGAAGAATTATATAATTCAGAAAGCAGCTCCTTTCCATGTTTCGCGTAAAAAGATGAAAAGTTGTCCAGCCTTTCCTGCAAACTGTTTTTAGGAAATAAGTGTTCGCGTAATTTGTTTACCTGCCTCTGCTGGGCTTCAAACTTTCGTTTTTCAGCTCTAAGCATTTTCTTTTCAAGAGCTTCAACTCTATCCATTGCTTTTGCCAGTAAGGCTTCAGTATGTTGTGAAAGTGTGATGTCTATTTTGCCGGTTACTTCTTTAAGATGGCTATATAATTCCCGCAGTTGTTCTTTCTCTTTTACCAGTGTCAACTGTTGATTGCTTTCTCTTGCTACAACCTGGTTTATTAATTTTTCGGTTGGCTGAAAGATGTCTGTTATTTCAAATCCAAGTTTTTCAGCTTGTTCTTTATGAAGCTGATTAAATAACACGAAGGAGTTCCTAATAACTAAAACAGGATAAGGAACATTACAGGCTTCGAAAACTTTTTTCAGCTCAAGCCAGTAAGCAATCTCTCCACCCCCACCTATAAATGCAATATTTGGTAAAACCGTTTCCTGAAAAACTCCTCTCAAAATAACGTTTGCACTAAATCTATCCGGATGATTGTCTACTTCATCCAGAATTTCTGTCTCACTCCACGATAAACCCAACTCTGACACTCTATATGTTTCACCTTCTTTTTCTATTCGTTCTCTTTTAGTTTCTGTTAAGTAAAAAAGATTTATTTCTCTACCACTTGCCTGTGCCTTATAATGTTCAGTCAGCTCCTTAGTTGTTTCTTCAACTATCAAATGGGAGAATTGTTCAAGTAATTCCTTTTTTACAACCGGAGTAAAATGAGCTTTTAAATGTGCATTATCAGGAATTAGAATAAGCAGTCCGAAATCTTTGAATAATTCGTTTACAAGCTTCAACGTTGCTTGTTGAATTAATTCTCCTTCTTTATAGCAGTTCTTGAAAAGTTGAACCAATTCTTTACCGTGATCGGTAATTTCTATCTGTCCTGCAATTCTTTCAATAAGCTTCATTAATTGCTTATCTACTTTCATTCTTCCTACTGCACCGGTTTGCTTCGTTTCCCACTCAAGCTTTTCGCCTTCCAGGTTTATATGTCCCAATTCGTCCAGGTCTGCATCTTCGCTGCCCATGTAATAAACCGGAACAAAATTGCTATCGCTAATTTGTTCGTTTAAATGATGAGCAAGTTTTACAGCGTGTAAAATTTTGTAAATAAAATAAAGCGGACCGGTAAAAATATTGGGCTGATGAGCAGTGCAAACTGTAAATGTATTTTCTTTTAAAAGCAGGTCGAGGTTTTGCTCCTGGGTTTCACTTAAAGAGAAGTCTTTGTATTGTTTCCTTAATTCCTGTACAAGTAAGTTTCGCGGAGTATCAAATTTTTTTCTTGCTTCAATAGATGCCTGAATGCCGTCGAGTGAAACAGGATATTTATAGAACTTGTGTAATTTCTCGTCACCCTTCACATAATCGATCATCATCTTAGAAAAATAACCCGTGCTTTCGAAACTTATATATTCACAGTTAGTCGCCATTGATTGTCGTTGGTTCGCAAGTTAAAGTTTTGATCGATTGACGGAACAGACGTGATGAATTAAAAAAGGTTTTTAATCTTATCAATGATCCCTTCTTCAACTACATCGCCTTCCAGGTCATAATCATATGCTTTAGTGATTTGTACGTTTACAAACTCACCAATTGGTAAACGTTTTGTTGTATTAATAACTACTTCGTTATCTACTTCCACACTATCAAATTCTGTTCTGCCAAGATACCGTCCAGCTTCTCTTTTGTCAATCAATACCTTGAAAGTTTTGCCAATTTTCTCCTGGTTTTTTTCAAGGCTTATCTCTTGTTGCACTTCCATGATCTCCTGCGCACGACGTTCTTTTTCTTCCGCAGGAACATCGTCAATCAAATCGTAAGCGCTCGTATTTTCCTCATGACTATAAGTAAAAATACCAACACGGTCAAACCTCGTTTCTTGTAGAAAACCTTTTAGTTCTTCGACATCGGCTTGCGTCTCGCCCGGATATCCGGTTATCAAAGTTGTACGTAAACAAATACCCGGAACTCTTTCCCGAATGTCGTGCACCAGTTGTGTCATTTCTTCCCGCGTTATCTGCCGGCGCATCGATTTAAGCATGTTATTGCTTGCATGTTGCAACGGCATATCGATATACTTACAAATGTTATCACGCTCTCTTATCACATCCAGCACTTCCATAGGAAACTTACTGGGGTATGCATAGTGTAAGCGGATCCACTCAAGACCTTTTATGTCAGCCAGCGCATGTAATAACCTTGGTAATTCCCGTTTTTTATAAAGGTCTAACCCATAATACGTGAGCTCTTGCGCGATCAGCATTACCTCTTTTACACCACGTTTTACCAGTCCTTCCGCTTCAGCAACCAATTGTTCAATTGGTCTGCTTACGTGATTACCCCGCATCAAAGGAATTGCGCAGAATGAGCAGGTACGATTGCAACCTTCACTAATTTTTAAATAGGCATAATGAGAAGGTGTACTCAGTAAGCGTTCACCGACTAGTTCTGCTTTATAATCAATATCAAATTTCTTAAGAATTTGAGGAAGCTCCATCGTTCCAAAAAAAGCGTCGACTTCAGGAATTTCATCTTCAAGGTTTTGCTTGTACCGCTCGCTTAGGCACCCCGTGACATATACCTTATCAAGCTTACCTCTTTTTTTAAGGTTAACCTGGTCTAAAATAGTATTGATGCTTTCCTCTTTTGCTTTGTCAATAAAGCCACAGGTATTTACAATAACAATGTTATGATCTCTTTTTGCGCTTTCATGAACCACGTCAATTTCGCTGGCCTTTAATTGACCACTAAGTACTTCGCTGTCAACCATATTCTTGCTACATCCAAGAGTGATTATGTTGACTTTATCCTTTTTTAGAGTTCTTGCTTTCATAACGAGGCGCAAAGGTACTAACATTGATTTCGTCTTAAGAATTTTAACCTTTTGTTTCCCATCGGATTGTAACATTTTTGAACGAAGAAGAGGTGCAATTAGAAAGATTTGTAGTTTCCATTTTGCTGGCTGCGTGATAAGGGGCTTTAAATTTTATTATTAACTTTACGATATGCAACTTCCAAAAGTAAAATCTGTAACTGCAGTTGTTAAGTACAAACTCGCTGTCAGTTTTTCTGATGGAACAGAAGGTGAATATGACGTAGCACATCTTACTGGCAAAGGCGTTTTTAAAACTTGGGATATAGATGATAATTTTTTTAAAGGTTCAGTTAATCCACAATCCGGTGCTATTACCTGGCCCAATGAATTAGATATTGATACTATTAATACCTACTGTAAGATAAAAGGTATTGACGTTGAGGAATATTTAGAATCAAAGCAACACCATGCCGCGTATTAGCAGCTTTTACGGCATTATTAGTTGGATGTATGGAACGATCACAATCCTCCTCATTTTCACGCGACATATAACGACTTCGAAATTCTTATCCGCATTCCAACCTTTCCATCTATTCAGGATCATTACCATCAAGAGCTTTCGGACTGGTAATGGAATGGGCGTCTATCCACCAAACAGAATTGATGGAAAACTGGAACATTTTGAAGCAAGACATGTTGCCGAGGAAGATAGCCCTTTGAAGTAGCCATGATATATTCTCCTTTTCATTACTATCAGCCCAAAGCTTAATCGTCTGAACATAAAGATGAACGAATTGCAACGTCCGCCCGCTAGCCATTCGCACGGCCAACAATGATTAATCACGGAACAAAGGCTGGTACCAAAAACCTTGTAGCTAATAGCTAGCAGCTTTTCCTTGGCACGTTCTTTTATTCTTCTAAAAATCTTACGATCACAAGCCACATTTTATGATAGTAACAGAAGAGCAGAAAAAGGAAGCACATGCTTTTTATAGAGAAGCATTGGATTTGTTGGAAGAAAGCGGAGCAAAGTATATGCTTGGCGGGGCCTTTGCCATGTTCCACTATAGCGGCATCTATCGTGACACAAAAGATTTGGATGTTTTTTGTAAATCGACAGAATACCCCAGGATTTTAAAATTTTTTGGCGAGAAAGGTTATAAAACAGAACTCACCGACGTGCGGTGGCTGGCTAAAGTTTTTAAAGGAGAATACTTTATCGATATCATATTTGACACCGTCAATAATATTTGTCGCGTAGATGAAACGTGGTATGAAAGATCCATCCAGTGTGAATTTGTTGGCAAGCAGGTAAGAATGATACCGCCTGAAGAATTGATCTGGTGCAAATTATATGTTCAAAACCGCGAAAGATTCGACGGTGCTGATATCAATCACGTGATGCTGAAATATGGTCAGAAACTGAACTGGAAACATCTGCTGTTTCGCATGGACCAGCACTGGCATTTACTACTTGCCCAAATCCTGATGTTCCAGTTTGTGTATCCTGCCGATTACCCCGATATTATTCCCAAATGGCTTTTTGAT
>JAOQAJ010000061.1 GCA_025963675.1 Segetibacter sp.
CCTATTGCTTTTTGTATAAAAAATTCTTTAGAGGCAGCAATATGTAAAATGTAATCAGTAAGAAGTGTAGTGTCTGTGGCCTTCTTGTAGCGCTTTTGAAATAGAAGACTGCTTCTTTGTAGCCACATGTTAGCTGAAGCATTCCCTAGGGCCGGTATAGTTTTTATGTTTTCGGGGAACATTTTGAAATAGCTGCCGGCACAGTCATAAGCTATAAAATGGGCTGTATCCCACCAGCTTTTAGTAGTGATGACATGTTCAATAACTTTTATCGTTTGTTCATCCATAACTTTCTGTAATGAAAAAGTGTTTCCTGCGCGCAGTACTGAAATTCGCGCTCACGAAGCATCCATAATTCTCTCACAATAGCATCTAATTCAGATGCGTCTTTTATTGGATTTTGCAATAAATGTTCATGAAAGATCTTTCGCCTTTCGGTGTCGTTATTCCCGGAAATTCAAATTGATTTTTCATGTAAGCTTTCATTGCAACAGCCTTTTCAGCGTCTGCTGCTTTTGTTAATTCACCGTAAGTACTTTGCTATACGAGTGCATATGGAAGCTGTTTTTATAGCTGAGTTGATAAATGGATAGTACAAGTGTGCGACGCAACAATGTGTAATCAAGGCTTGATGATTGGCCAATGAAAAAGAATAAATTGAGTTGCTGAAAATAAAAAGAGGCTGTCTAAAAGACAACCTCTGAAAGTTATTCTTAAAAAAAATCTGTTATTGTTGTGCGGCAGCAGCTAAAGCATTTTTGCGAATGATGTTTAATGCAGCGCCGGCTTTGAACCACTCAATCTGTTGTTCGTTGTAGGTGTGGTTTACGACAATGCTTTCTGAAGAACCGTCCGCGTGATGTAGTACCAAAGTTAAAGGCGTACCAGGTGCAAAGTGATTTAGTCCCTCGATGTCAATAGTGTCGTCTTCAAGAACTTTATCATAGTCGTCCTTGTGAGCAAAGGTTAGCGCCAGCATACCTTGCTTTTTCAGGTTGGTTTCGTGAATACGTGCAAAAGATTTAACAAGGATTGCACGAACACCCAAATGACGTGGCTCCATAGCCGCATGTTCTCTTGAAGAACCTTCACCATAATTTTCATCGCCAACTACAATACTTCCTAAACCGGCAGCTTTATAAGCCCTTGCGGTTGCAGGAACAGGACCATACTCACCTGTCAATTGATTCTTTACACTATCGGTACTGTCGTTAAAGAAGTTTAGTGCCCCAATAAGCATGTTGTTCGAAATGTTATCGAGGTGACCACGGAATTTTAACCATGGACCGGCCATAGAAATATGATCGGTTGTACATTTTCCGCGTGCTTTTATCAAAAGGCGTAAACCTTTGATATCTGTACCCTCCCATGCCGGAAATGGTTGAAGCAATTGAAGACGCTGAGAGTCGGGGCTTACTAAAACCTGCACAGCCGTTGGATCTTCTGCAGGAGCCTGGTACCCCGGATCTTCTACAGAAAAACCTTTAGGAGGTAACTCATATCCTTTAGGTTCATCTAACTTAACCTGCTCTCCGTCTTCATTTAATAAAGTATCAGTTAACGGGTTGAAAGTAAGATCACCTGCGAGTGCAAAAGCAGTGACAATTTCCGGAGAGGCAACAAAGGCATGTGTACCCGGAAAGCTATCGTTACGCTTTGCAAAGTTTCTGTTGAAAGAAGTGATAATCGAGTTTTTACGGGTAGGGTCATCAATATGACGAGCCCACTGACCAATACAAGGTCCACATGCATTAGCCAACACAAGGCCGCCCATATTATCATAAGCTTTTAGCCAGCCGTCTTTTTCTACAGTATATCTTACGAGCTCACTACCCGGAGAAATTGTAAACTCAGCTTTCGCTTTTAAATTTTTGTCTACAGCCTGCTGAGCTATTGATGCTGAACGGCTAATATCTTCATAAGAACTATTCGTACAAGATCCTATTAACGCTACTTCCAGTTTTTGCGGCCAATTGTTCGCTCTTACTGCCTCTGCAAAACGACTAATAGGCCATGCTAAATCCGGTGTGTATGGTCCATTAACATGCGGCTCAAGTTCGTTTAGATCTATTTCAATTACTTCATCAAAATATTTTTTAGGAGCTGCAATAACATTGGGGTCAGCACGAAGATGTTCTTTTATACCATCAGCCAGTTCTGCAATATCAGCCCTGTCTGTAGATTTAAGGTATGCACTCATTCGATCATCATATCCAAAGATTGAACAGGTAGCGCCGATCTCGGCACCCATGTTACAGATAGTTGCCTTACCTGTTGCGCTAATTGCGTCTGCACCTTCGCCAAAGTATTCAACAATCGCCCCGGTACCACCTTTTACTGTAAGGATACCCGCCACTTTTAGAATAATATCTTTAGGAGCAGTCCAGCCGCTCATCTTACCGGTAAGTTTAACACCGATCAATTTTGGCCATTTAAGTTCCCACGCCAGTCCGGCCATTACATCACTTGCATCGGCACCGCCAACACCTATTGCAACCATACCTAAACCTCCTGCGTTTGGAGTATGACTGTCTGTGCCTATCATCATTCCACCGGGAAAAGCATAGTTCTCAAGTACAACCTGGTGAATAATACCAGCACCTGGTTTCCAGAAACCCAATCCGTATTTATTACAAACCGAAGCTAAAAATTCATAAACCTCTTTATTTGTGTTTAAGGCTGTATGTAAGTCTTCGGCTGCTCCTGTTTTTGCTTGTATCAGGTGATCGCAGTGAACAGTACTTGGTACTGCAACCTGAGGGCGACCAGCCTGCATAAATTGCAGAAGAGCCATCTGAGCCGTTGCATCCTGCATGGCGACTCTGTCTGGTGCGAAATCTACGTAGTGTACGCCACGCTCAAAATTTTCCAGCTTCATATCAATATGCAGGTGTGCGAAAAGTATTTTTTCAGCAAGCGTTAATGGTCTGCCAACTGCGGTACGTGCTGCTTCAATTTTGCCGGGAAGTTCTTCGTAGACTCTTCTTATCATTTCTATGTCGAATGCCATGTCTAAAGATGATTTTAAGGTGTGAGAAAAAAGTTTAGCAAAATTACGTCAAAACTATTCCCGACAGAAATAGATTTCTATCTATATGATTATTAATTTATTTAATTTGCATAGTAGAATCGAAAATGCAAAACAAAAAATTGGTGTTATGAAAAGTGTAAGAGAAATAATAGAAATGCATGCATTTGGGGTTTGTTCGGCGATCGGCGAGAGGATGGGAATAGCTTCAACACGTATACGTATGTGGTTTATTTATCTCTCATTTATGACTTTTGGATCCCCCTTGATTATATATATGGTTCTTGCTTTCTGGATTAACATCAAAAACTATATTTACTCCGCAAAACGAAATCCTTTACGTTATTTGTAGAAAAAATTAATAAACGCGGTGATAAAAATTGAATTTAATCATACTGATTACGCGGAGTTATTGAGTTATTACGCTGAAGTCTTTAATGGCCGTTTAAAAAATAATAAGCTTGAACTTCCGGCAGATATTGGTAATGGCTTCATAAAACTTATTGAACTTCCAAACGGTTTACAGGGCCTTGTTTCTGACTATACTGTTCACCAGGATATCTTACTCAACAGAACAAAAATTAATAAAGATTACTTCACCCTCAGGTTCGACGAGGTTATTATACCTGAAGCTATAGCTATTGAAAACGGGCAATCATTACCTACCGATTTGAGCCCGGTGCGTTCAGCAGTATTTCTTGGCAGTACTAAGTTTGACTGGATGTTTCTAAGTACCAAGGGTACCAGGGTTAAAGGTGTAAATATTTTGTTTAGTAAAGAGTGGCTCGAACAATTTTTGGAAGTAGAAAGCGTTGGAGATTTGATAAAGAAATATCTCAGCCTTAAGATGAGTGCTTTTAACTATGAGCCGATGGACATGGAGTATAAACGCATTTTGGCTGAGATCGTGCAGATGGACGTCGATCCTGCTTTTGAAACTTTGATTATACAGAACAGGGTAATGTTGCTGTTAGAAAGGTTTTTTACGAGGATTTACTACAAAATGAGTGATATGCATTTTGATGTAAAGCTGAGCAACGAGGATATTAACCGGCTAAAAATGATTGAAAAGGAGCTTGTGAAAGACTTTTCAATTGAACCGCCGGGGATAACCAAACTGGCAAGACTTGCAGCAATGAGTCCAAGTAAATTAAAAAACAGCTTTAAAGAGATTTTCGGCTTACCTGTGTATCAATATTTTCAAAAACACCGGATGAACAAAGCGAAAGCAATGTTGCTAAGCAAGAAATACTCAGTACGTGAAGTGGGGATGGAGTTAGGCTATAGCAATCTGAGTAATTTTGCTAAAGCATTTAAAAAGTCTTTCGACCAATTACCAAGTGATCTTTTAGACAGGTAATTATCAAAACACTATAATTTTCTCGGTATTAAGATAGAAAGAAGTGCGGCAATAAAGCGGGAAGCTGACAAATGATTTGCTGATAAACGGATTGCGACGCAACGATGATGATTTATTCCCCAAATGCTTGTATCAATATCAGTGAATGAAAAACAGCCTATGAAAACTCGTTTTTAAGTATCAGAAAAAATCCTATATGCAATTGGAGAAACCAGATTTTGTTGAGCTATTAAACTTATTTGCTCATAATGTAAAGAGCAGGGTCAGCAACAATCAATTCGCTGTTAATTTGCCTTTCGGAAGGGGCTACTGTTGGGCAGAAAAGCTTCCATCTGGTATAACGATCCTGGTTTCAGACACCTGCTTAAAAGAAGCTGTGTCGATAGAGCGGCCAGAAGGTGAGGAGCACTATTTTACCCTTCAATTCAATGAAGAGGCGGCTGATGAAACTGATGTTACAGTAAAGCCCAGGCGTAGTGCAGAGGAGTTTGAGTCTTTTGTTAAGCTCAGTCATACCCTTATACCTGAAACTTTTGTTTTCCCTTCAACTAAGCGGTTACGTTCCGTAAAGTTTTTCTTTAATAAAGAACATCTTTCTACCCTGGTTGGGAAACAAGCGTTCGAAGAGATTTTGAGTCAATATTTTCCTGTTGTGATGAAATCAGAAAATCTTGAGCCCATCGCAACGGAGTACAGGGTGATGCTAGATGATCTTTGGACAGATAAAATGAATCAGCCGCTTAAACTTAATTACATTCAAAATCGCGTGTTGCTTTTGCTTGAGAAGTACATTCTGAAGCTCTACGAAAGAAAAGATCTGCAAGGCAAAAAATTGAAACGCAGCGATGACGAGACTTTGCGGCTAATGAAAGTAGAGGCATTGCTGGTAAAAAACTTTGCAGTTGCTCCGCCAACCATTGATGAACTTTCAAGAATATCAGCAATGAGTCCTACGAAACTTAAAAATGATTTTAAAGCACTGTACGGCCTGCCGATTTACGAATATTATCAGAAAAACAGGATGCTGAAGGCTAAATCTTTATTGGTGCTTGCCAAGTATACAATTAAAGAGGTAGGTATTATGGTTGGATATTCTAACCTGAGCCATTTTGCCAACACATTTAAAAAGGAATTTGGATTTTTACCAAGCGAGATTGCCGCAAAAGATGGTGTCCTGGTTTATAGCAGATAATTGCAAAAAGCTGATCAAAAGTTCGTTTCAGATATATTTTCTAAGATACCAGCAAAGGTTTTCATAGCATCATCGTTGCGTCGCAATCACTTTGGCGGCAAGTCTTTTGGCTATCTTTTTCTCAATTTTTATCACGTACCGGTAGGTATTATTCGGGCTTATACACAACCCTTACGACCGCGTTTTTTTGTTCTGTTGAGGTTACAAACAATTCATATCGTTGTTCTCCCGCAGTTACAATCATCAATGCAGTATTTGGTGGAATGGAACCAAGATTTTCTGCAACCATCACAAAGTCATGTACTGAAGTATTTTCATCAGCTTTAATCGCGAAGCTTATGGGTTTATCAGTGAGCGTTTTATTAGATACGATCAGTTCGTTGTTGTGATAAACTGTAATCCTGTCCCCGTCAATTTCACCATTGTCATACAATTCTATTTTAAACTCCTTTGAACGCGTTGTAATTGTTTTTACTACCTCGTTGTCCCTGCTCCTCATTACTTCGGGCTTTGGCAAGCTTTTGATGGTAGGAGTCTTCGCAGGTTCCTCTTTTTTGGGAACTACAACTGTTTCAGGTGTGGGTGATTTCTTTACACTCTTTTCTATCAGGTTATCTTCAGCACCTGGTTTTATAATATTCTTTTTAAGAGGGGTAGTTTTAGCAAGAGGTCTGTTTAAAGTTGTAGATCGCTTTCCAACTGGTAAGATGGGTTTTGCCTTTTTCTTCAGTTCATTTTCTCGTTTGGTAACAAAATCTTCTTTGTAAAAATCACTTGTTGGTGTTTTTTCCAGGTATACTTTCCCGCTGCCACAATCCCCTTTATCATTTACATTACGGCTCGAATAGGTGCCGGTCAAAGTTTCCAATTCACCCATCTTGTTGTATTCGAGATAACAAGTCATCAGGCACGGCTCACTTTTCTCTGTAATCTTTAGATCGACTAACTTCAACTCGTTTAAAATGATGTTATTTGTCTTTGTTGTATTAATGCCTTTCGCTTCAGCCTTACCATAAAAGACTGTTGTCTTATAAGAATATGTTACCCCGCTGAGGGCGTCATTACCGAGTTGCGCTAACTGTACTTCAAACCTGTACCGGTCTTCAGAAAAGCCAAAAGTGTTTTGTACAAAATATCCTTTCCAGATACCGGTGATATTTTTTTTAGATTCCGAGCTACTTTCGGTTGTGTTATCGGCAGCGGCATTTAAGCTCTTTTTTAAAGCTGTGCCCGATGATTTATTTGAATTATTACTACCAGATGTAGTTCCTCTTTTCTGAGAATTATAACTGCTCTTCGTTTTTGGGCTATACTTTTGGTTACCCTGTTTTTGTGCAACCGAGAAATTTAGAATAATGAGTAAAAAAGAACACAGAGTAAAAATATTCTTCATAAAACAAATGTACTCTGCAATAAGTTATAACCGTATAAAGAAGCGTTAAGGTTTAGAACCTAAAGAAATGATTTTTAATGCAAAAAAAGAATTGGGGATTAGACTTTATGGTGTGTCAAATACCTGCCGTCGGGTGGGTATTTCCGATCTTGTCAGCTTGCTTTCAAGCCCTTTTGTTTTCAGGATATTATAGATGTTATTATGCTTCCACGGCTCCATGTACGGGTGTGTGACAATGCGAAAATCGAGGTCCTGAAGGTTGTCGAGTGAAAGCTCGAAAAATGAATACGTTTTTTCATTATTGTTTTGCACCGCCAGGAACCTGAACTCTTCTTCATGCTTATAACTCAGGTCTTTTAAAAAACCTTTAAAGCGATGCCCGGCTTTCTTTAATCCCTCGTCTTTGGGGTCAAAAGGAGATACTTTAAAGTATTCCACCTTTCCGTGAACCATCAGATCAAAATCCTTGCTATCAAAGCGGCGGCATGAATCAATAATTGTATTACAGAGTTCTTTAGGATTAAATTTCATCGCCACACTATCTTTATTAGAGTAAGTGTCCCACATCGCCAGTGACTCCCGTACACCCAGGTACCAGCAACTCGCAAAATATGTTTTCTGAATTTCTTCGAGACCGCTTTTAAACCTTTCTTTAATTTCTTCTTTCTCTTCCATTAACTCCTGCTTGCTTTGTTTTGGCAGGCCTTCTTCTTTTTCTTTCTGAAGGTCAAGTGCTTCAACAAATTCTTTGTCCTGCAGGTGTTTTTCTGTTATTCCTTCCAATGGATCAAAAAAGCTATTGAGGGGAGAGAAAAAGATATTCTCAGAATTTAGAAAGTAAATAAGGCGATGAAGGTCCATATACCGCCACAGAAACTGATCGTTATTAAAATGGTATTCTTTGTTTTTTTCGATCTGCATAAGGCTATCTATACTCCCCGAAAACCTTTCTCAACACGTCTGATATCTCGCCAAGAGTACAGCAATTTTCAACCGCACTTATTACCAAAGGCATTAGGTTTCTTCCGTCTTGGGCGGCTGCTGAGATTTCTGCCAGGCATTGTTCAGCTACTTGTTCGGTCCTTCGGGCTTTTAGTTTGTTTATTTTTTCAGTTTGAACTGCCCTTATGCTATCATCAATTTTAAAGCCACTTGTATTATTCGTTTCTTTTATATGAAACTTGTTTACCCCAACAATTATTTTGTCTCCGGTTTCAATGTTCCGTTGATATTCATACGCACTTTTAGCTATCTCATCCTGTATAAATCCCTGTTCAATTGCTGCAACGCTACCCCCCAATGCATCTATTTTCTCAATCAGTTCCCATGCTTTTTGCTCCACTTCATTTGTAAGGCTCTCTACAAAGTAAGAGCCTGCCAACGGATCTGCCGTATCTGCAATACCACTCTCAAAACCTACTATTTGTTGCGTGCGTAACGCCGTTCGTGCCGCCTCTTCTGTTGGCAGGTTGAGCGCTTCATCATATCCATTTGTATGTAAGCTTTGAGTGCCGCCCAGCACTGCTGCCATGCTTTGAATAGTTACGCGGCTGATATTATTTAAAGGTTGTTGTGCTGTCAATGTACTTCCCCCGGTTTGTGTATGAAAACGCAGCATCATAGCTTTAGGATCTGACGCTCCGAGCTCTTTCATCATTACCGCCCACATTCTTCGGGCTGCCCTGAATTTGGCAACTTCTTCAAAAAGGTTATTGTGCGCATTAAAGAAAAAGGATAGTCTTTTGCCAAAGACATCTATATCCATACCTTTTTCCAGTGCGGCCTGTACATAAGCTTTTCCATTACTTAGCGTAAATGCTATTTCCTGCACAGCCGTACTCCCGGCCTCACGAATATGATAGCCTGAAATAGAAATCGTATTCCACTTTGGTAATTCCTTGCTGCACCATTCAAATATATCAGTAATGATGCGCATACTGGGTTTAGGCGGATAAATGTAAGTTCCTCTTGCAGCGTATTCTTTTAGGATGTCGTTTTGTATTGTTCCTGTAATTTTAGAAAGATCAGCACCTTGCTTTTTAGCTATTGCAACGTAAAAAGCCAATAGTATAAAACCGGTTGCATTAATGGTCATGGAAGTACTTACATCTTCCAGCTTAATATTATCAAACAGGATTTCCATGTCTTCAATACTGTCAATGGCGACACCAACTTTCCCAACCTCACCCTCAGATAATGGATGATCACTATCATAACCAATCTGTGTCGGTAAGTCAAAGGCAACACTCAATCCATTTACGCCTTGCGACAACAAATAGTGATAGCGCTTATTACTTTCTTCAGCCGTTGAAAACCCTGCATATTGTCGCATCGTCCACAACCGGCCACGATACATGTCCGGTTGTACTCCGCGGGTGTAAGGAAAAGAACCGGGATTTTCGGATGGAAAGGGATTTTTGGGAGGATAATAAACAGGCTTTATTTCAATACCACTGTCAGTAAATTTTGGAGTCATTAGAACGGGAATTATGGGATTTAGCAGAAAGAACCGAGATTTTGGGATTTCGTTGGATTAATGGGAATATCTTGATTTCGACGTTCTATCCCGGATTATATTTCTTATTTAATAATCGTTTGTGTTGTAAAGATTTTGCTCCAAAATTAAAAAGTAAGCCAACTTCTATATTCGATGCTTCTAAGTAGTTCAATGCTTGGGCAAGGTGTTCATCTAATAATTCTGATTTTGTTTTTATTTCAACCGAAATACCATGTTCTACAAAAAAGTCAACTCTGCGTAAACCAATAGTGGCAGCCTTATACAATACCTTCATCTCAAACTCTTTCTTAAAATGAACACCGGCATTCTTCATTTCCAACGCTAAAGCATTTTGGTAAATATATTCCTGAAACCCCGCTCCCGGTACCTTATGTACTTCCATTGCACAACCTATGATTTTATAGGTAAGTTCTTTGTATTTGAAATCGCTGGCTTCCATCATTTCCAGATAATCGAAAAAGTGCTAAACATCATAATTGTACTATAGCAGTCGGCACAAAGTATTGTATATCGGCTGGGTACAAACAATATTTCCATCTAATCCAAAAAATCCAGCCAATCCGGGTTCTACAGCAGCTTCTTCGCCTCATAACTCAATACTTCGCTAACCACTTCGTGAAGCTGTCCTTTTTTATCAGTCATCAAATATTCAAGAAGCAACTTATTCAGGTCAAGCCCGGTGGCGTTCGGTGGAAGTGCGCTCGCCAACTGGTTTACAACAAGCATGTTCTGTTCTTTCAGATTCTTCACTGCGGTCCATGCTTCAGCGGTCACATATATCTGTTGAGTAATGTTATAGTCAAATTCTTCTTTCAATCCCCTGGTTAGCAGCATTTGCATTTCCCTTGCGCTCACTCCGTTCTGGTTTACCCTGCTTATCAGGTTAGGAAGCGCGATTCTGTCAACAAGTAGTGTCAATCTTTCATACGCCTGTAAACGCATCGTTCTTGTTGCTGAATCCACATTTTCGTCAGTTTCTGATCTTCCGTCTTTCTTTTTGTCCTTCATCAGCACAAAAGCAACAAATATTCCTATCAACAACACAATTATTGTTATCAAAACCGCAGTTGAGTTCTCCATTCGGTGTCTTTTAGCAAAAATACAGTAAAGGCAGTCTTTTTAGTAACTGCTGCAAGACTTAACGTTTTCCTGCATTCGAAAGTCGAGCGAATGGTCGCAAATTTGATTATTAGTATTTTTGTAAAAAAGAAACTATGCAAACAGCAATTGATACACCGGTTACTTTAACAGCAGGAGCTGTAGCAGAATTGAGAAAGCTAATTAACGAACCCGGATTTGATGATAGTCAATACTTGAGAGTAGGAGTAAAGGGCGGTGGTTGTAGCGGAATGACTTATGTTCTGGGATTTGATCAAAAGCAGGATAACGACGACGAATTTGAAATAGAAGGAATCCGTTGCGTCATGTCTCGTTCTCACGAGATCTACCTGCAGGGGATGGAAGTCGATTTCCAGGGCGGATTAAATAGTCGCGGTTTTACTTTTAGTAATCCTAACGCAAGCAAGACTTGTGGTTGCGGAACGTCGTTCGCGGTGTAGAACCGGGATTAAACGGATTAGTTGAGATTGAAAAGGAAATTAAAGGATAGGAGATATGTAAAATAGCCGGGCCTATTTACCGAATATAAAAAAGCAGACTTTTGAGTCTGCTTTTTTATGTTGTCAACATTTGATATTGGTGGATCTCCGGTTGTGTCACTCACTTGTACTGTATGTTTTTATGGCAGCTTTTATCAAAGCGACTCCATAAATAATTTACTTCCTTCTTTCTCCGTCAACTAATCTCCAAATGCCTAACGGATTATCATCTTTTAACTCTGCAGGTAATAAGCTTTGAGGAAAATTCTGGTAACAAACGGGCCGTGTAAAACGATGAATCGCCAGGGTGCCTACCGATGTTGTTCTGCTATCAGTTGTTGCCGGAAACGGACCCCCATGAACCCTGGAGTAACATACTTCAACACCTGTGGGATATCCATTTAGTAATAGCCTGCCGACCTTCTGTTCCAAAATATT
>JAOQAJ010000063.1 GCA_025963675.1 Segetibacter sp.
AATCCATAGTAATGTTCTTTACAAGAGTAGTTTTAGCAGGCAAACATCGTTCGCGATAAAAATATTCTAAAAAAAACAATTCGGTGAAAATTGTATTTCTACAATTACGATGGTCAAAAAGTAAAACGCGGGTTTAAGAGAAAGTTTTTTTTTAAAGAGTAGAAATCTTTGATACGATTTATTTCAACAAATCAAGCAATCGGTACATCTTTCGCACGACCTCGGAAGTGGAACCATTATAATTATTTACAACGATTGCAAACGTATATCCATTTACATAACCGGTAAAACTCTTGACGCCACCAATAGTTCCGCTTTTCATTTTTATTCCGTTAAATTCTGGTAAGGCGTTGTAAAAAGAATTGAAATAGGTTTGTAACCTTGCATATTGCATTACTTTGGCTAAGGCTTCTGCCGTAATTCTGTTTTGAGGTGAAAGCCCGCTTCCATCTTTCATATTTATAGAAGTCGGCTCAATTCCCTTGTCTTTCCAAAAAGCCTTAATTGTGTTCACACCTGCTTCAGTAGTTGCTTCTTTCTTTTTTTCTGAACCAATTGTTTTTGCCAAAGCCTCTCCGTATAAATTAACGCTTTTCCGTAAAAACCAATAATTAATGCTGTCCAAAGGAGGAGACTGGTGGGTTACGAGTTCAATAACTTCTGTGGCATTTTGATTACTTCCAACATCATTTACTGCGATCAATTCAATTCCCTGTTTTTTAAGTTCATCAGCGAAAACACTTGTTATTTGTTTAGAAGGATCCGGGAAAGAACCTGAGATAGTAAAAGCACTTTCATTGGGTGGAATGGTTCCTCTTATATAACCCGTACTGCTATAAGGAGCCAGATAAATGTATGCATTGTCGCCACTGCCCGGTTTACCCGTTGTTAATTCGGTAGTAAGATTTACATCATATAACTTAGGCACCGTTGTAACAATACTCACCTTATCGCCGATGCTGTTTCCCGACTTTAATTTTATGTCATACTGATTTTCGCGCCAATTCAAGCCGGCCGCACCTGCGCCATAATAATTCCCAATATCATCCCATATCCACCCACCGGGAACTGAGTAAGTACCCCAATTATTACTAATGAGAATTTTCCCATTAATCCGCCTGATCCCGGCTTGTTTAATAGCACTAATCCACTTATTTAAAACAAGTTGTTCTTTAGTATTACCGTAGCGCCAGCTTCCTAAAGTAGGGTCACCCGCACCATTGATGTAAACGTTTCCATTGAGCGTACCATTTTGAATATTTCCGCTGTATCGGAGAACGGTTTGGTAACGATAAGCACCGCCAAGCAGTTCAAGTGATGCAACACTAGTCAACACTTTTTGGCTGCTGGCTACAGGCACTCCTATCGTTCCATTTTGATTAATCACGACAGATCCTGTCTTTTGCTCCAATACATAAAACGATAACATCCCGCTTTTCAACTGATCGTCATTCTCAAAACTTCTAACTGCATCTTGTAGTCTTTTTGAAATCCCTTGTGCATCAACAAACCCAACGACCAGCAATAACGCAATAATTTGAACTGTTCTTTTCATACTTGTAATTACATTGCGCTAAAATTAGCTTTTCCACTTAATGCCGCCAACTGTATGAATAATGATCGTGTTAATGCATCTATAATAACCATTGGTGATGAACTTCTGATCGGCCAAACCATTGACACCAACAGCGCATGGATGGCGCAGGAACTAAATAAACTTGGCATCTGGGTAAAACGTCGTGTTGCTGTAGGAGATGTGTGGGATGAAATATGGAATGCATTAGACGAAGAAAGCAAGCAGTCCCAAGTCATATTAATTACTGGTGGATTAGGTCCGACTGCAGATGACATAACGAAGCCGCTAATGGGCAGTTACTTTGGCGGTAAGATGATAGTAGACGAAGGCGCATTGCAAAATGTGAAAGAGATTTTTGAAAAGTACATAAAACGGCCGATGCTTGATGTAAATCTAAAGCAGGCAGAAGTACCGGATGTTTGCACTGTCATACAAAATAAAAGAGGCACAGCGCCGGGAATGTGGTTTGAGAAAGAGGGGAAAGTTTTTGTAAGTATGCCCGGTGTTCCGAATGAAATGAAGGGGATGATGACAGATTATGTTTTGCCACGGCTACCAAAAATGTTTGCGTTGCCGGCGGTAGTTCATCGTACGCTTTTGACCGCCGGTATTGGCGAATCATATATTGCTGACCGAATAAAAGATTTTGAAGCTGCGTTACCGCAACATATCAAACTAGCCTATCTGCCAAACTTTGGAATGGTGCGTCTCCGGCTAACAGCAACCGGAAAAGATGAAACCGAAATAATTGAGGAAGTTGATCGGTTATTTATTGAACTGCAAGATCAATTGCAGGACGTAATGGTGATAAATGAAGACAAAACACTGGAGGAAGCCATCGGAATATTGTTGGCAAAAAAGGAAAAAACAGTATCAACAGCAGAAAGCTGCACCGGGGGTTACATCTCGCACCTGATTACAAGTGTACCCGGTTCATCAGGATATTTTAAAGGTGGAATTGTAAGTTATGATAATACAATAAAAGAAAATGTCTTAGGTGTAGACGCCGACACATTGGATAATTATGGAGCTGTAAGCGAAGAGACTGTATCGCAAATGGCGATGGCTGCCAGGTCAATAATGAAAACAGATTTTGCGTTAGCTGTCAGCGGCATCATGGGACCAGGTGGAGGAACTGAGGAAAAACCAGTTGGCACAGTTTGGATTGCAGTGACCGGAAATAAAGAAACGGTCACAAGAAAATTTCAGACGAGATATAACAGAAACAGGAATATTGAAGTAACTGCAATAAATGCTTTAAATATGCTAAGACAAAGTATTATAAATGATGAAGGATAGCGAAAGCAAGAAAGCATAGAAGACACTCATTTGCAATTCGAATAATAGTTTGGGGTTAAGAAAAAAGCATTGCCCAACCCAGCAAGAAAATTGTGTTTAAATAACTGGTGCAGCCTTAAAGAACAGGAACAATAATGGCAGAACTTTACAGCTCATACAAGAGGTTAGTGGAAATCGCTTTAAACAAAAAATAAAAAGACTCACCCAATTCACATAAAAGAACAAGCCGTTGAAAACATGGATATTATAAGATAAATACATATCTATAACCCTACCATTGTTGCATGCGGAAACTCAATCAAAAGTTGTATCTCGTCGCGCTTACGGCATATTTATTATGGTGTGAGATGTAGCAATAGC
>JAOQAJ010000297.1 GCA_025963675.1 Segetibacter sp.
TCATGAAAGAAAAAGGATTGGTTAAGTTCTTTAACGTAACAAAAGGTTTTGGGTTTATTACAAGTGATGCAGGAAAAGATTATTTCATCCATGCATCAGGACTAAACGGCGGCTCTCTTAATGATGGAGCTAAAGTTGAATTTGAAACAAGGCAAGGTCAGAAAGGTTTAGAGGCTTTCAATGTCTCTGTACTTGGATAAATATAAGTTGTCTTAAAAACAAAGCTGCCACCTGAACAGGTGGCAGCTTTGTTTTGTGTAATTATGGTTTGCACGTTTGTATTACTATGCCTTGTCGGTCTGTAGCAACCATCTTTCACCATGTTGTTCCCAGCCGTGCAAACAAACAAACTGTAGCATGAGCCGTGAGCAGTGTCTATATTCTCCCGTTTTTTGCAAAAAAAGACACAACAACATACCGCCGATCCGGCTCCGGCAACGCTAACAGTACAAGAGTGCGACGCAACCGCTGCTACATCATCATCCAAATGCTGGCTACCAAAAAAACTCTTCCTTGTCATAAACTCAGACAATGACAGAACGCTTTTTTACGGTTTATTCTGCCAGCTGACAGAGGGCGTAGGTGAAGCCTTTAGTGAATAACCGCTCAGATAAATATGAGAAATGGAACTTTGGCCGAGAGGATTGTGATAACATCCGATTGCTTTTGATATTCAGATGTAGGATTTTCTACAAGAAGTTTACGAATTGGAGCAAAGAGTGCCCTAAACCCAAAACTGTAAACTCGCAACCCTCCTACTCCAACATTTTTAAAACTTCGTTGCGGTATAATTTGCCAATGGGGATTTCTTCTTTATTGACCTCTAACAATTCGTGCGTATACGATTTTATTTTTGACAGCGAAACAATATAAGAGCGATGCGTACGAATAAACTGGCTTTCAGGGAGCATTGCTTCTACAGCATTCAGCGGCTGTTTTGTTACGATAACCCCGTTCTCTGTAAACACCTTTACATAGTCTTTCATGCTTTCTATATATACTATGTCGCGCAGCATCACCTTTACCATCTTTCTGTCCGCCCTGAAGTAAACAAAATTTTCCTGCTTCAGTTGTTCCTTTGCAGGTTTTGTCTCGACTGTATGATGGCCCTTAAGAATAAATGCTTTGTTAACTGCTTTTATAAACCGCTCAAATTGGATCGGCTTTAGCAGATAGTCTATCACATCGAGCTCGTAGCCTTCGAGAGCATACTCGGCGTGAGCAGTTGTTATAATAACTGGTGGACAGTTTTTAACCACTTTCAAAAATTCGTTGCCTTTTAGCTGGGGCATGCGGATGTCGAGAAATATAAGATCAACATCGTTTTGCTGCAAAAATGAAAGCGCCTGGATGGCGTTACCATACTCGCCTGCCAGCTCGAGCATTGGCATCGTTTCTATATACCGCCTGATTATTTCCCGTGCCGGCGGTTCATCATCAACCAGCAGGCACTTCATCGTTTGCATATCATTCATACAACAATTCTTTTTTAGGGATTTCAAAATCTTTTGCCGGTAAGGCAATGCTTTCTATCTGAAGTTTAAGGTCAACTATAAAAACTTCATCAGCGTTCGTTATTTTTAGTGTGTGTTTGTCCGGGTACAACAACTCTAATCGCCGGCGCACGTTTTTGATGCCGATGCCAGAACCGTCTCTTGAAGGCGTGGAATTTTCTGCCTTAGCGTTTACCAGCTTCATGTGCAGGGTGTTATCATTGATGGTAACACTTAGGCTCAGCCACGGCTGGTCGAGCATTTGACTGGCTCCATGCTTAAAGCTGTTTTCCACAAAAGGTAATAATAATAACGGGGCAATTTGAAAAGCATCTGTGTTATGGGGAAGATCAAGGTTTAGATCGAGGGTATTACCATAACGGATCTTCTCCAGCACAATATAATCATTCAGCATTTTAAGCTCCTTTGTCAGGGGCACCAATGGCTGGTTGCATTCATAGAGCATATATCGCAACATGTCGGAAAGACCCATAACAAGGCTGGAGGCAACAGGAGATGTGCTTTGTGTATACGAGTAGATGTTATTAAGCGTATTGAACAAAAAATGTGGATGCACCTGTGCCTTTAGTAACTGCAGTTGGGACTCTGTATTCTCCTTTTGCAACTGCAGGTTATTCTGTTCTTTAATGTACCAGTACTTCATTAGCTTAATGGCCGCCGCCATTCCACCGATAGTAATACCACCACGTAATCCGGCCAAAAGGGAAAGGAAGAACGACGCATTTTCGGGTCGTTTGCGGTACTCATCAACTGCATTGGGAAGAATAAAATGCCGGATATCTTCAAGCAGGTAAACACCAATGAAAGAAGAAACGGCACCAGTAAGAATAAACACAAGAATAACAGCCAGGGCAGTGGCCATATATTTTGATTGCAAAAGAAGTTTTGGCACAACGATGTACATAAGGGTATAGGCCATAAACATGTGTGGCACGAGGTAAACCATTGCTTCAACGGAAGAAATAGGAAGCCGCTTATAATTTTCTACGCCGTGTAAGCCAACAACAAAAGCGTATAAAACACTTTGAAATACCCACCAGCAAAACCAAAAAAGGAGGTGACGTTGAAGCT
>JAOQAJ010000130.1 GCA_025963675.1 Segetibacter sp.
ATAGAAATGCCGTGTAATTGTTGGTTCAGATTTATGTGAGCTATATTCCAGCGCATCAAATCCCAGTACCTTTTATCTTCAAATGCCAGTTCAATTCTTCGTTCCCTCCGAATCGCCTGCCTCATCTGATCCTGGCTTAAACCCGTAGGAAGACCTGGCAAGGCCGATCTTGTCCGAATTTTATTAATAGCATCATACACAGACGCGTCAGCACCGACGGCTTCATTCTGTGCTTCAGCATAATTGAGGAGCACTTCAGCGTAACGAAAAATATAATAGTTCTGCCCGCTGCTACGTCCGTCCCAGTTATCTGCTCCCAATGTTATTTTGTCACTCAGCCGCTTACGTAAATAATAGCCCGTCTGACTTGCATCATTATGATCAGACAGATCAAGTTCATTAGGACTATTAATGCCTTGGCGGGTATAAATAGTATCGTTGTACCAGTACGCGCCGTCATACACAATAGATTGGTAAAATCTTTTTTCACGGCGTACATATGGTTGCTGCGGATTGTAACCGGAAGCAGGATCACTAATAGGCAGACCATTATCCATATTGTAATCATCTACCAGGTTCTGTGTTGGATTTACACCTCCCCAGCTTGTTTCTACGCCTCCTTTAGTAAAAGTGGGCCCCGTTACTCCTTCAACGCTGCCACCTTTTACTCTTGGTATGTACTGCCGATAAAATATTCCTTCTTTGCTCCCGTTTCCTTCGGTTAAAAACAACGCCTGATAGTCAGGATGCAAGTCGTACACTTTTCCATTTCCAAGAGTTTCTATTATTTGTTTATTTGTAGCGGCTGACTCAGCAAACTTGCGGGCAAACAGCTCGCACCATCCTTTTAGTGTAAGTGCAGCCCCTTTAGTGACCCGGCCAGCTTCACTTACTTCGGGCAAATCTGCAACTACTGCAGTTAACTCATCCGTTATAAACTTTAATGTTTCATCGAAAGTACTTCTTGCATGAAAAATAGCGTCTCCGCCGGTTGCCAGATTATCAGGTTCTGTAATCACTGGCACTCCGCCGTATGCCATCCAGAGCTGGTGATAAAAAAAGCACCGGAGAAAACGAACTTCCGCCAACCTCTTTTTTTTGTAATCCGCAGGTAGGGTAGATGTAGCCATTTTACTAATAAACAAATTCGTTTTTCTTACGTTAACATAATTCTGGCCCCAGTCATAGGGAAGGCCGCTTGAGAAAGTTATAGTAGATGGCGTATAGTTTGCCCGTTGCGCAATTGATCTTGATAATGGCCAGCCAAAACCGCAGATAGAATTATCCGTCCAGTTATCAAAAGGATCATACATATTATTGCCGTCTGGAAGCGCTCCGTAGATATCATTTCTAAGAAGATCGGCTGTATTTGCATCTGAAAAAACCGCATTATCGGTTAACCGATCGCGTGGCGTTACATCTAATGACTCTTCAAGTGTTTTTTTACACGATGTACCCATTGTCGCGAGTACCAGCAAAATATAGCAAATGCAGTTTTTTATATTAATATTCTTCATCTTATTTCTTTAAAAATTCTTATTAAAATGTAACATTAAGTCCTACTGAAACAACTCTTTGTTGCGGATAGTATTGTCCGGTGCTTACGTTGACTTCAGGATCAAAGTTTTTAATTGCGCTCCAGGTCAACAAGTTTTGTCCGGAAACATAAAAACGTAAAGCTTGAATTTTAATGCGGCTCATAACTGACGATGGAAGTGTATAGCCAAGCTCTCCTGTTTTCAATCTTAGGTACGATCCGTTCCTGATCCACCAGGAAGAAGTTTGCATGTTATTTTGAGTAGGCTGAGTCGTTACTCTGGGACTTGTTGCATTCTGATTAGTTGGGGTCCAGTAATCGAGGGTTTCGATAACGGCGGATGCAGCATTAACAAATGGCCAAACTGCCTGGCCGCTAAAATAAAAGTCTCTGCTCGTTGCTCCCTGGAACAAAATTGATAAGTCAAAACTCTTAAAACTAATACTCGGTGTAAATCCGTACAGCACTTCAGGTGTAGAAGGATGGCCTATTGGCTTTCGATCCATATCATTTATTTTACCATCTGGTTTACCGTCCGCCCCCATCAGATCTGCGTACCGCAAATCGCCCGGACGGACCCGTCCCCATGGCTGTGTGGGTATGCCTGATTTTAATGTTCCATCCGCATTAAAATCTTCTGCTTTAAAATACCCTAAGGCTTCATACCCAAATTGGGTTCCCAGCGGTCTTCCTGTTATACGACGGTTTGGATTATCATAAGTCGCCTTAGTTTCAAACACCTGCAGTAACTTATTTCTGGCATAAGTTACATTTGCACTTAAACCAACATTAATATCTTTCGAAAGACGACGTGATGTCCCAAGAGTTAATTCAAAACCGTGATTTTTTATTGCACCTGAATTAACCTGTGAAAGGCCAATGCCGTATTCAGAGGGGACGGTTACTGTTGGAGCAAACAACATATCAGTTCTTTTTTCAGAAAAATAATCTGCTTCAATAGTTAGTAAACCATTCCATAGACTGGCTTCAAGGCCTATATCTGTTTTTTTTGCTCTTTCCCATGTAATGTTCGGGTTAGGTTCTGCGTTTGCGTACAGCCCCTGTGTTGTAACTCCACCTAACACTGAAGCGTTGCCGTATAAGGTATAAGAATTTAGATATTGAAAAGGAGAACCACCCAAAGCACCCGATTCGCCATATGAGCCCCTGATCTTTAAGTTCGAGATCCAGGGAAGACTATTCTTTATAAAATCCTCTTCTGACAATCTCCAGCCTGCAGAAAATGCAGGGAAGAAGCCAAAGCGACGTCCGGGAGCGAAGAAGTAGTTTCCGTCATACCTTCCTGACGCTTCAAACAGATATTTGCCGGTATAACCGTACGTTACCCGGTATACGGCTGATTTTTGTTTGGCTTCTGACGAATAACCAAAATTACTGATATCGGTAGAATTTGAACTGCCATTATTCAGCTCAGGAACAGTAACATTGTAATTAACCCTTCCGGCGCCAAAAATTGAAGATTTGGTATTTCTTGTTTCAAGTACCACCAACCCGGAAAATTCGTTTTTACCAAATGTATTATGATAAGTAATGTAGCCCTGGTAAGTGAAAGCCTGGCTTTGATTGTAGGAAACGGAATAACTAGGTTTCGCAGGACCGTCAGTGCCGGCAAGAGGGTAGGTCTTTGTTACGGGATCGTACCTATAATAGGGAATAGGAGTAAGCCATGTCCTGTTAAAAGTGGTAATTCCTGCAGAAGGATTATTGGGATCCGTAGGATTGAAAGGATTATAATCATAGCTAAGCACGCCTTTCACACTCAGTCCCTTTATAAAGGGCAATTGCTGCTCGATTGCAATCTGATTCAAAAGGGTATATCCTGTCGTTTGGTTACTGCCGCTGTGATAGATGTTTCCGTAGGCTGATCGACCAATATAGCCTCCCCATAAGCCATTTGTGAAGGTCAGGGGTGCGATTGGAGGAGTTCGGAACGCCTGATTAAAAATGCTAAGGTCGCCATTAGAGGGATTAGCAGAGCGGCCGGGGAAATGGCGGTCTTCTACCCTTCCATTTATCGACATGCTGACCTTAGTTGTTTTAGTTGCATCGGCCTCAATATTGGCCGTCAAATTATAACGTTTATAATTTGTAGGTCCCCATGCACCCTGTTGGGAAAGATAACCAACGCCGGTATAATATCGTACTCTTTCACCACCTCCGGAAAGTGAAAGATTGTGACTTGTGATCACCGTATTTGGCGTGATCAATTCCTTCAAAACATTGTGATCAGGGTGGCCGTCAGGATCGCTGTGGTCTTGAAATTTTTGCAGGTCATCGGCTGAATAAGCATGTGGGGTGCCCTCATTGTCATTAGCTGCATTAAATAAGGTAGCGTATTGATATGCATTAACAAACTTTGTAAGCTGAGTAGGATTTTGCAAACCGGCATAGGCAGAATAATTTAGGGATGGGGCACCCGTCTTTCCCTTTTTTGTTGTAATTAAAATTACCCCATTTGCTCCACCCATTCCATATGGGGCGACGGCGGCGGCATCTTTTAAAATACTTACAGAGGCTATGCTGTTTGGATCTAGTTGTGTATAATTTCTTGGTATCCCGTCTACTATTACCAGCGGTTCAGTGTTTCCTGTGGTACTAATGCCCCTGATTAAGATCCTGGATCTGTCATTACCTGGTTCTCCGCTGCTTTGCGTCGCAATCACACCACTAACCCTGCCAGCAATACTGTTGCTTATATTTGCCACCGGCTGAGAGGCAATTGCATCACCTTTTATGGTAGAAACTGCCGAAGTAAGTGACGCCCTTCTTTGTGTGCCATATCCTACAACTACTACGTCGTTCAATGCAGCAGTGGAAGACATTAGTTTAATCTTCAGATCTCTTTCTTTACTAACAGAAATTTCTTGTGGCTGGTAACCAATAAAGGAAACGACCAATACTGATCTCGAATTAGGAACATCTATTGCAAAAGCTCCTTTTGAGTCAGTACTAGTTCCGGAAACAGCTCCTTTTACGATAACACTACAATTAGGTAAGGGAGCATTTTTTTCATCTGTTACTACACCCGTAATACGAAGTCTGTCCTGGGCAGATGCGAGGGTAACAGAAATCACCAGGAAGGAAACGAAAAGGAGCTTTTTGAAAATAAGATCAGAAAAGAATTTCGAGGAAACACGTTTCCCTGGATGATACATGTAAAAAAGTTCTTTCATAATGGGCGTTTAATTTTGGGTTGTGGACAATCGTTAATTAGTAAGAAGAGCAAAGGCATTTAATTATAATCATCATTACATAATTTTTGTCGCAAGACAAAGGCTATGTTAGTCAAAGATATATGGATAAAAAAGTAAGAAAATGGACAATACATTGTTTATGATGGATTATTTTATTGTCGAAGTAAAGTTTGCTTTTAATAGTTCGCTTGACAAAAGAAGAAGTATTGAAAGCTGTAAAACGTATGAGAAATGACTTAATTTCATTTGTGCCGGCATTAATGGTAATGAAACTATCTTATAATTAATACTTCATTTTGCCTTAGGATAATTATTATTCTTATTTCTGAATTCGCTACTGTAATTTTTACAGCAATTATAAAATGACCATTAACTACAATAAAAAGAAAGAAGGTTTTGCAGGACAGAAAGCTGTAGTAATTCCTCGGCAAATCCTTTCAAAGCAGTGTGTTAAAAATCCTGTCATAGAATCCCTTTACATTACCGATCTCGGCTTTTACCCGAAGGCTCAGTTTCATTACAGGGAACGGGTTCATGGTGCCGATCAGCATATTCTTATCTATTGTATAGACGGCAAGGGTGAGCTTGAAATAAATGAAAAAAAATACACCATACAGAGAGACAGCTTTTTTGTTATTCCGATGAATACCGGGCATAGTTATAGAGCTGATGAACATGATCCGTGGACAATATATTGGATACATTTCAAGGGAAGTCGTTCCACAGCTATTGTTGATCTGCTTGTAAAACAAAAAGGAAGCAATCTCAGTCTACTACCTTTTCATGATGAACGGTTGCATGTATTTAATGAAATGTATTCCAATTTAGAAAAGGGTTACAGCCTAAATAACTTGCTGTACGTAAACATGTGCTTGTGGCATTATCTAACATCATTTGTTTTTAGTGAAAAATTCTATGGTTCGAAGAAAGCAGGCAATATCAGTATTGTTGACATTGCTATCGACCTGATGCAAAACAAGATAAATGAAACCCTGTCGCTGGAAGAAATTGCACAGAGAGTAAATTTATCTGCATCGCATTTTTCTAACCTCTTTAAGAAGCAGACCGGGTTTTCACCTATCGAATATTTTATCCACCTAAAAATTCAAAAAGCGTCTCAATACCTATTATTTACCGAGCTACGTGTAA
>JAOQAJ010000300.1 GCA_025963675.1 Segetibacter sp.
TATTTGCTGATAGGTTTTTTTCTGTAAATAAAATAAAGTTACACATAGTTTTTGCTCTGCATTCAATTCGCTCAACCCTTCTTCAATTAACGAAAGTGTTTTATCTTTTTCAAGTAGGTCAGCCTTGGTAATAGAGTCTTCAGGTGTTGTCATATGCTCCGAAATTTCTACAGGTATCCGTCCATGTCTATCCCTGATTTTCATGAGGCAGAGATTTTTAGCAATCATGTATAACCAGCTTTTAAAATAGTCAACCTTGTACTTTTGCAACTCGGTTATCACCTTCAGAAAAATCTGTTGAACGGCATCTTTTGCCTCTTCTTCATCTTTTAAATACTTCATGCACACACCAAATAAAAGCAACGTGTACCGTTCAAGCAATATACCTAACCATTGGTTGTTACCGTCGCTATAAAACTTATTCAACAGTTCTTTATCTTCGATATGTGCAAATGCATCTTTAGCCACGCTTCAATTTAAATGTATTTCTATTAGGATGCTTTTAAAGATCATTTTCCATAACACTATTAACTTTACTATTAACATTTTTTCCATGGCCTTATTAATGTGTGTTGTCGCGGTTTGTCCGGTACGTGCAGAGTCATCACATCGAAGTGAACAAGTAACCCAATTGTTGTTTGGAGAATCTTGTGAATTGATTGAAAGAACAACGGATTTTGTGAAAGTAAAAGTTGCCTACGATGATTATGAAGGATGGTGCCAGGAGAATCAATTAGAGGAAATAACAGGTGCTAACATTTCTATTAATAGTAACACGCTTGCTTCTGACTGGGTAAATGAAATGTTGATTGATGACAAGCCAATGCATATACCTTTTGGAAGTTCAATACCAAACGAGACGCAGATAGGAAAGTATAAAGTTGAGTATAAGGGCAGATCAATAAATACCGAGAAAAACAGTATGAGTTTGCAGTTGTTAGAAAGTCTTTCTTATACTTTTTTAAACACTCCATATTTATGGGGCGGTCGCTCTGTGTTTGGTATCGATTGCAGCGGGTTTACACAGATTGTTTTTAAATTTCTAAATATTCCCCTATTAAGAGACGCTTCTCAGCAAGTGACGCAAGGTGATGAAGTGGGATTTCTGCAAGAGGTAATACCCGGAGACCTTGCCTTTTTTGACAATGAAGCTGGAAGAATTACTCACGTTGGTATTTTGCTTAACAATCATTCAATCATTCACGCTTCAGGCAAAGTCAGAATAGATACTATAGATAGTTCGGGAGTAATTAATGCGGATACAAGAAAGCGAACGCACAAACTGAGATTGATTAAAAGAATTTCAACAAACGCGTCATCACGATTATTTTAAATCAGTTTGGGTAACTGAGGCCGTTTGTGAGGAAGGCGGAAGCTTCTTTTTTTGTCTTTCAAAGAATAGCATTCGTATAGAAAGCAGCATCATCGTCAACGCAAAAATTCTTTTTAGCTTTTGCTCATTTAGGGTGATAGAAAATTTACTTCCGATATAACTGCCAATAAAAAAGGCCATGGCAACGACAACTGCATAGCTAATGTTTATACGACCTTTTTGATAATATTCATAAACTGAAAAAATGCCAATCAACAACAGCAAAATTGCAAGTGAAGTTCCTTGTGCTTCTTTCTGACTAAATCCAAAAAGAAGCACAAGTGCGGGAACAATGATAATTCCACCACCACCACCAATGAGCCCGCTCAATATTCCGGCTGCTAAACCCACCAATAACAGCAAAAAAATTGTTTGCGCGGACATACTGTTTTTGTTTACATATCAAGTGAGAAGTACAGTTATTTAAAATTTTCTTTATAAGCATCCATTGCTTCCTGTATAATCTTCAAAGCCATACTCTTATCCTGGAACTCTTCCACTTTTACCGATTTATTCTCCAGGGTTTTATACTCTTCGAAGAAATGGCGTAATTCACCAAAGAAGTGCTTTGGAAGCTCTTCTATATTATTGATGTAATTTATTGAAGGATCATTTGCAGCTACAGCAATAATTTTATCATCAGCATCTCCCTGATCTATCATTTGCATTACACCAATTACCTTAGCTGTAACCAGACACATGGGCTGGATGCTAATGCTTGACAAAACAAGAATATCAAGTGGATCTTTATCGTCACCATATGTTTGCGGAATAAACCCATAATTAGACGGGTAGTAGAAAGATGAATAAATTACTCTATCTAATTTTAAGAGGCCACTAGGCTTATCAATTTCATATTTTGCTCTCGAACCTTGCGGAATTTCTATAACAGCATTTACAATTCTTGGTGCCTGTTCACCGGAATCAACTCCGTGCCACGGGTGTAAAACATTACTTAACTTTTGCATAAACTATTTTAAATATTGAAATTTATAAATCCGCCTAAAAAATATACCTTTTGCAATGGAAAAATACAGAGCCGCAAACTTACAACTTTGAAATTGCAGCACCACATTTTTGAATATTAGGCAAAAAGGTAAAAAATTGTTCCAGACTTGAAGATGAAGCAAGTTCATTTAAAGGTTGCCGGAGAAAGTGTATTTGAAATCCACTTTCCATTCTCCATTCGATTTGACAACTTTGACTTTTTGAGGCCTGTTTTTATAAGAATTGCTAAAGTTTATGATGGTAACACTATCGGGAATAACATCAGTGACTTCATAAATCGTAATAGCAGCTTTACTGTAACCGGCTTTATCCTGCTCAGTACTTTTATTAAACTCCTTGCTCCATTTGGCTAACCAGAATTGGTTGTCTTCATCCTGCAACATATATTGGTTAGCAGCATTAAATTTACCTTTTAACGTTTGTTGAATAAATTCTCTTCCGGCATCTATAGCACTTTCGGGTTTGTGGTACTCTTCCTCATTATTTTTACATGAAAAAAATAATAAAAACCCGAGTATCAAAAATGAATATTTCATTGACTTTTTTGTGAGGCGATAAAGGTAACAATAAAAAATATTTTCAATTTTTAAAGCTGCAGTCAGGAAAAACAAACGAGGTAGCTTCTGGCTACCTCGTTTGTTTTTATGCAAAAAGATACATTAATTACCTGTTGTGCCCTGTGAAGCCTGGAATCTGCTCTTTTTCCTTTTCACGGTCGTAAGCTCTAATAATTGCCTTAACCAACCTGTGACGAACAACGTCTTCTTCATCCAACTCGATATGAGCGATTCCATCGATGTCCTTTAAAATGCGGGACGCTTTTTCTAAGCCACTTCTTTGATTTTTTGGTAAATCCACCTGGGTAGGGTCACCGGTTATAATGGCTTTGGCATTTGCTCCGATCCTGGTAAGAAACATCTTCAGCTGAAGGTCATTGGTGTTTTGAGCCTCGTCCAAAATGATAAAAGCATTATCCAAAGTACGGCCACGCATATAAGCAAGAGGCGCAATTTCGATGGTACGGGTACTCATATAATATCCCAACTTATCGGCTGGTATCATATCGTCCAACGCGTCATACAACGGGCGTAAATAAGGGTCGATTTTTTCCTTCAGGTCACCGGGTAAAAAACCGAGGTTTTCTCCGGCCTCAACAGCGGGCCTTGTAAGAATAATTTTTTTCACCACTTTGTTTTTCAGTGCTCTTACGGCCATGGCAACTGCCGTATACGTTTTACCTGTACCGGCAGGTCCGATTGCGAAAAGAATATCATTGCGATCCCCGGCTTGCACCATTTTTTTCTGGTTAGCAGTTCTGGCTCTCACAGTTTTGCCGTTTGGTCCAAAAACAAGAATGTCGTTGGGATTTCTTTCTACAAAATTGTCAATAACTTCTGCATCATCACCACCAAGGATTTGTTCGAAGTAGTTTTCGCTTAGATGTCCGTTTCTTTCCAGGTATTGAAGTATCAGGTCAATTTTTTCTTTCGCTGTTTCTATTTGTTCCGGAGCTCCGCTTAGTTTTATCTGAGTACCGCGACTTAGTATTTTCAGCAGCGGGAATTTCTTTTTTAGCAGATCCAGTTTCCCATTGTTTACACCAAAAAATTCAATAGGATTTACTGATTCAAGGTTAATAATTGTGTCTGTCAAATTATGTAGTTTTTTTATTTTTTATAAATCGCACTGATGTCTTTATCAAACCTTCAGCACTAGTTTTTCATCTAACCAAATATACCTTTTCAATTATCAAACTTCATACTACGTTATACACAACGTGTGAATTACCTGTGAAATTTCAATGCAACCAATTACCTCTGTGATTGCACGCTTTTTTGCTGAAAAACATCCGCTTATTCAACCTGTATCATTTATTGTATGCCGCAATAGCAGTCGCTGAAAGAAAAAAATGACATAAATGTTTAATATTATGGCTTCTATCTGTCAACTAGAAGATTTCGCGGTTAACCTCGACGACCTGTTTGGCTAAATCAATAACGGGAAAACGCACTCATCTTTCCCGGCCATTATAATACTCAAATGTTTAATTCTACACGGTTTTCTATTGCAGTTCTTGAAAGAGTTTTTTAAATTAGAGTTCTACTTACTATTCTTAAGCTATTTTATAAACGCCTTAATACTGTTATGAGTGGCTTCAGTTAATTTCTTTTGACTTTTAGTTTTGCAATCAAATATTTAAATTAAATAAAATGAAAAAATTAACTATTGTTTCTGCCATACTGGGAGCAGCAATGTGCCTGCATGTTGATGCTTCTGCCCAGGGTTTCCTTAAAAAGCTCAAGGATAAAGCCTCGGATGTAGCGAATAAGGCGGTCGACAAAAAGATTGATCAGGCCGTAGGTATTGAGAACCCAACTGGTTCAGGCAGCTCTACAGGATCTGATAATGCCTCAACCAATTCGGGGTCGAGCAGCAGCAGGGGTGGACGGCCATCAAATAAGGTAGGTGAGGGTTTAAAAAACACTACTCCACCAGACGTAAATCAGCAGATAAGTGAAGCCGAGACAGCGAGTGCTGCAGGAAACTTTAGTGAAGCACGGTATTCAATTCAACAAGCGCTGTTAGGAATAGAGCTTCAAATGGGTAAAGAAATTCTGAAATCGTTGCCCGAAACCGTTGCCAGCCTTCCAAAAGATACCACAGAAGATAGGGTTACCAGTACACAATGGGGATGGGCGAACCTGACCATTCAACGGGTTTATAGAAAAGACGACAAACAGTTGTCGGTGCTTGTTGGTAATAATTCTGCCTATTCCGGATTTATGAATATCCTATTCGCAGGAAACATGACAGAATCTAACGGCCAGACACAAAACTTTAAACAAATAAAAGTGAAAGGAAATAAAGCAGTGATAAAATTTGATCAACGGGATGGTTATACGGTGCTGGTGCAAATAGGGCAATCCGGTATGGTCACTTTCCAGGGAATTAATTTCGCTACCGAACAAGACATGATGGCTGCTGTAAACACTTTTGATATTGAAGGCATTAAAAAGATGCTGGGTGAAAAATAATTACTAACTACTTATACAATCAACAAATGAAAAAGATATTTATACTATCTATAGTTCTAATTGCGGCTACGGTTGCTAAAGCACAGGATTTTAAGAAAGATGTTGCGAATGCGAAAACCTCCTATAAAGCAGGTAAGCTGGAAGAAGCACACTTCGCCTTACAACAAACGCTTCAACAACTTGATATTACTATAGGCAAAGAAGTAATAAAATTGTTTCCTGAGAAAATGGATACATTAAAAGCGAATCTTAAAGAAGATAATGTTACCGCAAACGTAACCTTTGTTGGCGCTACTATTCACCGTACATACGGTTTAGGAGCAAAAAAGGCAGAGATCGAAATTGTAAATAATTCTCCTCTGCTTGGCACCTTAAATGCATTTCTGACTTCGCCGTTGTTGGCAGGTTTAGGAAGCGACGGTAAAAGCAAAGTTTTAAAAGTACAAGGGTTTAAGTCAAGGCTGACAAAAGAAGAAAATACGAGCACAAATACGCCTTCTTATAAACTTGAACTCCCTTTGAGCAATGCGCTCATTACTCTGAACGTGAACAATACTTCCGAGAACGAAATTCTTGCATTCGCAAATTCACTTCCTATGGACAAGATTGCAAAACTCATTCAATAAGTAATTAGCAAACCAGTTGAGAGTTGGTTTGCTAATTTAATAAGGTTCTTTTTACATTTGTCCCATGCGAAAATTGAGCATGGATGAATTAGGACGCAAGTCGGTAGAGGAAGTTAAGCAGGCGTCAAAAACTCCGGTAATTGCAGTATTGGATAACATAAGAAGTATGCATAACGTCGGCAGTGTCTTTCGTACTGCTGATGCGTTTTTGATTGATGCTATTTTTTTATGCGGATATACTCCTCAACCTCCTCATAGGGACATCAATAAGACTGCTCTTGGAGCTACAGAATCAGTTGACTGGATGTATTTTCCTTCGACAGTTGAGGCTGTTGCTGAACTAAAAAACAAAGGCTATAAAGTATTGGCTATCGAACAGACTGAGGGAAGTATTTCCCTGGAAAAGTTTACTGCAAAAACGGATGAAAAAATTGCTGTTGTCTTTGGTAATGAAGTAGAGGGAGTAAACGATGATGTGCTAAAATTAGTTGATGGAAGCCTGGAAATCCCTCAATTAGGAATGAAGCATTCATTAAATATTTCGGTAGCTGCAGGAATAGTACTGTGGGAGATTGTTAGAAACAGGATGTAGAACCAGGATTAACAAGATTATGAGGATTTCCGGGAGTTATGGAAGATTGCTGTGGATTGCAAAAACAGAAGTTTAATAAAAGGCACCCGTTCTCGCGGAAATTAGAAGAGCGATAAGATGAGGGGGTGAATAAAGTATTACTGTACAAGGGAGTGACACAACGATGTTGAAGATTGTTCTATCGACTGTGACCCGGAAATTACTTAAGAGTCTAATCCTTTACTTCGTAAAAGTTGCTGGTAAACTTCGCTGTAACTACTTCCGACGGGAATCTCCTTGCCAGCCACTTTCACTTTCGATTTTCCAAAACTTTCGATTTTGCTTGAAGGGACGATATAAGAGCGGTGAATACGAATAAATTCAGCAGACGGCAGTTTTTCCTGCAGACTTTTAAGGGTCATTAAAGTGAGAATTGGCTTGGGCTTTATGTGGATCCTTATATAATCGTCGAGCCCTTCGATTAGTTCAACATCCTTTAAATTAATCTTCATCAACTGGTAGTCTACCTTCACAAATATCGAAGCCATTTGCAGTTCCTGGCTGCTTAAGAACTCCAGGTATTCCCGTGCTTTGAACACTGCTTTCAAAAACCGATCGTACTCAAACGGCTTTAATAAATAATCAACAGCGTCAACATTAAAACCATCAACAGCATATTCGCTGTATGCAGTAGTAAATACAACCAGAGGCTTCCTGGCCAGCGTTTTATAAAATTGCAACCCGTTTATATCAGGCATTTGTATATCGAGAAACATTAAATCAACATGATTTTGCTGTAACCACGCTTTGCCTTCATCGGGGTTTGTAAAGGTTTTTTCTAATGTTAGAAAAGGAATACGTGAAGCATACTCTGTAATCAGTTGCAACGCAAGGGGTTCATCATCTATTGCTATACAACGCATTATTTATTAAGTATTAGTTTAACGATAAACTGTTTGTTTTCTTCGGCGACGGTTAATTGATGGGCATCAGCATATAATAATTCAAGTCTTCTCCTGGTATTTTTTAAGCCTATACCGGTATTATTTTCGTTTCCCTTATCAGTCGACATCATATCATTAGTTGAAGCAAAATAAATGCGATCCGGCGTTGCTTTGATCTCAAATACTAATTTTGACGTTTCTTTTGTGCTTACTCCATACTTGAATGCATTTTCTACAAATGGAATCAGCAATAGTGGTGCAATTTGTTTGCCTTCAGTTTCACCTTCTACATTAAATTCAATCGATACTTTGTCTGTTAACCGAACTTTTTGCAACTCGATGTAATGTTTTATAAATTGTATTTCTTTATCAAGCGGAACAGTATCATGTTTTGTTTCGCTTAACACATAGCGCATGATAGACGACAGCTTTAAAACTGCATCTGCTGTAGCTTCACTTTTTACCACAGCAAGGGAATAGATATTATTTAATGTGTTGAAAAGAAAATGCGGATTGATCTGCGATTTCAAAAATGAAAGTTCAGTGGCCAGTTTTTCATTTTCAACTTCCTGTCTTTTACTTTCAATACCTAACCACTCCTGTATAACTCGGGTACACGTACTTACGGTAAAAACCAAAAAGAAAACTGCTGTGGAAGGTGTAAAAGGATACAGGTAAGAAGGCCGGCGTCTTTGCATCTTCATTTTTATTCTTTCCGGCATTTCAGCGCGCACGAGGTCATCTAACAAGCGATGAATAAAAAGAAACAGGAAGAGTAATGCAATAATTGTCAACGTGTACCAAAGCCATTTTTTCTTGGTAAGTAACTGAGGTATTAGTACGAGGGTATTAGAATAATAGAAAATTAGCAGGTAAGCATCAATACAAATAAACCTCCAGATCATTGCATCAGTAAACTGAAAATCAGGATCTCTCGGCCGGGGAGAAAATACAATTGGCAGCAGAAAGAAACATGCCCAGGCTGCTACATGCACCGTTATAGTCAAAAGCCTCTTGTTCAATTTACAAGCAAAGTTTAGGGGTAAAAATTAATTCGTCTCAGCAATATCAACATTTTAAACAAGTAATCAATGATAAACATTAGAGTCTTTATCAACATGATGATAATTCATAGATCGCTTGTGTCAGGAACAGCCCATCGTTTAAAAGATTTTTTGAACAGCATTTAACGAGGTACTATTAACGGGATGTTTTTGTGTGGGTAAGAAATTAATTAAAACTAGGCGACCCAAATACCCTTTAAAAAGATTATGGACAAATGCAAAGAAACAATCGGTGAAGTAGGTAACCGCGAAACGCCTGAACGGCATGTGGCTACAGCTGGCAGCTGTTAATACTGCTCTGTTTCATTTGGGAAGTCGTTATTTTTAACGTCTGCTATGTATTGTTTCACCGCTCCCGTAACCTGTTCGGCCATATTTAGGTAAGTTCGTAAAAACCTCGGTTTAAATTCTGTATTGATCCCAAGAAGGTCGTGCATCACCAAAACCTGTCCGCCACAATGCATGCCGGCCCCAATTCCTATGGTTGGCATAATCAGACTTTCCGATACTTCTTTTGCCAAAGCCGCAGGAATTTTCTCGAGAACCACTGCGAAACAGCCGGCCTCCTGTAAAATCAATGCATCGCTTCTAAGCTTGTTAGCCTCAGCTTCTTCTTTTGCCCGCACTACATACGTACCAAATTTATGTATCGACTGTGGCGTTAATCCAAGATGACCCATTACAGGAATTCCTGCGCTTACAATACGTTTGATGCTATCGACCACTTCTTCGCCACCCTCCAACTTTAGGGCATGAGCGCCTGTTTCCTTCATTATGCGAATAGCTGATGCAAGAGCAACTTCACTGTTAGATTGGTAAGAACCGAAAGGCAAGTCAACCACTACCAAAGCCCGTTCTGTTCCCCTGATCACTGACGCGGCATGATAAATCATCTGGTCCAGGGTAATCGGCAGGGTAGACTCATGACCAGCCATTACATTGCTTGCACTATCACCGACAAGAATCACATCGATGCCTGCAGCATCGAACAATTTTGCAAATGAAAAATCATAAGCGGTGATCATCGAAATCTTTTCGCCGTTTACTTTTAATCGCAGAAGCGTATTGGTAGTTACTTTTTTAATTTGCTTATTTACGGACATCTCTTATAGAAATTGATGAATAATTTCAAAATGAGATGGGAGAGGAGTATGGCTCTGCTTTAGAATAAAACATGCTCTGGTAGAACCCATCGTGAAGATGTAAAAGTACAGATATTCAGTACAGATAATTTATACTTGTTTTTCAGACAGCAGGATTCAATTAAATATCTACATCAGGAAGGCTTTTTTATTTATTCAATCCGGAAAGTGGTTCTATTTCCGAAGCTCAGAATATAAATGCTGCACCAGTCCATCGGCCAACCCAATTTTTGGAACCAGTATTTCATCTGCATCTGCCCATCGCATTACGTTTATATAAATCTGCAATGCAGGAACAATTACATCGGCCCTGTCTTCTCTAAATTTAAACAACCTGATCCGGTCTTTAAGCGAGACTGCAGAAAACTCCTTGAAATAGTCTTTCAGTAAACTTAACTCCAGCGGCTTACCATCTTTTTTCTTACTGTAAGAAAAGATCTTATTTATGTTACCTCCGGTACCTATTGCAACAATTTTTTTTAACCCTTTGGTTCTTAGTTTTATTATTTCCTTCATTTCATTCCACGTCTTTTCTTCAACGAGGTTTTTAAGTAACCGGATAGTACCAATATTGAAAGATTGTTTGAAAACCAGTTTTCCATCAGCGAAAAAAGTAAGTTCAGTACTACCGCCACCCACGTCAATATAGAGATAGCTGTTATTCGCGTCCATTTTTTCTGCCACGTGATTTTCATAAATAACAGACGCCTCAAGGTCACCACTAATAATTTCAATATCAATTCCAGTTTCTTCCTTTACCCTGCTAATTATTTCTGCACCATTTTTTGCATCACGCATGGCACTAGTTGCACATGCTTTTAAATGTTGTACTTCATATAGTTTTAGTAAATGGCTGTAAGCTTTCATAGCCTCCAATATCATTGTAATTCTATGTTCTGAAATCTCCCCGGTTTCAAATACATCAAAACCTAGTCTCAGTGGCACCCTGATCAGGTTGAGCTTATTAAACTCCGGCGGGTGACCAATACCCTCAATAATATCTGTTATTAATAATCTGGCGGCATTGCTGCCTATGTCTATAGCGGCTAATCTCACTGGTAATTGATTTTTAGGTAATGAGTTGTTGAAAAAAAGGTGAATGATGCAAATATTCTACCAGTCGAAACAGCAATTTGCTCAGGAAGTTTAGAAAGCAGTTTTTAGATACCGACATAAGTCAAAAAGAATCATCGTTGCGTCGCAAGCACTTTGTCGATAGATCTTTGGGGAGCTTCAGTTTGCAAATCAAAACAAACTTTATTTTATCACGAATAGCTCCACCCCTAATGCCCGAGAGAAGTTGTTGGCGGTGACGGCAACAACTTCTCAAAATCGGCTATTTCCACCCCAATCCTTAAAATCCTGAAAATCCCGGTTCTAATAACCCTCCGCGCTATCATCGCCTCTCTTATCTGCCGCAGCTTCCAACTTGCCGTTGTTGATTTTTATCACTTCCATCCTCCCAATACTTGTTGCATATCCGGCAACATAATATACCTTAACCGTATAACCCATGTCCTGCAGTTTTTGCATCACATCTTTTGGAAAACCTTCCTCCACCTGTATTTCATCCGGCAACCACTGATGGTGAAATTTTGGTTTATTGACTGCCTCTTCAGCGTTCATTTTAAAATCAACGACGTCAACAATCGTCTGATAAACGGACGTAGGAATCGTTGTACCACCTGGGGTGCCCAGTACCATAAAGGGCTTTTTACCTTTCAATACAATTGTCGGCGCCATAGAGCTCAGCATTCGTTTGCCTGGAGCAATTGCATTTGCTTCTCCGCCAATCGCCCCATACATATTTGGTACACCCGGCTTAATGCTAAAATCATCCATCTCGTTATTTAAAAGGAAACCTGCACCTGCAACTACTGTTTTGCTTCCAAAGTTTCCATTAAGCGTGGTTGTTACGGCGGCCAGGTTACCCCATTTGTCTGCGGCGCTGATGTGGGTTGTCTCCGTACTTTCTGCGGCGGAGCCTGCTTTTATATCCACGCTTTTGCTTGCTCTTGTGCTATCGTAATCTGCCATTCTTTTAGCAAGGTATGCGTCACTTGTAATTGTCTTAACCGGTACATTCCAAAAATCAGGATCTCCTAAATGTTCTGCGCGATCAGCATAGGCCCTTCGTTCCGCTTCTGTCATCAACTGAACACTCTTCACCGTTTCAAAACCATATCTTGCTAATGGCCTTTTTTCAACCATTTTCAGCATTTGCATTAATAAAACTCCTCCGCTACTTGGCGGCGGCATGCTTATTACCGTGTGGCCTTTGTATGAAAATTCTAAAGGTTTCCTCTCTTTTGTCTTATAATTCTTAAGGTCGTTTAAAGTAATAAGACCTTTTCCCCGCTGCATTTCTGCAACAATCAGTTTTGCAGTTTCACCTTCATAAAACCCGGCTGCTCCTTTGTCTCTAATTCTTTTAAGCGTATTTGCAAGTTCTTTTTGAAATAAGGTATCGCCGGCTTCCCAATTAGTTTCTTTTACAAATACAGGTTTTACCGTATTGTATTTAGTAAATGCCTCTTTCGTCCGATTAAATTTCGACGCTTCCGATTCAGTTAAAGTAAACCCTTTCTCTGCCAGGTCAATTGCCGGTTGTATCAGCGTTTTAAAAGGAAGTTTTGCATATTTTAAACTCGCAAATAGGCCACTAACTGTTCCCGGAACACCAGATGCCAGGTGAGCATATTGAGAAAGGTGGGTTTGGGCATTTCCTTGCGCATCCAGATACATATCCCGGTTCGCTCTTGCCGGCGCCGTCTCACGGTAGTCGTAAGTAAATGTTTTACCATCCTTCATTCTTGCCACCAAAAAACCGCCGCCGCCAATATTTCCTGCGCCGGGATATACGACTGCAAGTGCCAGTTGAGTTGCTATCACCGCGTCAATTGCATTGCCGCCACGTT
>JAOQAJ010000162.1 GCA_025963675.1 Segetibacter sp.
GAAAGCATCGCATATCTTATGCGGCTTTTTTTATTTACGGCGATTGCTTGTTGCATTGGTTTTACGGGGGTTAGTGAAGGATGTAATGATTTAAAAAATGAAAACGCCTTTCTATTTGCCTAAAGTCCAAGCGATAAATTAATAGTTTTTGGTTTTCCTTAGAAGCTGTCTAAATTTTAAAGACAGAATTACCTAAGAGGTTTTTCTTCGTGCACTTTGTGGTTCGCTGTGTTCTTTGTGCTCCTTTTTTTGGGAACACGAAGTACACGAAGAACCACAAAGAACACAACGAGTACATTAAAAACTGCTCATTTAAGAAAATTTAGAAAGCTTTTTAAAATGTGGAATAACAAGTGTTGGCACCGGCAGACTGCTTACTTTCAGCGTTTCTTTGGGGCTCCATGATCTTACAATCGTACAAGTGTGCGACGCAACGATGTATCAATGAAAAGAATCAGCAGGGCCCAAAAACTTAACAATATCACTTACGACAGCAACTCATTAACGTGCAGTCCAACCCCCATCAACAGTAAGCATCGAACCAACCATATAAGTAGCGGCATCACTTGCTAAAAATATTGCCGCCCCCTGGATCTCACGTAGCTCAGCCCACCGACCCAGCGCTGTAGCTCCAACGACAAATTTTCTACCTTCTTCCGTATCTGCAATTGGTATATTCATTTCAGTTAAAAACGGCCCCGGACAAATGGCGTTTACCCTAATATTAAAAGCAGCGAGCTCTAAAGCCAGCGCCCTTGTCATCTGAACGACAGCACCTTTACTTGAGGCGTAGGGAGTGCGGTTAGACAGGCCAACCAAACCAAGTGTGCTTGCAAGATTGATAATACTTCCGCTGCCGTTTTGCTTCATAAAAGGGGTAACTGCACGGCAACAAAGCCAGGTGCCATTCACATTTACCTCCATTACCTTACTAAACTCTTCTGGTGTTATTTCATCAATTGGTCCGCGGATATTTATCCCTGCACTATTGATCAAAATATCAATTTTACCAAAGGCTTCCATCGCTACTGCCGCCATAGCCTCGGTCTGTTGCTGGTTAGAAATATCTGCGGCAAACGCAATTGATTTAATTCCAAAATCATTGCTTAATTCTTCCGCGGCTTCGATGCCTTCATCAACGTTTCTGTTTACAAGCATTATGTTAGCTCCTGCGGAAGCAAGGCCTGCAGCCATGGCTAATCCAAGCCCTTTAGAACCGCCGGTAACTATAGCGGATTTTCCGTGTAAATCAAACTGTTTAATTCCCGGTAGGACTTCTTTATTCGTGTCGTTTTTTTCCAATGATTCTATTTTTATGTGAATTATTTAAGTCCTAAGGTATCTCTGCTGTAGGCAAGACAAGCAACAATGTTTTGCTCTTCTGCGGCCAGCCTTTCTTCTGGCGAAAGCTGTGAAATTCGCGGAAGGGGTGTGGAATTTTTATGCTGGCGAACCATTCGCATGGCGCGTGCCAGTTCTGAACCTGAAACGTCAGGGAAAGTCGACCAATATTCGTTTTTAAAACAAGGGATCTCCAACGGATCACGAGTGATCATTTCAAGACTGTACGTCATATTCGGATTATGTTGCCTGCAAATTCCTATGATTTTTTTCAGGTCTAAAATACCCTTACCTAACGGAACTTCAGATAAAAGAAAACCGTCTGCATATTCTTCAACCGCCATATCTTTTACGTGTGTGGAAAAAGCATAAGGAACCAGGGTTTGGATAACTTCCATTGGGTCTTCGAGCAAAGAAATGCTGTTTCCGAAGTCAAGGGTAACACCTATTGACTCACTGCTAAGTTGTTTCATCATCGCCGCCAATTCCGGCGCACGCCAGTCTTTGTGATTTTCAACCGCCAATTTCATTTTATGTTTTTTTAAAATTGGTTCGGCCAGTTGCAGTGAAACTAAAGCGTTTTTCTTAAGTTGTTGAAATTCTGCCGATGAATGATACGTTTCATAACGCCTTCCACTGGAGCAAACGGTTCTGACAATTTGTACGCCGGCATCTTTTGCATTTTTAAGTTCCTGTTCAAAACGCGCGGTATCGTTGGGGTTAGTTGGAACACCAATAGAACCTTCAACATACATCCCTAACTTGTCGCGGGTAGCTTTTACTTTTTTCGCAAACTCGGGTGTCCAATCCTTTACTACCACCTGCACTCCTCCGGCCCCGATTTTATGGCAATGCTCTAACAACTCTACTGCGTTGGTGAAACCCGGATATTTTTGGCTATTCACCTTAGAATTCCACCGGAGACCATAAGAATGAACCACAACGCCCATCGGCCCTTGTTGTGCGAAGATTGGCATTTTTGGCAAAGAAAAAGCCATAGCGCCCATAGCAGATGTATGTAGAAAATTGCGTCGGTTCATGATCATGTTGGGTTAGTATGTTTTCGAAAGGAAGTTTTGAGTTCGGTTTTAATCAATATGGGAATTTCTATTAAATTTTATTTGTTTTCAGCAGCTTTCTTTTCCAATATAAATTTTTTCAATTCAGCCGCTTTCCATGGAACTACTCTGCCCTGCGTGGTATTTCGGGTTGTGCCCACCGTTCTTTTGTCAATCGGACCCGCGTTGTTGCCCCATTCGTTTCTGATATAAGTCAGGATAGCAGTAATGGCAGCATCATCCATTGTTGAGTGTGCAGGCATGACAGGTAGAATTTCCGGGGCGTCGTACTTTTTACCCGCAACTTCTATAGGTCCCTCCATACCATGTAGCACAACCAGGGCAAGGCGTTTTTCATCTCCCAAAACCCAGTCCGATCCAATCAGTGGCGGAGCAAACCTTTTCATTCCGTTTCCATCGGTACCGTGGCAACCTGCGCAGGTAGTAAGATAATGTTGTCTGCCGAGTGAAAAGAGTTGTTGTTGTTCTTCGTTCAGTAAACTTTTTCGAACTGGAGCAGTTTTATCCACTACATGCCCCGGCCATTCAAACAAAGTCGATAATGTTGCAAGCCGTGCTTTTGGAACTTTTTTGGCTGATTTTGTAAAAATGGATGGAGCCGTTGCTAACCTTACAGGAGTTGTTTTATTACCTGCCCCCATTGAAAGGCCGGTTAACACAGCTTTTTCCCTCCAGTCTAATTGTGCCTTCGTTCCATCCATCATTGCTAAAAGAACGCTCAACTTTTTTTCGTTTTTCTCGCGGATAATGGCCGTTGCTAACATTTCAAGTAGAATTTCCTTCCCGGATTCCTGCTTTTGCCATTGTGGTGCTTTCCATAAATGTTGCAAAAAGGCAAACTCACGGTTTTCCAGGCTGCTCATGACCGCATCGCGAATTAAGGGCAAATCACCATACCGGGTGGCGATGCCTGCAAGTACTTGAGTTGATATTTGTGGTGACAAGACTTCAGCAGACAGCGCAACCTGAAGTATTTGTTTTATAGGAAAGTTTTGGGCTGTCTGCATCAGGATGTTTTCTAACCTTCCCTGAACCTTTTTATCTGTTGCTGCAAGAGGTTCGAGCAATCTTAGTGCTGTATTCGCAACTAAAATATCTTGATCTGCTATAAGCTGAAACAGTAAATCCGGTTGAACCAGTTTTAATCCTTGCAGGGCCCACAAGCCGTGAACGCGACCAAGATTATTTTTTCCTTTCAGCACCATGCCAGTTAGTACCGGTGCTACAGATTTTTCATTCCGTTCAACTAGTAAACGTTGTGCAATGTCTCTGTACCAGCCATCCGGATGAGCGAGGTACTTTACTAGTTCCGCGGAAGTTGTACCAGACAGTTTTTTAGTCTTAGCTGGTTTCCGGTTTTTAGGTACAATTCGCCAAATTCTGCCATAATGAACCGGTTGAACCAGCTTTCGATTAACTGACTGGTCTCTCAAATAGGGAGTAATGTAAGCTGCATGTTGTACAACTCCACGATACATATCGGCGATATAAAGTGCGCCGTCGGGCCCGGTAGAAAGATTAACCGGGCGAAACCTTTCATCAGTCGAAGCAAGAAACTCTTTACCAGGATGTGGGTCCTGCGCTGAGAGCGAAAAACCGTTTTCTTCAACTACATTCCGTTTTACCAGGTTGCCCGACGGTTCGCAAACAAACACGTTTCCAAGAAATTCTTTCGGTAATGCAGCTCCCCTGTACGAAAGGGGAGAACAGGCTGCAGTAAATTCAAGTAACCGACCTTCTTTGTCTAACGTGCCGGGAATATAACCACGATTGACCGCGGGATTAGGACGAATAGGGTAGACCCGTCTGTCGACTGTAAGACCATGATCAATACCTGTTGTCGGCTTATGGTTTTTGTTGCGGGAAAGATAGTTTGCCGGAACCAGATCGGCATGTAGTTGTGACCAGTTATAATTGTAAATTAGCCGGCCTTCGTCATCATGACTGATGCCCCATTGCCCGCGGAATTCTGTGCTATCACGCTGCCATTGTCCATTTTCTACCTTATAACGAAACCTGGATTTGGCGTTGTAATACCAATTATCCATTCCCCGCCAAAGACCATTTCCCGAATGCTCCGGTAGTGGACTGCCGGCATAGGTGGAATCTATCAAAGTCTTTGTATCAGCCTTTAAATCGTTATTCAAATCCTGCGTCAGCCACAATGACCCGTTTTCCGCTATTAGTGCCCCGCCAGTAATCAATGCAATTGCACGCGGCATAACGAGACTATCTATGTAAATAGTACTTACATCCATCTTGCCATCCCCGGTGGTATCTTCAAGTATTGATACCCGGCCAATTCTTTCTTTCTCGCCCTTTCCTTCAATATCGGGCATAAACCCGCGCATTTCGACCACCCACAATCGCCCGTCGGGATCAAACGTAGTTACTACCGGATCCTGAACCATTGGCTCTGAAGCTACTAATTGAATTTCTAAACCAGGTTCAACCTGGAAAGAAGCAAGTTCCTCTATTGGAGTTCGTGGTGGCGATGGGTCTTCATCTGCATCATTTCGATTATTCGGAATAACATAGCACAAAAGCCCAAAAAGGGTTATAACAATAAAGCAAATACGGCAAAGCTGCTTAAGCATCAGTCACTTTTAGAGAACTACTATCTGGCTGTTTAGTTAAAAAGAGTTTAGACGCGGTTCGCATCAGGATGTACATAAGGAGCACGATAGGGCCGCTTCAACAAAGCGTTCGCCTCCGGATCATTCACAATCTGGCGCTTTTTCGGATCGTACACAAGCGGCCTTCCGACCTTCATAGACATGTTTGCCAGAATGCAACTGGCGGTAGAAATATGTCCCTGCTCAATGTCTGCAACAGGTCTTCCACCTTTTTCAATTGCAGCCAGAAAGTCAAGCATATGTAACCTTGTTGCCGGAGCGGCATTCAATTCAATTTTTGGATCGGTAGGCTCAGTTACATCTTCAGGATATTTTTCTTTTTCATACACTACGTCCTTGTGAATTTTACGCGCTTCAGCTCCTTCACCTAAAGGAATAAAGTCATATTGCATGGTAGACGCGATAAGGGTGCCTTTATCACCGTAAATGGTAAAAGACCAGGGATAATCAGGATTGGCTGGAGTGCCCCAACTGCGATGTTGCCAAACACAGTTTAAATCATCGTATTCAAAAAGTGCAGACTGGGTGTCAGCAATATTTGATTTACCTTCTTTCTGCACGTAAATGCCTCCGGTTGAACTAATGCGCTTCGGCCATCCTAACTTCAGCATCCACCGCACTGTATCAAACATGTGCACGCACATATCACCCATAATTCCATTGCCGTACTCCATAAAAGTTCTCCACCAACGCACATGTGGTAACCCATCATACGGTCGAAGAGGAGCCGGACCAGTCCACATCTCGTAATCAAGGAAGCTCGGCACAGGCTGCACCTGGGGATTGCCATTCGCTCTCATATGAAAATAGCAACACATCTCCACGTGCGATATTTTACCAAGGAGCCCTGCGTCTACTATGTTCTTTTTAGCATCAATTAAGTGAGGAGTGCTTTTGCGTTGCGTTCCAACCTGAACTACCTTATTATATTTACGGGCAGCCGCTACCATCGCTTCACCTTCAAGTACATCAACACTTATTGGTTTTTGCACGTATACATGTGCTCCGGCTTTCATTGCATCAATGGCTTGCAATGCATGCCAATGATCAGGCGTTCCAATAAGAACAATGTCGAGCTTGTTTTCAGCAAGCATCTTACGATAATCGCTGTATAACCTGGGTCGGTTCTTCGATTTCTGGCGTTGACTAACCAGTTGGGCTGCACCTTCCATCATGTTTTTATCAACATCGCAAAGTGCCACCACTTCCACAGGGGCGACCTGTATTAAACGAAATAGATCGCTTTTTCCATACCAGCCAGTGCCGATTAAGGCAACGTTCATTGTTTTTCCGGGAGCCATAAAGCTCATCCCGTTTGCTTGTAGTGCAGTAAGCGCAAGGGTAGCGGTTGCACCTTTTAGGAACCGACGACGGTCGATTGAAAAATCAGTCATGGCAAGAAAAGTTAGATTGTATATATGAATTAAGAAATATGATACATCGATTAAGATCCAGGACAGAGAATACATTGCTGCCTTGTGCCGTTTTCGTAAAAGCAATATACTAATATCTTTCTTTGCAAAACAAATTAATCATCCTCATCGCGGCCGTACCGTTGCTATGTTTCTATAACCAATTTTTAAAAATGTCGAAAAATTCTTAAGCGCAAACACAAGGTGCGACCCATTTTTACAACCAATCAAATGCGGCTGTCCAAAAGCTCATCAAGGTTGCCATGAGCCATTGTAAAGCCACCTTCGAAGCCCATTTCAATAATCTTTGTCATATCCGCTTCGCTGTCAAATGTCACCTCTACCTTAACCAATGTTCCCGTTTCTGTTTCAGTAAAATTGTTTATCCAATGCATGTATGGCATGTCAGAAGTAATCTTTCCGTTTTCGTCGCAAAATCCTTCATCCATACAGAAGCTTTTGTTGGGAACTATGGCGCTGTAATCGGCACGACAAAAAGCTTCCTTTCCATCTGGTCCCACCATACTATATAGCCATAGACCCCCTTCCTGAAATTCCATCGTTTTGGTTTTTGCCTGCCATGGTCTTGGCGCCCACCATTTGTCGAGTAGTTCCTTCTCGGTCCATGCACGCCATACTTCCTGTATCGGCGCACTAAATTCTCTAAGTATAGTTAATTTTCTGTTGGCTGCGTCTTTCGAAATTTTCGTCTGTTTGTTGCTCATGGTTTTTTGTTTGTAAGATTTATTAAAACGTCATCCAGTTGGTTAAAACGCTGTTCCATTTTGGCCCTGAACTGTTCAAGCCATTTGTCTACTTCTTTCATTTTTTCCGCATTAAAGTGATAATAGATTTCCCGCCCCGATTGTCTTTGGTTTAGCAGTTGACATTCGGTCAAAATTTTTATATGCTTAGACACCGCCTGCCTGCTGCTGTGAAAGTGTTCAGCCAGTGCATTTGGCGTCATTGCCTGCAAGGCTAATAGGCTCAGGATTGCCCTTCGTGTAGGATCTGCAATTGCCTGAAATACATCTCGTCTCATTATTTATTATTTAAGCAACTATTCGGTTGCAAATATAATGAGAAATCATTTGGTTGCGCTTTTCTGAACAGATTTTTTTTCTTGTATTTTTTGGTGACGCGAATTCTATCATTAATTCCTATTGCTGAGTGACGTAAAGAGGAGATAGTTATGTACTTAGCTGAAGAATATAATGAGACATCGTTGTGTCACTCACTGCAACATTTGTAGTTATTTCTACCACCGTTTGCGTATTCACCATCTCTTTATCGTACAATACATCAAGCATTATTTGCCTCTAATAAATTAGCAGTTTTCTTTTTCTGACATTCTGTATCAACTTTCGAAGTGCTCAATATTGCCTATAAAAAAACTGCCTAACTTCAAATCCTTATGAAACAGTTATTTCTTTTTTCAATATTCTTTTTTTCATTGGAAACAGATGCTTTTAACCAACAAGCAGAAGTCCTATACAAAACATATTGCGGGGGATGTCATGGTGCAAGATTAGAGGGCAACTCAGCACCTGCATTAATTAAAACAAAATGGACTCATGGATCAACTGAAAAGGCAATTTTTAAAAGCATAAAATCAGGAATACCCAATACAGAGATGAAAGGTTGGGGTAATGTTTTAAAAGACAATCAGATAAATACATTAGTCAATTACATTAAAGCATCTCAAAAAGGACCACCTAAAGCTGCTGCATCAATCCCTTCAAAAATTGTAACGCAGGATTATGTGCTTAAAGTTGAAAAAATAGATTCAGGGCATACTTCCACTCCCTGGGGCATTGAGTTTGTAAATGCAAAACTGGCATTGATTTCTGAAAAACCCGGAAAGCTAAAATGGCTCGTTAATGGTAAACTCGATACAGTCTCTATCACCGGACTTCCTGCTACCCACACCAAAAGTTCTACCGGCGGTTTTATGGATATTGCCTTAGATCCTAAATACCAGGACAATGGTTGGGTGTATTTAGCTTATAGCCATACAAATGGTGACCTGCAGGATAGAAATGCACCAGGCATGACCAAAATAGTTAGAGGTAAAATAAAAGATCATCAATGGAAAGATCAACAAACACTTTTTGAAGTTCCTGACTCTCTGATGGTAGTTCGAGGTGATCGATGGGGATGCAGGTTTTTATTTGACAAGGCAGGCTATTTATACTTTACCATCGGCGACATGGGCAAAGCAATGCCCTCGCAGGATCTAGGCAAACCAACTGGTAAAGTCTTCCGTATTAATCCTGATGGTTCTATACCTAAAGACAATCCTTTCATCAATACACCGGGAGCTTTGCCTGCAATATTTACACTTGGTAACCGTAATGTGGAGGGCATTGCTGAACATCCTGTAACAGGAGCTATCTGGGCAACAGAGCACGGACCGAGAGGTGGCGATGAATTAAATATTTTGAAAAAAGGTGCCAACTATGGCTGGCCGGTTATTTCTTATGGCATCGACTATAGCGGAAGTATTGTAACTGAAAAACTCGAGCAGGAAGGTATGGAACAACCAATAGTTCAATGGACTCCTTCGATTGCAGTTTGCCCGGCAGCGTTTGTTACAAGCACGCTTTTCGCCAAATGGAACAACAATTTATTGGTAGGCGCTTTAGCCTTCGAGGAATTGCGAAGACTCGTCATTGTAAAAGACAAGGTAATCCGCCAGGAAATGATTTTAAAAGGCTATGGCCGTGTACGAGATCTCAAAATCAGCCCTGACGGTTCCCTTTATGTTCTTTTAAATAAGCCAGACATGATCCTTCGCATCACCCCTCAAAAACCGTTGAAGTTGAAGTGATCATTTTTGAAAGTAATTTATGAAACGGCTTAAAAAACAGGTGTCTAAGTAGAAATAATGTTGGTGTCTAAATACTGTCTTTAGCAATAACGCTCCAGTCATCGTTGCCATGTCCTTTAGCAATCCATCTGTCCATTGTCTCGGCAATGGCGGGTATGATCGCAAGATTGGCCCCACCTTCCTTTGCTGCACTGATCATTAAGCCAGCATCTTTGCGAGCCATATTCAGTTCCCATGAAGGTTCATCAAATTTGCCTTCTGAAATTTTCTTTAATCTGGCCGGTACGCCTGCACCAGGGTTCCAGCTGCTGAACAAATCTAAAATTTCCTGTGCTCCAATACCATGCACTTTTGCAAGAGCTAGCGCATCAGAAAGCCCAGCCGTAAGGCTTAGTAAAAATAAATTTCCGGTAAGTTTTATACCTGCTGCTTTGCCTTCTTCAGGCCCGAAATTAATCAGCTTACCAGTCAACTTCGATAAGTCTGACTCAAACTTTTTGATTACTGATTGATCACCTGATACCAACATATAGCCGGTACTCTCCAGCGCATTTGACGGTCCCATAAACACAGGTGCATGCAAATAGGTCAGTCCTTTCTTTTTCCAGTTAGCAGTCCTTTCAATTGCTCCTTTCGCTGAGGTCGTCGTATGGTCTATAATCGTTGCTCCTGCTTTAAAGCCGGCACTTGCAGCTTCAAGAACTTCGTCAACAGTTGCATCATCTTTAAGTGTTACATGAACCACATCTGCATTTTGTACCGCTTCGTTCACTTTCTCAAATGCTTTTGCACCCAATTTTTCTAACTCGAATGCTTTAGATGTGGTACGGTTCCATACTTGTACGGTATCTCCTTTTTGCAGCATTGCCTTCACAAAATTTGAACCTAGCAAACCCATTCCTAAAAATGCTTTTATCATCTTTGTTGATTTTACTAAAATTACTCTATAATCGGGCCATCGAACTTCACCTAAGTGCAGCATAGTTCAAATAACAACAAAAGCTGTTTTTCGTTTAAAACAGCTTTTTTGCGATTGTAGCCTTTAGTAACTCACAATCAATGCCCTTCGACTAAATGTAAGAGTATTCGCTTTGATAATCTTAAGCGCAATTCTAATTTTCGTAACTAATGTGTGTACCTGAATGAGCAAAGTCACCAGGTTTATTTGACAGCCTATGTGCGCTTGCATGTTTTACCGCGCTCCTTGCAACCGATGCCGCAATTGCTGATCGGTTTTTCTTTTTTTCAGGTTTACTTTTTTCCAGCAACTTCTGGGTAGCTAAAAGATCTGTAACACCGTTTATTTTACTGTTTTCCATTTTTATAGTTTTTATTGTGAAATGATTGTTTGATAAATATTACCACACAAAAAGACAAAAAAGTATGGGAATAAAACATGATCTTGATCATTAAAACAGATGATTTTTTACTTCAAATATTACCAGTCTTACAACTAGACAAAGCTCATCATGTTGAATTCGGCCACTAATCACATGCGCTTCAGCCGTTTGTTTTAATGTACTATATTCATACTTTTATAAGGATCGTTAATAAGATTGTAAAAAACGGATTGCTCATGAAAGCTGTAAAAAAATTTTCTGATAACGGGGTTTACTTTAAAATGGTTGAAGCACCTGTGCCTGAAATTAAAAAGACACAGATGTCAAGATACAAATTGATGCTATCGGAATATGTACTTCAGACATTCATGTACTACATGGAACAATGACGATGCCTGATGGAAACACCGTTGGA
>JAOQAJ010000177.1 GCA_025963675.1 Segetibacter sp.
GCCAACGGCTATTTACTAAAAAGCTCGGACCCAATTGAGATAAAAAAAGCAATTACAGATGTTGTGGAAAAAGGATACTATTTAAACAATTTCGTGAATCGAATTTTAATAAAAAAATCACAGATCAAGAATAAAACATTGCCCTCTCTAACAAAAGAAATTGAAGTGAGTGAAAGAGAGAAAGAGGTGTTAGAATATATCTGTCTTGAGTTAACGAGCCAGGAAATCGGTGAAAAAATGAGCATCAGTTCAAGAACAGTAGAAAGTATAAAAGAACGTTTTATGGAAAGGTTTGGATTAAAAAACACAGCCGGCCTTGTTTTCTTTGCGGTTAAAAACAATCTGATCGATTAAACTTCAAGCCTTGTAATTGCAAATTGCTTTATTCATATTTTACCTCGCTGCTTTTTCTTTTTTAATTACAAGTATTCCTTTCTTTAAAAACACCGGACTTGCAAAACCAGTTCTCCTGGCACTTTTCTTCATTAAAATTTTAGCAGGCATAGCTTATGGCAAGTTCTATACTTTACCAAAGTATTATTCGAATTCCGATAGCTGGCGGTTTTATAAATTAAGTGTAGAGGAAACGAAATGGTTTTTAACATCCCCTCTTGCTTTTTTAAAAGACCTTTTTAGCTACGGTTATGGTACAACGGGAAATATTTTCAGTGGAGAAAATACTTATTGGAATGACCTGAAAAGTAATGTACCAGTAAAGCTAATGGCAATCTTCAACGTACTTACCAGCAACAGTTACTACACCAACATCATCTTTTTTAATTTCTTTTTCTTTATTGGGCTCGTAGCCATTTTCAAAATTTTATATTCTATTTACCCCCTTAAGAAATGGATTATTATTTTTGGCGTTTTTCTTTTGCCCTCGACATTATTTTGGTGTAGCGGTATTCACAAAGACGGTCTTATTTTGTCTGCAATCGGAATTGGTCTTTATTGCTTTTTTAGGCTTCTACGCAGAAAGTATCAATTAAAACACCTTCTTCTTATTTTACTCTCGTTTACTCTTGTATTCTCATTAAGAAATTATATTCTATTTGCATTGATACCCGCAGTGTTATGTTGGATGCTCGCCGAGCGTTATCCAGACCGCAAAAGGTTGATCTTCGTAACTTTTTATAGTATCGGGATCATTTGTTTTTTTATTATTCCACTTATTATTCCGTCAATCAACCCTCCATTTTTTCTTGCTGCCAAACAACATGAATTTTTGTTATTGCCAGGAGACTCGCAAGTAAAAACTGATATGCTCCAACCAACATTTTCTGGCTTTATAGCATTTTTACCTCATGCATTAGATATGGCATTTCTTCGTCCACATCCAAATGAGTTCAAAAACTTTAGCTATGTTCCTGCACTCGTCGAGAACGTCCTGTTAATCGTATTGATAGTAATTTCAATAGTCGGCTTAAATAAAAAAACCGCCATCCCGCCTTTAGTAATTTGTTTTTTCTCGTTTTCGATATCAGTGCTTCTTATAACCGGTTATACTATTCCATTTGTTGGTGCAACCGTTAGATATCGAAGCTTAGTTCTTCCTTTCCTGATTACTCCCTTGCTTTGTATTACTGATTTTTCTTTTTTCAAAAAGTCACTCTAATTATCTATTTCCCTTTCCGCCCACTACTACAAAAACATTTATAAGAGTGTTTTCTGTTATTAAATCATCAAATGCTGAAAAATATATTAACAGCCTATCTATTTTTTACTAACTGCCTTTTCCTCAAGGCTATTTCAAATAAAAATTGTTTTTTCTAATGTTTAAGTGTTTTTTTGTCTCCGCATTAAAAATAAGTAAACATGTCTTTGAGATTTCATGCCATAAAAAGCCTACAAAATTCAGCTCAGGAGGTTATCGTACCACAAAGCACAAAAGTGTCTGCGATCTTTGGAGAAAATGTTTTTACAGTCAAAACTGCCCGCGAATATTTAAGTGATGAAGCTTACAAAAGCCTCGTAACAAGTATCAGAGGTGGCAAAAAAATCGACAGGACGGTAGCCAGCCAGATTGCAAATGGAATTAGGGCATGGGCAGAAAGCAAAGGCGTAACGCACTTTACTCACTGGTTTCAACCATTAACCGGAACAACTGCCGAAAAGCACGATAGCTTTTTCACCATCAAAAGTGACGGAACGTCGATCGAAGAATTTGACGGCGCGGCTCTAATTCAACAGGAGCCTGATGCGTCTTCTTTTCCAAGCGGCGGCATCAGGGCAACTTTTGAAGCCCGTGGTTATACTGCCTGGGATCCGTCATCTCCTGCTTTCATTATGGAGATCGGCAATGGAAAGACCCTTTGCATACCTACAATCTTTGTTGCGTATACAGGTGAAAGTCTTGATTATAAAGCGCCTCTGTTAAAAGCGCTGGCTGCCATTGACAAGGCAGCAGTTGATGTATGTAATTATTTCGATAAAAACATTACTAAAGTTACCCCAACACTTGGCTGGGAGCAGGAATATTTCGTTATCGATGAAGCTATTGCCAACGCACGACCTGATTTAATATTATCTGACAGAACGGTTTTCGGTGCATCACCAGCAAAAGGTCAGCAACTTGAAGACCACTATTTCGGATCTATTCCTGAAAGAGTGTATGCTTTTATGCGTGATTTTGAAACCGAAAGTTATAAGCTCGGAATTCCGCTTCGTACCCGTCATAATGAAGTTGCGCCATCTCAATTCGAGTGTGCTCCCATATTTGAAGAAGCTAATCTTGCTGTTGATCACAATACCCTGCTAATGGATGTGATGCTACGTGTTGCAAAACGTCATCGCTTAAAAGTGTTGTTGCACGAGAAACCGTTTGCGGGCATTAACGGAAGCGGTAAACACAACAACTGGAGTCTTGCCACTGACACCGGCGTAAACCTTTTGTCTCCCGGAAAAACCCCTAAGACTAATTTAATGTTCCTGACCTTTTTTGTAAACACTATAAAGGCGGTTCATGATTATGCTGACTTATTAAGGGCTTCCATTGCAAGCGCCGGCAACGACTTCCGTCTTGGCGCTAACGAAGCCCCTCCTGCCATTATCTCCGTTTTTGCAGGCGAGTACCTTAGCCGGGTCTTGGGTGAGATTGAAGGACGTGTAGGCGAAAAATTTGACGAGCAGGATGAAGCCATTTTAAAATTAGATCTACACAGAAGTATTCCTGAGTTGCTTTTAGACAATACAGATCGTAACAGAACTTCGCCTTTTGCTTTTACAGGTAACAAGTTTGAGTTCCGCGCTGTTGGCTCTTCAGCAAACTGCGCCAATGCAATGACGACGCTGAATACAATTATGGCTGAGACTTTAAGAAACTTTAGAAAAGAAGTGGATGGCTTAATTGAAAAAGGAGACAAGAAGGAAGTTGCCCTTATGCATGTCATTCAAAAGTACATTGTCGATAGTAAAAACGTTCTATTTGAGGGCGATGGATATAGCGAAGAATGGGAAAAAGAAGCTGAAAGGCGTGGATTGCCAAACGTAAAAACTACCCCTCTTGCATTAGATGCCATGCTAACTGATAAGGCAAAACATCTTTTTCAAAGAAACGGAGTCTACAATCATACCGAGCTTGAAGCGAGACACGAAATTGAACTTGAAAAATATATAAAGATTGTTCAGATCGAAGCCCGTCTCATCGGCGACCTGGCAGGAAACCACATATTGCCGGCAGCCATCAAATACCAGAATACTTTAATCACAAATATCAAGGGTCTGAGAGACATTGGGGTCGATGAAAAAAATTATGCAACGCAGGTAGATATGCTACAGAAGATTTGCGAGCATATTTCGACAATCAGAGAAAATGTTGATGCTATGGTAGAGGCTCGCAAGGTTTGCAACAACATGACCAATATCAGGGAAAAAGCAATTGCGTATAATGCTGAAGTAAAAGATAAATACTTCGACATCATTCGCTATCATGTAGACAAGCTTGAGTTGCTTGTTGCAGATGAAGAATGGACGTTACCGAAGTACCGTGAGCTTTTATTTCTCAGATAGAATAATAGATGGCATAAACAAGAATTTAGTTAACGAACATTTGTCGCAAAAGAAGCATTGTTGCGACGCTCCGTTCAACAAAATTCTCTTTGCTCAACTTCGGTCTTTGTTGCTATAGCGGAAATATTTTTACAAGTATGAAACCAAAAGATATTACTTTTCAAAAAGCCCTTTTCAAGGGCTTTTTTTATATTGCTTCAGTTTCATTAAACCTTCCTAGTAGAAATCTATCTATAACTCTTCACGTCGGCACAACTTTTTAAAGATTAAATAATAAAACTTATCATATGAAAAAAATTGTTTTTACTGCATTACTTTTTACTCTTTGCGCTTCAGCTTCGTTTTCCCAAAAGTTTTCAATTGGCGGAGTACACAGAGGTGGTACAAGTCCGGTTAATAAACAAAAACTTGCAGATCGATTTAAGTCTGAATTTAAGTTGACAGATGATCAGGCTAACACGCTGGTCACAATTCAACAGGATTACCAGCTAAAATCGAGGGCTATAAAAATTGATACTAAGACAACCAACAAGGAGAAAAAGGAAAAATTGCAACCAATAGAAGAAGAAAGAAATGAGAAGCTAAAAAAGTTCCTAACCGAAGAACAAATTAATAAAGTAGATGAAGTGACAAAAGAAGTGAACATGACAAGGGGACAAAGACAAGCAAAGGCAGTAAGTTAATTAGGGATTTGAGAAATGGAGAATTGCTGACTGTTTAAGAAATAAATAGAAAAGAAGGCTTTTTAGCCTTCTTTTCTATTTTTCAGTAATATTAAAAAGAGTACAATTTAATGTAACAGTACAAGGGAGTGACACAACGATGTCCGGTATTGATTCATCGCTCGTCAAAAAAGAATCTACTTTTTACTCCATTGTAAATCCCTCAAGGAACTTTGTTGTAAAGTTTCCTTTTCTGAAATTTTCATCCTTCATTAGTTGCAGGTGAAAGGGAATGGTTGTTTTAATTCCTTCGATAATGTACTCGCTCAATGCGCGATGCATTGTATCAATTGCCTCTTCACGGGTTTGAGCCATCGTTATAAGCTTACCAATCATACTGTCGTAATACGGGGGAATAACATATCCTGCATAAGCATGGCTGTCTACTCGTACACCGTGACCACCCGGTTGGTGCAATACAGTTATTTTTCCAGGGCTTGGACGAAAATCATTATAGGGATCTTCAGCATTGATACGACATTCAATTGCATGCAATTGAGGTTCGTAATTACGACCGCTAATCGGATATCCGGCAGCTATCTTAATCTGCTCTTTTATTAGATCAAAATTAATGACTTCCTCGGTTACACAATGCTCTACCTGGATACGGGTGTTCATCTCCATGAAGTAGAAATTCTTGTGCTTATCAACCAGGAACTCAATGGTACCAACGCTTTCATAATTAATTGCACTGGCAGCTTTGATAGCGGCGTCGCCCATTCTCTGGCGTAAATCCGGATCCATAAAAGGTGAAGGGCTCTCCTCAACGAGCTTTTGATGGCGACGTTGTATAGAGCAGTCTCTTTCGCTTAAATGTGCAATTGTACCATATTGGTCTCCTGCGATTTGGATTTCAATGTGCCGCGGTTCCTCAACAAATTTTTCCATGTAAACACCATCATTCTTAAATGATGCTCCCGCCTCTGACCGCGCAGTAGTATAGGCTTTCTCCATTTCGCGTTCCTCGAATACTACCCGCATACCTTTACCACCACCACCTGCGGTAGCCTTTAGAATGACGGGATACCCTATTTCCTTCGCAAGCCTTTTTGCTTCGTCCACACTTTCCAATAAACCTTCGCCACCCGGAACTACCGGAACGCCAGCCTTTATCATTGTTTCCTTTGCCGTGATCTTATCGCCCATGCCATTGATCATAGCCGGAGTTGGACCAATAAATTTTATTCCATGATCGGCACATATTTGAGAGAATTTAGCATTTTCTGCTAAAAAACCATAACCAGGATGTATGGCATCTGCATTGGTAATTTCTGCAGCAGCCATAATGTGCGGAATATTCAAATAAGAATCGGCACTTTGAGGCTTTCCGATACACACCGCTTCATTAGCAAACTTTACATGCAAACTATCTTTATCAGCAGTAGAGTAAACAGCTACTGTTTTAATTCCCATCTCGCGGCAGGTGCGAATAACCCGAAGAGCAATCTCGCCGCGGTTTGCTATTAAAATCTTTTTAAACATTAAAACAATTTGAAAATTTGAATATTTGAATATCTGAACATACGTTACAGCTGCAATGGAAAAACATCAACTGGTTTTCCAATAGTTATAAACGTTATGGGAATTGAAAAAATAATTTCAATTCTTCCCATTTCAAATTATCAAGGCTCTACTAAAAATAATGGCTGATCGTATTCTACCGGGCTAGCATCTTCAACCAACACTTTTACAATTGTTCCTTTGACTTCACTTTCAATCTCATTGAAAAGTTTCATTGCCTCAATTATACATACCGTTTTACCTACAGTTACTTCGTCTCCAATACTTACGAATGCCGGTTTGTCGGGTCCGGCGCTTCTGTAAAAAGTTCCTATCATAGGACTTTTTATGGTTATGAAGTTATCGGTCGGTTTAGAAGCAACTTCTTGTGAAGATGTTGGAGGATTACCTGCCGATATAGCTGGTGTAGGTGCTGATAATTGAGCAGGGGGAGGAGCTGGTGCATAGTTCTGAACAGGTGAAGAAGTATACACCGGTACTGGTTCTTCTTTCTGTTTTATTGTTATTTTAAAATCACCTTCTTGAATACTTAATTCACCTATAGTACTTCTGTTAACTATCTTAATTAATTCCTGGATTTGTTTAAAGTCCATACAATCGATTTGTTGGTTTGAGATTGTAAATGCAAGTTTTTAAAGAAACGGGAGGCAAAATAGCCATTTTTAAAATAATACAGGTGAAAACATCAAAATTTCTATTCCACCTATTCATAATCATTACATTAATACTATTCAAAAATATTGAATATCATATAACTTCCATTAACGTTTTTTGTTTTTTTAAGTGCTGCAAATAGTAAAAAACTTTTATAGATTTAGCCACAGCATTGGCTGCTGGCAAATATACCCGCTTGCATCCCTCAGGCCAGATGCTACTCACCTGTTTCCGACCAGGCTGCATCAACAGGTTTAGATTGTGGTGAACCTTGTTGTCTTAAATATATACTTAGCGCCACAATGGCTACAATAGATAAAAATTCACTTTGCCAATTCTGGAAAGACTCAAACCAAAGTCGTGAGCTGGAGAGATATTGCCAGACAGTTTCCGTCGGATGCCCCTTTCTAATTTGTTCACCGTTATAGTCGGTAAAACTGCCATAAACATGCATGCAAAATGAAAACAGGTAAAGAAGCAATAGCACTATCGATAATGAATGTTTATATAGGGTAAGGATTAAACCACCTTTATGTACCGGCCATGGTGCATCTTCTTTATTTGGATCGGGTTCTTTGTCAACCTCTTCTTTACCTTCCAGCTTTTTAGACTCAGACGAACCCTTCTGCCGCAGTGTCCTGGTCAGGATAACAAATAACGCCATCTGCAAGAATTCGCTTTCCCAGTTTTCGAAAGTTGACGATATAAAATGGCCAGACTTTATATACGTGGATAAAGAAACCGAGGGATAATTGTCGTCTTTCAGTTCGCTGTTATATTCTTTCCATCCGGTAAAAAACTGTCCGATAAGCGATGCTACAAATAGTAACAAAAAAACGATCGTTAAACTGTTTTTGTAAAAAAAGCCTTTGCGCATACGGTCTTTGATTAAAAACTTATGCCAGCATTTGAATAATTCCCCACCAAACGATTGTTATTCAAGGGCTTAAAAGTGACTAGCATACTTTCGCATGCCAGAAGATTTATTGAAAGACTGATGAAAATGCTTTTAACAAGCGCCATCTGAAACAATTAAGGGAAGGATGACAATACTAATGGATAAAAAGGCTTTACAGATGGCTATGCGGTATTGGTTCTAAATTTCTGCTTACGAAAGAACAACATTTCTGTAATAAATACGAGTAACAAACTAACCCCGGTTGTTGCTGTAACCTTACCGATAAAATATAAGAAGTTGCCGAATTGCAGCCATTCTATTAGCACCAGATAAAAGTGGTGAATAAAAGTAAATACAAGTACGTATAAACTGTAAGGTGCAAACCCCATGCTTTTTATAGATGGCTCAGCATAGTTTAATTCAGCTCCTTCCTGAGAAATAAGAATGTTTATGAGAAAAGGTCGCAAATAGGCTATAAGAACACATGGGGCGGCATGAAGCCCAGGAGTGCCTAAAAAATAATCGAGTGTAATGCCCAACAGGAAAGCAACAACTAATAAACCAAAACGTGATATTGTAAACGGCAGCCAAAGTATAAATAAAAAGTAGAGATACGGTGTAATAAACTGATGTAATGGCGGTATTTGGCTAAGTACATACACCTGCATCAGTATGAAAAGGATAAACCGGACAATATTTTTAACTAACAGGCTCATTGATTTTTAACCGGGGCAGCCTCCAACCTGCGTTGTTCATCCCATTGCACATTTTCTACCAGGTTCACGTATTCAAGCGTATAAAAATTGGTAGCGGTTCTCACTTTAATAATAAAGAAATTACTGACGGGATCTTTAGAAATTTCTTCAACAGTACCGATGAGAAGATTTGATGGAAAGTTAGCGGAATAACTACTTGTCACAACAGAATCTCCTTTTGCGACAGCAGTGCTTTTTGGTATATTACGTAAAGTAATAAACTTCGGATCTTTGCCATCCCACTCCACCGACCCTATAATCTTGCTCTTTTTAAGCATCGAACTTACTTTACTGTTGCGATGTAATAAGCTCATAACCCGGCTGTAATTTTCACTGACATCTATCACAGTCCCTACAATTCCCTGCGAGCCGATGACCGCCATGTCTTTTTTTACTCCCTGATTTGCACCCCGATGAAGCGTTAGATAATTCATTTGTTCGGCTACAGTATTATTAATCACTTTTGCAGGAAGCCAAAGATATTTTCGCTGATGACCCAGTGTATCCCTTATGAGACTATCAAGCACCGTCAGTCTTGCAGAGTCAGGACCTTCAAAATTTATCTTAAGTAGATTTTTAAGCCGCGTATTTTCCTCGAGGAGTAACCTGTTATTCTCTTTTAAATGAAAATAATTTTGGATCTTATTGTATTGCTTGTTTATGCGGCCTGTGACTTCATTTGCAACTCCCGCGTATGCCGCATGGTGAGTCTCGTTGTACTTTACAAGAAAAACAATCGACAATATTTGTAACATTACGAAGAAGAGGAAGTTGAAGTACCTTCTAATGAAAATGAAAATATTTTTCATAAAAGCCCTCCCAGCCTCTCCGCTAGATTGCAGAAAATAGAAGAAAAAATTACACTATAGGAAGATGAATATTTCAGAGTAATGTTCTTTAAGTCCCCATTCTACAAGAGGATTTGCAGGCCTATCTCATTATAAAAGGAAAACGCTGGTAATTTTTTAAAGCTATACCTGTACCGCGAACTACACTTTTAAGTGGATCATCAGCGACATGGACAGGTAGTTTAATTTTTTGGCTTAACCTTTTATCAAGTCCACGAAGCAACGCTCCTCCACCTGTTAGATACAAACCTCTTCTATAAATATCGGCAGCCAATTCCGGTGGTGTAGTTTCAAGCGCTTTCAAAATAGCCTCTTCAATCTTAAAGATGCTTTTATCGAGTGCTTCAGCAACTTCCTGATAGCTTACCATAATTTGTTTAGGTATGCCAGTTACAAGGTCACGGCCATTTACAGGAATATCATCAGGAGGAGTTTCGAGGTCCTTCATAGCGGCACCTATCTGTATTTTTATCTGCTCAGCAGTACGTTCACCAATCAATAAACTGTGATAGCGACGCAATGCCTCCATAATATCAGCTGTAAATTCATCGCCCGCAATACGAATACTTTGGTCGCATACAATACCTGCCAGTGCAATTACAGTAATACCCGTGGTACCTCCACCAATGTCAATAATCATGTTACCTACAGGCTCTTCGACATCTATACCTATACCAAGCGCAGCAGCCATTGGCTCATGCAACAAATACACTTCTTTTGCACCTGCCTGTTCTGCACTGTCACGAACCGCACGTTTCTCCACCTCAGTAATGCTACTTGGAATACAAATCATCATTCTCCAACTTGGCGGGAAAAGAGGTTTTTTAGGGTAGATCATTTTGATCATTTCCCGGATCATAAGTTCGGCAGCATTGAAATCTGCGATAACACCATCCTTTAGCGGCCGGATTGTACGAATGCTTTCATGGGTTTTTTCGTGCATCATCAGGGCACGTTTACCAACGGCAAGAACAGTTTTCAGGTTGTTTCGATCCAGCGCCACAATGGACGGTTCATTTACTACCACCTCCTCGTTATGTATAATTAGGGTATTTGCTGTACCCAAGTCCATCGCTATCTCTTGTGTAAACCAGTTAAACAGTCCCATTTATATTTGAGTTCCGTGAATGTTAAGTAATTGCTGCAAAGTTGTATGAAATAATCCGAATTAACAAAGTGGAAATAAGCAGCGTTTTTTCCACTTCAAAAGCCGAATGGAGTACAATTTTTATTAATATTTGTTGTTAATTATTGTCAGAGCATTAAGGTTAATTACAGCAAGTTTTGATGTTTGAATCGAAACTTATGCCTGTAACGGAATTTTTAAATCTAGTTCCAGGACTAACGAAAACAGTCAACTGATATTGCCTGTTTTCTTAAAAATTTTCGATAATAGCAGAGTTGGCCAAAATTGGTAGATTTATTATAATTTGAAACAGGTATGATTGCCGCTTTTCTACTGAAACTCGAAGCCAATGTCCTTACGGTAATACATTCCATCAAAATTTATATCTTCTAATGCTTTTCTTGATT
>JAOQAJ010000311.1 GCA_025963675.1 Segetibacter sp.
TTTTTTGCCCTTGTTGGTGTTCTGATGCACCGCCTTTGCAGGTGTTCTTCACCTGCAAACATAGCCAAGCAACCTGCTGTTGGTGAAGAACAGCAACTGCAGCAGAGAAAAGTATAGCAGCTTAGATGAACAAGCAAACAAGATGTGCAATAACTTCAACTATGCTTTTCAGCGAATTCTATCCTGATTATTTTACTGCCACGATATTGGAGTGGAAGCATTTACTTAAAGAAGATAAGTATAAGGAGATAATAATCTCAAGCCTTCAATTCTTAGTAAAAGAAAACCGATTGAAAGTATACGCCTTCTGTATTATGAGCAATCATATTCATCTAACATAGCAGGTACAACCCCGCTATCATCCGAAAGAACTTCAATTGTCATTTATGAACTGTCAGCAAAGGAAATATTTGATTTATTAAAGCTTTCCTTGCCGGTCTTTACCAGTTTACAGCACAGATGATAATGAAAGATTTAAGAACCAATGATAAAGAAGTGCTCGAAAAGCTCAAGGTAAAAGCAAGTGAGCGGACGTATCAGATTTTGGGAACGAAATGCTCAATGAGATTCACAAGGCAGACTAATTTATATTGTCAATGTATCTGAAAGCGAAATGGTTTTACTTAGTTTTGATTATCTCTATATTCAAATGAAAGGTGCTACCCGAGTTATATGAAATTACTGTTTTTCGTTTTGCTGTTTTCCGGCTTTGTTGCAGATGCACAGGTTGCTTATGTTTCCCCCGAAGAACCTGGTAAAGATCCCACTGAGTCTTACATCAATACTGCTTCATCGTATTTTGCCGGCAGAAAATTATTTCAAAAAAATACAGGTATCATCATCGGGCTTCAAAGAGGCAGGTATTCTTCAATAGAGCTCGGTGGGGAAGCACATTGGAGAAAGATAAGCCTTTTCAAACCTCACATTATTGGCGCTACCGCCAACCTGGAATACAACTTTGAAAATAATGTTATCGGCTATAAGGCGGGCGTGTGGTTTAAGAGAGGCAGGATCAACCTGACTTACGGCGCTAACGTGAATTACTTTACCGATTTTAAAGAGGGTAACAGATTTGGATTTGGCCCTTCGGTCGGCTTTCGCTTACTAGGGCTGCATTTAATCAACGGCTACACCTTCCTGACAAAGGATAAAACCAATACAGGGGAGACACCCATTGAAGTAAACTCGCTCTACATGTCTCTCAGGTACTACTTCCCCGTCAGGAATAGTTTTACCTGGGACAGAAAGACAATGAAAAAAAAGCGTGAAAGAAAACAGGAACGGGCTAAACGAAAAAAGGAAAGGGAAAAAAGGAAGGAAAACGGAGAAAGCAAAAGTATCTGGAATATTTTTAAGTCAGACAAAAAGGATACAAACTAACGCTGAATATACTTAAACCATTCAGGGATCATTACCATTATTGTTTTGCCGTTGTTGATATTCCTTGTGGCCGCACGCTTTCAAGCTATTTTGCCGTAGTAAGGGTTGGTAAGTAGAATTAAGGTGGAGCTATAAGCTTTCAAATGAATGCTGTATTCCTCGTTTCGTAGCCATACTATACGGGCAAGGCAGCAGCCTCCGGTAATTCTTGAGTTGTGTCGAAAGGATTAGAATAACTCATTTCGCTTTATTTTTCAATAAAAAGATAACGGATATCGCGCAATTAGACTTGCTACTCTTGTTGGAGTTGCGGCAGCGACGGCGTATTACCTTGTTGGTGTTTGTTGCAGCATCGTGCAGGTAAGGTGTTGGCATCTGCAACTGTGGGATGGGCATAACGAGGGCCATCGATCAAAAAAATTGAAGAAGGTAAAAAGTGTTTTTAATTTACTTTTGAACCGATGTCTTTTAAACATCAACAAATTGCAACAGAACTATAATTTCAAAAATTAATACGAGTATTAATGACGAAAGGAATATTGAGAACTTCACTGCTGATTACTTTAATGGCCTCACTTAACTTTTCTGTGAAAGCCCAGGAAGCTACTATAAGCATTAATAGTAATGGAGACAATCATATTATCAGCCGACACATTTACGGTCAATTTGCCGAGCATTTGGGCAGATGTATTTATGATGGTTTCTGGGTGGCTGATACAATGAAAGTTGCAAAGAAAGACAGGATACGGCTCGACGTTGTTGAGGCCCTGAAAAAAATAAAGATCCCTAATCTAAGGTGGCCGGGTGGATGCTTTGCTGACGAATATCATTGGCGCGATGGTATCGGATTAAGAAATCAAAGACCTAAGATGGTGAACACAAACTGGGGTGGAGTTACAGAAGACAACAGTTTTGGCACACATGAGTTTATGGAGCTATGCACTCTTTTAAATGCTGAACCTTACATCGCCGGAAATGTAGGCAGTGGTACGGTGGAAGAAATGGCGAAATGGGTCGAATATTTTAACATGCCCGGTGAAAGCCCAATGGCTAATCTTCGCAGAAAAAATGGACGTGACAAGCCGTGGAAGGTTGCCTTCTGGGGTGTTGGAAATGAAAGCTGGGGCTGTGGAGGAAACATGACTCCCGACTACTATTCGGACTTGTACAGACGCTATGCTACTTATGCAAGAAACTACCCCGGTGCCCCCTTAAAAAAGATTGTAAGTGGAGCAAGCGAAGGCGATTATAACTGGACTGAGGTCTGCATGAAAAACATCCCACGCGACCAGATGTGGGGCCTCGGACTTCACTATTATACCTTACCAATTCGCAACTGGAACGGAAGCAAAGGTTCGTCCACCCAGTTTGATGAAAAGCAATATTTTCAGACCATGAAGGGCACTTTGTTTATGGAAGAATTGCTAAACAAACATGCTGCCATCATGGATAAATACGACAAAGAAAAACAAGTTGCGCTTGTCGTAGATGAATGGGGAATATGGACAGATGTGGAGCCCGGTACAAATCCAGGATTTCTGTACCAACAAAATAGCTTACGCGATGCTTTAATTGCAGGCACAAATCTCAACATCTTTAATAACCACAGCGATCGTGTAAGGATGGCTAATCTTGCACAGACAGTAAACGTATTGCAGGCACTCATTCTTACAAAAGGAAGGCAAATGATATTAACGCCTACTTATCACGTTTTTGATTTGTATAAGGTGCACCACGATGCAAAGTATCTTCCTATTAAAGTTACCAGTCCTGACTATGAGATGGAGAGTATGAAAATAACTTCGGTTAATGCATCTGCCTCAAGAGACTCAACTGGTGCTATTCATATCTCGCTGGTTAACATTAATCCTAATAAAAATATTGCTGTAAAAATTGCCCTGGATGGCATTAACTGGAATAGCGTAACCGGCCAGGTACTGACCTCTGCAAAAGTTAATGACATTAATACTTTTGAAAGGCCAAACACGCTTCAGTTAGCGAAATTTTCAGGAGCAAAAAAAGAAGGCAGTCAATTAACTGTAGAGCTCCCATCGAAAAGCGTGGTAGTGCTCGAACTAAAATAATATATTTTGCCACCCTTGTTGGTGTTCCTTGCCAGCGCCCTCACAAGGTGTTGTTACCTGCAAGTGTAGTGCGGGCATAGATGAGTATAGCAATAAAGGGCATACTCTAACGCTCCGGTAAGTCGTAACAACACCGGGCATCGTCACAAACCGACTATTCTTATTTTTTAATCCACGATGCAGCAGCAATGGCAAAAAAACAAAGATATAAGGCACCCCTTACACCGCCTTATTGAACCTCTACTTTTACATTCCTAAACATGAACGTGTTGTCGCTGATGCGCAAGGACTCGCCGCTGGCTGTGGTCACATTCCTGATTATAACTTCTTTGGTTATCACATAGGGAAACTTCTCCTTATAGGAATCATCAGTCATTTCAGGATTAAAATTCGAGAAAATAGCAGGCCCGCGGTAATTCTCAGGATGGTTGGAGTCGTCGATGCGAAGATTTTCAATGATGATCCGTACCGGCATGTAGCAGGTATAACCGAAATCATGCTGACCGGAATAAGATCCACCGATCAGCGAAGCAGTGGTGGATCTGCCGCCTGCCGGTACGAAAATGCAGTTGCGGATCACGAACTCGCCCTGCCAGGTGCTGCCATAGTCGGACCGCAAATTGACGAGGGTATTGCCTCGGATAGTACTGTTCTCAACCGTCAAGGTCCCGCTGCCGATGGCATTGATGCCCATGTGTCCCAGGGTGGAGTTGCGAATGGTTGCATTAGCCACCCCCATGTGGGCATCGAACCGTGAAAAGACACATCGGTCGTACAGCATATTCTTGCAGTAGTTGGACCCCAGTATACCCCAATACGTGCGGTCATTAATATCGTTGGTCTGGCTGCAGTTGATGAAGGATACATTGAGGGCACGGTTGGCGGAAATGTCATACGTGCCCATGGTCACAGGTTTTCCTGCCGCGCCGATGGTACTGTATGTTTTGTGGCCGGTCAGGATGGTGTTCCTGACTGTTACATAAGCGCAATCGCCAATATTTAGAAAGCCCCCATAGGGTGCACCGTGGTCTCCTTCGCCGGTGATGCGGTGTTCGAGCCCGTCAACAAGAACGTTGGAGCGTTTGATTGCGATGTTCCGGCTATAATAGGTATACTTCGATTCTGCATTATTGGCGATCGTAGTAAAACGTCCGCCTTTGATAGTGAGCGGCTTTTGGTCGATGGGAAGAGCACTGATATTAGTGATTAGGTCGAAGTCCCATATTATCGGAGCGTTCATATCCACCTTTCCATTTTTATCCACCATGAAGATGTCGGTTTGCGCCGCCCCATTGTTTTGGTTCAATCCAAACCGGATGTAGTGCTTCACCTGCGAATTGGTAACGGTGACCAGACAGGGGCCGGGTAAGGATGCGTCGATTTTTTCCTGATTGCGTTTAAGTGTAGATATTCCTTTCACCTGAAACGGTTGCAGACCGGAACTTACCAGGAAAACGGAGGCGTTACGATTTTGCACTTCGGTATCGTCAATGATGAAGGCGGCCGTTCCGAAATCGGTATTGGTACGGATTACCGCGGTGCGCTCCTTTCCACCGATGTAGTAAGTAGCACCATCATCCGCTTTTACTGGCAGACCATGCTCATTGGCGATCGCATGGGCTGCCGCTATGGCGTCGATATCATCGGTCTTGCCGTTGCCCCTGGCACCAAGGTCACGATACCGTACCCATCCACGAGTCTTAAAAGTGCGGACATCCTTTGCGGTGACATTCACCTGTAGTTCCCCATTCTCATTGGTGCGTACCGCTGTTTTCTCATTGAGCGAGGTTATGATTACCTTATCTTTCAGGCTTTCCGGTTGCCCCATTGCCACACATGCTGTGGACAATAAGAAAAACCACAAGACCATGCCCTTCAGTATGAATTGTAGTCTTGATGCGGTTATAAGTTCGAGGGACTTGTGCATAGGGTGCATTTATGAGCATTTTTCTCTTCTGTAGAATTATTCCTTTTTTTGCCTAATGTATTATTGATTTTACTGGCGTCGGTGTTCCAATAAGATTATGACCAGCCCTTCCGATACTTGCGTTGCAGATATTTTTCTGCATCCGGGTAATTAGGGAACTTCATTTTTTTTGCATTCCATGTCAGCGTTTGTCCCGGCACTCTAATAGCTATCGTGCCCAAAAGAATAGCCTCTGTCATTGGGCCGGACTGTTCAAAAAGCGACTCGGTCTTTTCGCCTCCCAAACATGCATCTGCAAAGTGGTGGTAGTGATTGCGGTTTTCCAGTTTTGGAAATGCGTAATCTTTAAATGAGCTCTGTGGTAAAAGTATGGGCATTTGAGTATGTGGTATTAGAAGGGCTCCTTTTGTGCCGATCAGCATGGCGGACTCAGCCGGGTAGTTTTCGAGTGAGAATAATGCACGAATTTCCTTGGGCGGATAGAATTCACCATCGAACCATTCAACTTGTAACGTAGTAGAATCTGTCAGCTCGTTGCCTGGGAACATCCAGGTGATATGATTACCCTGAGGCCAGGTATCGGCCCGTCGGGCGCTGGATTCTTGCCACGATTGCTGAACTTCCGCTGATATAGAAGTGGGTGCTGTTAGTCCCATTCCTTTCCATACAGCATCAAATATATGGCACCCAATATCACCCGACCATCCTGTACCGAAATCCTGCCAGGTTCTCCAAATAGCCGGATGGTATATCTGTGGCATATAAGGTCGCATTGGGGCAGTGCCGATCCAATTATTCCAGTGCAAAGAGGAAGGCGGCTCTTGTCCCTCATTTGGCCTGGGGCCTACCAGGCGATATCTTGCAACAGCGCCAGGACGGTTAGAGCATAGGTATACATTTTTTATTTTTCCTATAGCTCCCTGTTTTATCCATTGTACGGCTGTCCGGTCACCAATACCCGATGCATGCTGGGTTCCCAGTTGGGTAATTACACCTGCTTTCATAGCCGCCTTAGTAAGTGCACGTACTTCTGCAACATCATGGCACATGGGCTTTTGGCAATAAACATGTTTACCGGCTGTTATGGCTTTCATTGCGATAACATAATGATTGTGATCGGGCACCGCTATGTTTATTGAATCAATGAGATCCTTTTCTCTTTTCATCATTTCACGCCAATCTGTGTATGTGCGTGCGCCAGGAACCAGGAGCGCTGCTTTTTTTAAGTTGTTCTCATCCACATCACATAAAGCAACAATTTCAACCCCTGGATGTTTTATAAAGTTTTGTAAATCGTGCAGTCCCATTCCTCCCACACCAATAGAAGCATGTCTCAGTTTTTGATCTTTAAACCTGGCTGCCTTCGACGTGGAGCTGAGTAAAGCGGGGGCAGTGATGGCGGCGGACAATGCAGTTGCTAAAAACTTGCGGCGGGATAATTCAGAATTCTTTTTTTTCATATCGCTAATTTTTTTTGCTCTGTAAGAATAGAAGAAATTCAAACACAACCTCCTGATGGAAGGATTAAGTTAACTATTTTAAAGAAATGGCAAGCAATTATTGAAACAATAAAGAGAGAAGTTGCCGCTAATATTAGTTTTTCCCCAGCTCTGCGTGGTCTGCTACTATAGCAGCAAATGAAAACCCAAACTGTCTCTGGTATTTTTGCCTTTGTTGGTGCTCCTTCATCAGTGCCGTTGCAAGGTATTTGTTGCCCTTGTTGGTGCTCCCGCCCCGCCGTCGTTGCCCCGTGTTGTCGTGGCGGCAGTAACTAGCTACTATAGAAGGTTCCTTTCCGTTTCGAATTGTTTGTAGTAGGTTTATTGGGAATAAAGAGAACTCAAATTGGAATTAGCGTTTACCTTAATAAAAATGTCGGAATGATGGGAGGTATTGCCGCCACCGTTCCAACTACTTAAAGTAACACTAACAAGAGAAATTTGATGGATTGTACTTGCTGGCCCCATTGCTTCATTCGTTTTTGCAATAGCTTGTTTTGCATTCCTGCCTTTTAGTAACACTGCTTTTAAATAGCTTTGGCTGGTTGCAGGAGCCTGCTCTTTTGGTATTTGCCTTGCCACAACATTACCGCCAACGTCTGGTGTATTTTTTACCGACAGGGCACGATTTCAACGGCTAATCAGTAAAGGCTAAGCAAGGGAATTGAAAGAAGCATTGTTATCAATAATTGCACAAACTACCATTGATCATTCGTCTAAAAGATATCGCTCTTCGTCAAGCCAAAACTTTGCCGGATGATGATGAAGCTTTCATGAGATTTTGGGGATACTATTACGAATACCACTTCTACCTCGATAATCAAATAGATGATAAAGCGAGCGAAGCAAAAGCAAGACTTACCGGACAAAAGCCCTCCATTCCAAAACAAATATGGAAAGCATTAAAAATTAGCGAGTAGGAAGTCTATTGGGTCCACATCTTCGTCTTGCCAACTCTTGTATGGCTGTTAGCTTTTAGGAGATATCGAATGGCTCTATTGCCGGTCGCAGACCTGCTACCCCTGCTCATTTAAGTGCGCTACACCAACACCTAAACGAGCAGGGTTTTATTCTATTTACTTACATAATTATATTTTTAACCGGGTATATCCGGCCTGGTATATCCTTTTCACCTAACATTTCCCTTAGGTCAATTTCTATACTTCTGCATATCGCTGTCATTGGTATGTCGTTAACGCCTTTCTCAAACGGGTTTTCACTTTTATCTCCCACAATTTCCATTACATTGAAAATCCATGAAATAATTACACTTAATGGAATGGTAAGCCAAACAAAAGCAGTTCCTAGTTTTTCTAATTCTCCAATTAAACCAAATGGAAGTACAATTGCCAATATCCAAACAAACAATTCACTGAAAAAAGCATACTGCCTGGGAAAAGGATAGTTCTTTATTCGTTCGCACGCCCCTTGCTGGTCATACAAATCCTTAATAATATTTCCTAATTCAATCTGCTTTAAAGTATCAATACAACCGCTGTTTAGCATATGAACTATGTGCTCACTTTGTTTTCGAAGAATGTGGGTAGAAGTACCTGTTTTATTATAAAGAAATTCAGCTTCATCGTCATGCAAAAATTGCTTAATTTCTTCCAGGTGGTTCTGGTGGAAAAAAGGCGTTTGCTCATTAATAATTTGCTGGAAAGGGTCGTTTTTATTTTCCCAGACTGTCCTGCTCCGTAGTTCAATGCGTAGGGAATTGATATAAGCAATGTGCCTGTAAACCATAATCCTCTTGTGCTCCTTTAAAGCATCATAATCCAACTCCTTACTTGGTTGTATATAGTCCAACAAGAAAACTGCAAACGTTCTGCTAACATTAACAATCGCTCCCCAAATTTTACGTGCTTCCCATAGTCTTTCGTAAGACGAGTTATTTTTAAAGCCAACATAAAATGCCACAGCAGTACCGACTAACCCAATCGGAGCAAATGGGATCGCAATAAATTTAAAGTTTGCCACTTCATAAAGAATAGTAAGAATGCTTGAATAAATAAAAAAAACAAGTAATGGCTTCCATGCAAAACGAATTATAAAACTTAACGATAAATTTCTTGCAGCGTACATATCCTTTTGATTTATTAGAAATAATGGTCTACCAGTAATTACAACTAAAGTTTCACTTTCAAAATATTTCCATTACCGTTCTTACCCTCATTAGAAATAAAAAGCTCACCTGCTGAATTGAAAGTAATTCCTTCCGGCTGTGTAAAATCTTTACCACTTAATGGCACAAGAGCCTTAATTTTTCCTTCCTTATCTAAAATCAAGAGTTTAGGGTTTGTTCCCTCTGTTATATAATAATCGCCATTTGTAGGGTGGATTGCTATAGCAGAGGGTTTAAAACTTTGCTTATTTTTTTTACTCCCCCTTGCAAATGAAGAATTATTAAGGTCTATGGAATAAACAGGGCTCTTTGCTAATTGTTTATTTTTTAGGTCAAATGAATATATTCCCTTACTGCTTCCATCTGCTTCTTCCCCTTTGTAAGCTAGCAGTAACCTGTTGTTTGCCTTATCATAGCATACCGCTTCTACATTGTTTTGAGCAGTCAGGTAAGTTTTATACTCCTTTACCAAGGGATTGGCAATCTCAATACCTGATACTTCGTAAACTTCACCGCTACTTTTTACTACATAAGCAGTAGTTCCCACTAATGCAATACCTTCATAATCTCCCTGGCCTGCAAATCGTATTTGTTTTTCAATCTTTTTATTATAAGTGTCATAGATAAAAATAATTCCCAACTCATCTTGTATACAAGCAAATAAGTTATCCTTCACATGAGTTATATCTGACACTTCAGACAGCACTTCGGGCAAGTTATATTTTTCAACAACCTCGTAAGAAGGAAAACTGCTTAATTTCTCTGTCTCATCTTTCTTTTTATCTTTCTTTTTATCTTTCTTATCCTTCTTATCTTCTTTGTCTTCCGATTTCCTATTATCCCAGAATATCAGGTCGGGCATTTTTTTAGTTGTATTTTGGTAGGCCAAAAGCCCTAACACTAATACTGTGATAATTAGTAGAATAATCAAGAGAACTTTCATACTATAAATTTAATAGTGAATGTTGTCAAAATATCATTCCATACATTTATCCCCATTCTTAACCTTGCCTATGTTGTGTTAACACAAAAAGAAGGCGCTGTTTTGTTATTAAAAAGCAATACTTAATTACTCTTATGGAATTCTCACTTTGCAGGACAATTTAATCAGCATGATATTCCATTATAGTTTCTGTTTTAATTAATTCTTCATATGAGCAAGGCAAATTGTTTTCCGCGGCCTTGACCTTTAGGATGGCAAATAAATAACCCTTGCTTTTATTCATCCTTATTCGTTTACTTTTCATTTTTCTATCCAATAAATACTTCTACATTTTTTGTTATTAATGTCTGCATGCTTGAATGTTGTATTGACTGTTCTGCTATGGGTAGCGTGTTTATCAGGCATTCGTTTTTAGCAAAGAGTGATAACACCATTTTAGTAAGAACTGTTAAGCAGAATGCTAAAAAATGATAGCCAAATTGGGATCAGAAGGCCCTGAAGCTGAACGAATGATCAGCCGAGTTTAATGCAAACTGCTGTATATTTGTTTTACAATAACGCCGCTGAAAAAGTTACCATTTATTCCTTCGACTGTTTTGCCTGGCATTGCTTAAAAGGCCACGGCTCTCTTAGTATTGGGCTCCCCGATACTTCATTCTTATTTTATTTCCATAATTAAATTATTGTAAAATGAACAGTCAAACGAACTGGTATAAGACTTTTTTCACAGGTCTTGCTTTAGACTTTTGGGCTAAAGCGATGAAACCTGAATACACGGACGCCGAAATTAAATTTATTAAAGAGGTTGTAGCCATACCTGCCGAAGGCAACATACTGGATGCGCCGTGCGGATTTGGAAGGCATAGCATTGCACTTGCAAAAGAAGGGTTTAAGGTTACCGGTATTGATATAGCCGAAGAATATATAAAGACACTAAAAAAGGATATTGACGCAACAAAATTGCCCGTTACAGCAATTCATGCAGACGTGCTTGAATATGAGTTTAGTGAAGACTATGACCTTGCCGTTTGCCTCGGCAATAGCTTTAGCTACTTTACTTACGATGTGTTGTTCCGATTTGCAGAAAAGGTATATGCTGCATTAAAAAAAGATGGCTTTTTTGTGGTACAGACAGGCGCTTTAGCCGAGAGTATTCTTCCCGCTATTGTAACTAAAGACTGGATGGAATTTGATGATTTGCTTTTTTTAACTGAAAGAAATTATCATGCAGAAAATAGTGTACTGCAATCTGACTACCGCATCATGTATAAAGGCGAGATAGAAAATAAAACAGCCTTTCACTACATATTTACTCTTGCGCAAATAAGGCGATTACTTTTTGAAGCAGGTTTCCGAACAATAGAGCAATACGGCAGCTTTGATAAGATGGCTTACAAACTTGGAGATAAGCAGGCATATATTGTTGCAGGAAAGTAAAAGCAATTGAAAGTATCAACCTAGGCCACGACAATAAGGTTATCATAAGTGAAGTGCTTCAAAAGAGCATTTCACTTATTTTTTGTCCTTGCTTTTACCTTGTTTGTTCTTTCAGGCAGCCTCTCTTCACTCATCTCAGTTTATTCGTTTAACCTAAAGACTGTGATTATTTGTCTTCACTTTTTACTTTGTTCGCTTCTACCTTCTCCCATTCATACTTGCCTTTAATATACTTGTTGAAGTAAATGCCTTTAGCCCCTGAAGTTATCATAGCCTTATACGTTTCTTCGGGTACGTTTTTATAATCATACACCAGCCCTGAAACAAAGGTGATTGTAAGAGTTCTTGTTTCAGCATTATAGCTTGATCTTAGAATAACAGTGGATGGCATTGGTCTTTGCTTGGTTATCGCCTATTCAAACTATTTTAAAAACTGTACCAAAAGATATTACCTAAGCGGTTGTAGTTGCAGGTGTGGTCTCTGTAAGATTGCTTGAAGGATAGTGATATGGCGCATTTGAAACGGCAACTGCTGTTACAATCCATTTGCATGAGTATTGTTGCACGCACCACTGCCGATCAGTTCAATGCTGTTTTTTTGTACAAGAGTGCGACGCAAGAAAAGTCTAATAGAACTACTTAGCTGGAGACCAAAAAAACAAATCAAATGGATGTGGTCATTTAAAATTCTCACCCGTTGATCGCATTTTTTTCTGAACAGGCGGACATCTTAAAATTTCTGCATAACAATTCTCTTTCTTGTTAATAATGATGTAAGCCTTTGTTTCAATTATTTTTCTTCCTGTAATTTTAGACTTCATTATTTTTCTAAACAGAAATGTTATTTATGAAGTTTTTCCATTTATTAAAACTGTTTATAATTGCTTCGATCATTGTATCAGCCTGTTTAGAAAATGCTGATGCGCAACCCGCATTAAAGGCCAAAGCAACAAAGACATCCGCATCAGGCAAACCTGTGCCTGACAAAGCGTTTGATGTAGAAGCCGAGGCATTTGCAGACATCCAGGTATTGCGATACCGAGTGCCGGGCTTCGATCAGTTAAGCCTTAAGGAAAAGCAGCTTGCATATTATTTGTCCGAGGCAGCACTTGCAGGCCGTGACATTATTTACGATCAAAAGAGTAAACATGCATTGCTGCTAAGAAAGACATTGGAGACAGCATACACAACTTACAAAGGCAACAAATCAACGGGCGAATGGAAGAAGTTTGAAGAATACTGCGGGCGTTTCTGGTTTAGCAATGGCAACCACCATCACTATGCAAACGAAAAGTTCACTCCTGCATGCTCTTATGAATATTTCGAAAGTGTCATCAAAAACAGTGATACAAAAAAGCTGCCTCTGCAGGCGCGCGAAACCATTGAGGCTTTCGTGACGCGCATACGACCTTTGGTATACGACATGTCAGTGGAGCCAAAGCTTGTTGACTTACGTCCTAACATCGATAACATACGAAACTCTTCTGTAAACTTTTACGAAGGGGTAACTCAAAAGGAAGTGGAAGACTTTTATGCGAAGTTTGATGCCAACGGCAACGCGCCATCATGGGGACTGAACAGCAAGACGATGAAACAAAACGGGCAGATTGTGGAGAAAGTTTGGAAAGTCGGGGGAATGTATTCTGCTGCCATTACCCGTATCGTTTATTGGCTTGATAAAGCGGCTACCGTTGCTGAAAACGACCAGCAGAAGAAAACCCTTCAACTATTGAGCAGGTTTTACCGGACCGGGGACCTTAAAGATTTCGACGAATACAGCATTGCATGGGTAAATGACGTAAACAGCCGGCTCGATGTAGTAAACGGCTTTATTGAAGTTTATAACGACCCGATTGGTAAAAAGGGCAGTTACGAAAGTGTAGTATCAATGAAAGACCTCGAAGCTACCAAAAGAATAAAAGCTATTGCAGACCAGGCGCAGTGGTTCGAAGACAATTCGCCATTGATGCCGGGGCACAAAAAGAAAAGTGTAAAGGGCATTACCGCAAAAGCTATCACCGTTATTACAGAAAGTGGCGATGCTGCACCCAATACACCTATTGGTATCAACCTGCCGAACGCAGAATGGATAAGGAAAGAGCATGGATCAAAATCAGTCTCTTTAAGTAATATCGTAGAATCGTATAATATTGCCAGTTCGAAAGGAGGATTACTAAATGAGTTTGCTGCAAGCGACGAGGTAAAAGCAAGGGCAAAGAAATGGGGAACGTTGGCCGCAGATCTTCATACAGATATGCACGAATGTATTGGCCATGCTTCAGGCCAGATTAACCCGGGCATATTAACCCCTGATAAAACCCTGAAGAATTATTCATCTGCATTGGAAGAAGCGCGTGCCGACCTGGTAGCTTTGTATTATGTGTTAGATCCAAAACTGCAGGAGATTGGTGTTGCTCCTACCATTGAAGTTGGAAAGGCAGAATATGATAACTATATGATGAACGGTTTAATGACCCAACTAACAAGGCTTAAACCAGGCGAACAACTCGAAGAAGCTCATATGCGTAACAGGGCAACTGTTGCACACTGGGCTTACGAAAAAGGCAAAGCGGATAATGTTGTTGAGTTTGTAAAAAGAAACGGAAAAACTTACGTGCAGGTAAACGACTACAACAAACTGCGCAACCTGTTCGGGCAATTATTGAGAGAAATTCAAAGAATAAAAAGCGAAGGGGACTTCAATGCAGGGCGTGACTTAGTTGAAACCTATGGCGTAAAAGTTGATCCCGAACTACACAAAGAAGTGTTGCAGCGTTATGCCACGCTTAATATAAAACCATACAGAGGTTTCATTCAACCAAAGCTGATCGCTGTGATGAAAGGTGGTCAAATAACTGACGTAAAAGTAGAATATCCAAAAAGCTTCTACCAGCAAATGGTTGAGTACGGGCAGAAGTATGCGTTGTTGCCGGTAAAGAATTAAGTAGTGATGCGAGGAACGAAGCGATCGAAAGTGTACAACCTGGAAAAAATTAGAAGGCGGTGATCGAAGTCGGGCGTTTTTACTTTTTCTCAGTGTACAGTAACTTTTCTCTTAATGCAACTGCCTTAGTTACTCTTTTATCCGTTAGAACTAATTCTACCGGGTGTCGAACGCTTTAATTAACCTCGTAAAAATGCATTTGATAAAAATCTGAGCATTATCCCCACTTGCACAAACAAACATATTTCCCTAACTTTTAAACTTCATACTACCAATTCTTCTTATGAGAAAGATGCCCGTTCTATTGATAGTTGTTGTTGCATTCGTTACAGCTGCTGCTTTCGAACGAGTACAGCAAAAAGAGGCCGGCGACCGTCAGGCTATTCAAAGCGTACTTCGCCAAAAAAAGTTTAGTATCCGGTGCTCTCCTTTATATATTCCTGGTGCTGACGAAATGATACCGGCATTAAGCGGGTGGGGTAACTACTCATGGAAGATTACAACGACTTCTGACAGCGCGCAGTTCTATTTCGACCAGGGAATCAATATGTATTATGCATTTCATATTATAGAATCAAGAGCTTCGTTTGAAAAAGCAACCCGTTTTGACTCAACCTGCGCCATGGCATGGTGGGGCAAAGCTTTGGCATTTGGACCAAACATAAACGACTTTGGTTACCAGCGGCCTTCTGAAGCTTATCCTTCTTCAGTCAAAGCAAGACAACTGTACGCCAACTGCTCAACTGTAGAAAAGGGCCTAATTGATGCGATGGCAGTTCGATACACCGGCGATACAGCCACGGACCAGGGAAAACTAAATAGTTTGTATAGAGATGCAATGGCGAAAGTCTATACCACAAACAGCAGTAATGTTGATGTAAATACATTGTATGCAGATGCACTAATGTTATTGCATCCATGGGATTTGTATGACCACAACTACAACCCTAAACCATGGACACCACAAATAGTGCAGGTTATAAAACATGCTTTTACCTTAAACGCAAAACATCCCGGTGCCAATCATTATTTTATTCATGCAGTTGAAGCGTCAGCAAAGCCCGAAGCTGCAATGAGAAGCGCTGAGCTGCTATCTCAAAGCATGCCTGATGTTTCTCACATCACCCACATGCCTTCACACATCTTCATACGTACCGGCTATTACAACAAGGGCATTAAGGTAAATGACAAAGCTGTTGCAGGTTATGCCAAATACAATTCATCATTTTCACCAACTACTGAAAACATTGCATTGTATAGTCTACACAACCTGCATATGAAATTGAACTGTGCGCAAATGGCCGGCAACTATAAGCAAGCAGTGGATGCCTCGCATGAATTATCGAAACAAATTCCTGCCTTTTATTTGAGTATGCCTGGTGCGCTCGGAAATTTTGCACAATACCTGGATCAATCTAAACTCTTTACCAATGTGAGGTTTGGAAAATGGGATGAAATCATCAATATCCCTGTTGCTGATTCCTTAACTTTTACGCCGGTATTGCAACTCTTTGCCAGGGGAGTTGCCTTTGCAAGAAAGAATAAAATAGCAGATGCAAATGCAGCATTAGCAGCTTTACAACTAAAAATGAAAAATGCATCTTTAAAAGAAGTACTGGTTCCTTTTAACTCAGCTTACAGCAGTTCAACTATTGCTGAAAAATTGCTTGCAGGAATTATAGCAGAACAACAGCAGGATTATACAACTGCAATAGCTCACCTGCAACAAGCCGTAGATGCAGAAGACAAACTGGTATACAATGAGCCAAGGGATTGGTTGATACCCGCGCGGCACTACCTGGGGAACGCATTGTTGAAAGCAAAAAAGTATAAACAGGCTGAAGAAGTTTTCAGAAAAGACCTTGTCATCAATCCCAATAACGGATGGTCTTTAACCGGGTTAAAGGCTGTGTATGCATCAACCAATAACCATAGAGCTTTAGCAAGTATGAAAGCAAGGATTAATGACGCCTGGCTGATAAGAGACACAGAAATTGCACGAGCTGTTTTTTAGTATCTCCGTCTAACAGAAACCCTTGTAGACAAGAATACGGAAGTAATATTTAACAGGTAAAATCAGTATTTCGATAATGGCGTTACAAATCCGCGGCTGCTGTTG